>NZ_CP015637.1:0-370000 GCF_001708445.1 Pseudomonas fluorescens
TGAAGTGCGCCCCAAAAGCTGGACAGCTGTTGGTTAGGCTACAGCGGACCGGGTCCTGTACGCTACAGGGCTCAGTCCGCCAAGCTTCACTTTGATTCGCTTATGGTTGTAGTAATGGATGTACTCATCCAGCCCCGCTTGCAACTGCTCCACGCTTTCAAAGCTTTCCCGATAGTAGAACTCTGACTTCAGCGTGCCGAAGAAACTCTCCATTGTGGCGTTGTCATGGCAGTTTCCTTTGCGTGACATGCTTTGCTCCAGCCCTGCTTTTTCTAGCCTCTCCCGGTACTTTGGATATCGATAGTGCCAGCCTTGATCTGAATGCAGCATTGGCTTGCCGCCCTCAGGTAAGCCTTCAATAGCTTTTTCCAGCATCTCGCCCACCAAGGCATATTGGGGACGTATTGCCGTCTGATAGGCCACGATTTCTCCGTTGTACAAGTCCAAAACTGGGGACAAGTACAGCTTTTTGCCGGCCACTTTGAACTCGGTGACATCCGTCACCCATTTCTGATTCGGTTGCTCAGCCTCGAACTGACGAGCCAAGGTGTTGGGCGACACTTCGCCCATCGGCCCTTTATACGACCTGTATTTCTTAGGCCGCACCGTGCATTTCAGACCCAGCTCCCCCATCAGTCGTCGTACCGTTTTACCGTTGATCAGCGATCTTTCTTTACGTAGTTCTAGCGTCATCCGACGGTAACCAAAGCGGCCCTTATGCTCGTTTTGGATGGTCTGGATAGAAGCTTTGATCGAGGAAAGTCGGTCCGCAACGCCCATCGCCTTGAGTTGGTAGTAGTACGTACTTCGCGCAAGGCTCACTAGCTTGAGCAAGTCACGCAAGGGAAAGTGTTGCTTAAGCTCACTGACTAATCGGGCTTTTTCTTCTGTTCTTTCTCCCGCCTCATCACCGCCTCGCCTAACTCCCCAAGCTTTTTTAGATAAGCGTTCTCCATCCGTAGGTATTGGAGCTCATCAAGTAACGTCTTGTGCTCAGGCTCAGGGCTGGTGAGTGGGGCAGCGGTTTTGCGTGGTTTAGCAGGTGGTTTAGGCATAGCGGTGCTCAGTCCTCTTTTCCCTGACTCCAGGGCTTCAATACCGCCACTGTAATACTGCTGTTGCCATCTGCCCACCTGAGTGGAATCCCCCAAGTTGAAAAGCGCCGCTGCGCGGCGCAAGGAAAGGGAGTCATCCCACATGCACCGTAGAACAGAGAACTTGAACAAGGCACTGTAACGCTGGCCGGTACTGCTCAAGCTGGCCTCACCGTGTAATCGATAAGCCTCGACCCAACGACGAAGCAAGGTGGGGTCCATTTGAAATTGAGCGGCGACCCGGCGAAACCCTCGGCCTCGCTCAAGGAAAGCGGTGATGGCAGATAGCTTGAACTGCGTGGTGTACTTGCTCATGAAAACGCCCCAGAAATTGGATGGGTGTCCAACTTCTGGGGCGCACTTCAGACTGCAATCGGGGGCAAGCCCCCTCCCACATTTTTTGATCCGATTTCTTCAGTCAGCTCAGTTTCAGTCCTCAATAAACATAAGAAGAGGCAACCCCCATGCACCCTGAATCCTTCACCGGGCAGGCTTCTTTAGTCACGCCTACCAGAAAGCGTTTTTTCATCATGGTGCTGCTGTTTATCACCGTGGTGATCAACTACCTCGACCGCAGCAACCTGTCGATTGCCGCCCCGGCGTTGACCAGCGAGCTGGGCATCGACCCGGTGCATGTCGGGTTGATTTTCTCCGCGTTCGGCTGGACTTACGCCGCCATGCAGATCCCCGGCGGCTGGTTGGTCGACCGCGTGCCGCCGCGCATTCTCTACACGGCGGCCCTGCTGCTGTGGTCGATTGCCACCGTGATGCTGGGCTTCGCCGCCAGCTTTATCGCGCTGTTCGTCCTGCGCATGGCGGTGGGTGCCCTGGAAGCCCCGGCGTATCCCATCAACAGCCGCGTGGTCACTACCTGGTTTCCTGAGCGTGAGCGGGCCACTGCGATTGGCGTCTATACCTCCGGGCAGTTTGTAGGGCTGGCGTTCCTCACGCCGGTATTGGCCTGGCTGCAGCACGCATTCGGCTGGCATATGGTGTTTGTAGCCACCGGTGGCGTGGGCATTCTGTGGGCGCTGGTTTGGTACGCGGTGTATCGCGAGCCTAAGGATTTTAAAGGCGCCAACGTGGCCGAGATCGAGTTGATCCGTGAAGGCGGCGGTTTGGTGGATATGCAGGCGAAAGCGGTCAAGGCACCGTTCAGTTGGGTCGACCTGGGGATTGTGCTGAGCAAGCGCAAACTCTGGGGCATCTACCTCGGCCAGTTCTGCCTGAACTCCACGTTGTGGTTCTTCCTGACCTGGTTCCCGACCTACCTGGTGAAATATCGCGGCATGGACTTCATCAAGTCCGGCCTGCTCGCGTCGTTGCCATTCCTGGCGGCGTTCGTGGGTGTGCTGTGTTCCGGGATTTTCTCCGACTGGCTGATTCGCCGGGGGGCGTCGGTAGGGTTTGCACGCAAATTGCCGATCATTGGCGGGCTGCTGATTTCCACGGCGATCATTGGCGCCAACTATGTGGATTCGACGGCGTGGGTGATTGCGTTCCTGGCGGTGGCGTTCTTTGGCAATGGCTTGGCGTCGATTACCTGGTCGCTGGTGTCGACCCTGGCACCTGCGCGCTTGTTGGGGCTGACCGGTGGGGTATTTAACTTCATCGGCAACCTGGCGGCGATTGCCACACCGATCGTGATTGGCTTCCTGGCCAGCGGGGATTCGTTTGCACCGGCGATTACCTACATCGCGTTGCTGGCGTTGCTTGGGGCACTTTCCTACATATTGCTCGTAGGCAAAGTCGAACGCATCGAGCTTTAACACAACCGTTTAACTGTAGGAGCGAGCTTGCTCGCGAAGATCGTCAACGATAACGCGGGCATTCTGGATGAGCGCGTCGTCAGGACGTTTTTCGCGAGCAAGCTCGCTCCTACAGTGGCCTGTGGAAAGGCTTAGTTGAGCACACCGTCCAGAATCTCGTAGACGATGCCTGTCCCTACGGCAATCAGCACCACATCCGGCCCCGAGCGGCGCCATTCATAACCTGGGTAGACCGGCAGGCGTGCCAGGGCGCGGTTGTCCAGGCGTTCGCCGTAGTACCCACGGGGCAGCGGCTGACCGCGTACCAGGCGCACGTTGGGCGGCGGCGGCGCGCCCCGGGAGAACTGGCCGTGGTTGTCATGGATGATCTGGCGCACGGGGCCGAAGTCCCGGGGCGGGCCGCCACGTCGATCGTCCGGTGGGCCCCGATGGTCATCGCCACGCTGCTCGTGCTGGCCTTGCGGGCCGCCACGGTCGTCATCGCGCTGGTCGGGCGGTGCGGCGTGCACCAGGGCGCTGGCGCCAAGCACCAGCACACCAAGACCGGCAATCACGGATTTAGGCATTTTCATCGGGTATTCCTCAGGGCACACATACAAAAAAAGGGATCTCGAACGAGGTTCGAAATCCCTTGGTCTTGCTGTTTAGGCCGTGATTGCGCGCGTTGATTCCTCTGTATCAGGAACTTTACCTCTGGCTACATGGCGTTTACTTACGGGCGTTACGGACACCTTCCGACAGCGCCGCGCACAGGCTCAATACCCCATCGATCGCTTGTTGATCGTTGCTGGCGTTGGCGATGTGATCGATCAGCGCTGAGCCCACCACTACACCATCGGCCAGGCGCGCGATGGCCGCGGCTTGTTCCGGCGTGCGGATACCAAAACCGATGCTGATCGGCAGGTCGGTATGCCGACGCAGGCGGGTCACGGCTTCTTCGACGTGTTCCAGGGTGGCGGCGCCAGCCCCCGTCACACCGGCCACGGACACGTAGTACACAAAGCCGGAGCTGCCGTTGAGAACGGTGGGCAGGCGCACGTCGTCGGTGGTCGGCGTGGTCAGGCGGATAAAGTCGATGCCTGCTGCCTGAGCCGGGTCGCACAGCTCACCGTTATGCTCAGGCGGCATGTCGACCACGATCAGGCCGTCCACACCGGCTTCCTTGGCGTCGGCAATAAACTTCGGCACACCATATTTGTGGATCGGGTTGAAGTAACCCATCAGCACCAGCGGAGTGTCGTGGTTGTCTTTACGGAACTCACGCACCATCTGCAGGGTTTTCACCAGATTCTGCTTGGCCTCAAGCGCACGGATGTTGGCTAGTTGGATGGCGGGGCCGTCGGCCATCGGGTCGGTGAACGGCATGCCCAGTTCGATGACATCGGCACCGGCAGCCGGCAAACCCTTGAGAATCGCCAGGGAGGTGTCATAACCCGGGTCGCCAGCGGTGACGAAGGTCACCAAGGCGGCGCGGTTTTGTTCCTTGAGTTGCGCAAAGCGAGTGTGCAGGCGGCTCATTTAGTGTTTCTCCTGCTGGGACTGTTCCATGTGGTGCATCACGGTCTGCATGTCTTTGTCGCCACGGCCGGACAGGTTGACCACCATCAGGTGATCCTTGGGCAGGGTTGGCGCACGCTTGAACACTTCGGCCAGGGCGTGGGCGCTTTCCAGGGCGGGGATGATCCCTTCCAGGCGGCAGCATTTGTGGAAGGCGTCGAGCGCTTCGTGGTCGGTCACCGAGGTGTACTGGACGCGGCCGATGTCGTGCAACCAGGCGTGTTCAGGGCCGATGCCGGGGTAGTCGAGGCCGGCGGAAATCGAGTGGGCGTCGATGATCTGGCCGTCGTCGTCCTGCAACAGGAACGTGCGGTTGCCGTGCAGCACGCCCGGTACGCCACCGTTGAGGCTGGCGGCATGCATGCCGGTTTCGATGCCGTGGCCGGCCGCTTCGACGCCGATGATTTCGACGCTGGTGTCATCCAGGAAGGGGTGGAACAGGCCCATCGCGTTGGAGCCGCCACCGATGCATGCCACCAGGCTGTCGGGCAGGCGGCCTTCCTGGGCTTGCAGCTGGGTGCGGGTTTCCTTGCCGATCACGGCCTGGAAATCACGCACCATCGCCGGGTAGGGGTGCGGGCCGGCCACGGTGCCGATCAGGTAGAAGGTGTCGTCGACGTTGGTGACCCAGTCGCGCAGGGCTTCGTTCATCGCGTCTTTCAGGGTGCCGGTGCCGGCGACCACCGGTATCACCTCAGCGCCCAGCAGTTTCATGCGGAACACGTTGGCCTGCTGGCGCTCGATGTCGGTGGTGCCCATGTAGATCACGCATTGCAGGCCGAAGCGCGCGGCCACGGTGGCGGTGGCCACGCCGTGCATGCCGGCGCCGGTCTCGGCGATGATGCGTTTCTTGCCCATGCGCCGCGCCAGCAGGATCTGGCCAATGCAGTTGTTGATCTTGTGCGCGCCGGTGTGGTTCAGCTCTTCGCGCTTGAGGTAGATCTTGGCGCCGCCGCAGAACTCAGTCAGGCGCTCGGCGAAATACAGCGGGCTTGGACGGCCCACGTAGTCGCGCTGGAAGTAGGCCAATTCCTCATTGAACGCCGGATCAATCTTGGCCGCTTCGTATTCGCGGGCCAGGTCGAGGATCAACGGCATCAGGGTTTCGGCCACGTAGCGGCCGCCGAATGCGCCGAACAGGCCATTGGCGTCGGGGCCGTTGCGCAGATCGGTCTGGGACTGAGTCATGGGGCGCTCCTGGAAAGAAGGTGTGTAAGAAACAATGACGGCCACTCTACCCCTGACGCCTGACGCTGAAAACCGATAAGATCGACGCAACCTGTCAGGAAAACTCACAGATGAGCCGAGACCTTCCCCCCCTCAATGCCTTGCGCGCATTCGAAGCCACCGCCCGCCTCAACAGCGTCAGCCAGGCGGCCGAGCAGTTGCATGTGACCCACGGTGCGGTCAGCCGTCAGCTGAAAGTGCTGGAGGAACATTTGGGTGTCAGCCTGTTCGTCAAGGATGGACGCGGCCTCAAACTCACAGATGCCGGTGTTCGCCTGCGGGATGCGAGTGCCGAGGCGTTCGAGCGGTTGCGGGATGTGTGCGCCGAACTCACGCAAAGCAGCGCCGATGCCCCGTTCGTGCTCGGCTGTTCCGGCAGTTTGCTGGCGCGCTGGTTCATTCCTCGCTTGGGCCGTTTGAATGCCGACCTGCCCGACTTGCGCCTGCATTTGTCGGCCGGCGAAGGCGATCTCGACCCGCGGCGGCCCGGGCTGGACGCCCTATTGGTATTTGCCGAGCCACCGTGGCCGGCGGATATGCAGGTGTATGAGCTGGCCAGCGAGCGCATCGGCCCGGTAATGAGCCCGCGTTTCGCCGGTTACGAGCGCTTGCGCCAAGCGCCCGCTTCGGCGCTGTGCGGTGAAGCACTGTTGCACACCACCTCGCGCCCGCAAGCCTGGCCGAGTTGGGCGCAGCAGCACGGCATCGAGCCAGGAGCATTGAAGCTCGGGCAAGGGTTTGAGCATTTGTATTATTTGCTGGAGGCGGCAGTGGCTGGGCTGGGGGTGGCCATTGCGCCGCAACCGCTGGTGGCAGAGGACCTGCGAGCGGGTCGCCTGGTAGCGCCGTGGGGGTTCAGTGAAACCCCGGCGCACCTGGCATTGTGGCTGCCCAAGCGCGCCGCAGACGGGCGCGCTCGGCAGCTGGCGCAGTGGCTCAAGGCTGAGCTGTTGCGCCAACCGGGCTAGCCGGCGTATCAGTCACCGCGCTTGCACAGCAGGTAAGCCGCCAGCAGGCCCAGTGCGCCAACGGCAACGCCAGCGGTGGTCCATGGGTGCTCTTGTGCGTAGTCGCGGGTGGCGACACCGGTTTCGCGGATTTTGACTTTGCTTTCTTCGTAGGCGTCGCTGATCAGGTGGCGCGAGTGCTTAAGGGCATTCTCGGCGTTGCTTTTCAGGGCCTTCAGGGTTTTGCGCGACTCATCGGACGCATCATCCTTGAGGCTCTCAAGGGACTTGAGCAGGCTCGAAATCTCGGCTTCCATGCTTTCCAGCGACGCTTTGCGTAAAGAAGTGTTGGCCATGTGGACTCTCCTGAAGTGATTGAGTGGCGTGTGTAGATACCGACTGCGCCGGTTTCAGAAAGTGCAGTAAATCTGAACTTTCAGGCCGTAATGGTCGCCAGAAGCAGTATGAACATTGACTGCTAGGCTTTATTGACCATTCTCAGGAGAAACCCCATGTCTGATCATCACACCTACAAGAAAGTCGAATTGGTCGGCTCGTCGACCACCAGCATCGAAGATGCGATCAACAACGCCCTGGCCGAAGCCAGCAAGAGCATCAAGCACCTGGAGTGGTTCGAGGTGACGGAAACCCGTGGCCATATCAAGGACGGCAAGGCCGCGCACTTCCAGGTGACGCTGAAGGTGGGGTTCCGAATTGCCAGTAGTTGATCGAGTCGGTTGAACTTGCCGGCTGGCCGATTGCCATAACCTGCGCTACAAACAATGGGGGCCGATGCGACAAGCATCGGCATGCTCTTTTCGATCAGCGCAAGGAAAGTAACGGATGAAGAAGTTCCTGTTGGCGGTAGGTTTGTTGAGCATGGCGGGCACAGCCCTGGCGGCGGGCAAGCCTTGTGAAGAGCTGAAAAGCGAGATTGCAGCAAAGTTGGATGCGAAAGGCGTTCAGCATTATTCGCTGGAAGTGGTGGATAAAGGCGCCTCGTCCGAAAAAGTGGTCGGCACCTGCGAAGGTGGCACCAAGGAAATCGTCTACAAGCGCGGTTAATCCCGTGCTCCGGACATAAAAAACCGACGCAGGTGCGTCGGTTTTTTTTCGCCTGGGGTTTAGCCCTTCATCAACTGCGCCAGCAGTTCGTAGGAATGAATCCGGTCGGCGTGCTCGTACAGGTCGCAGGTGAAGATCAATTCGTCGGCGCCGGTCTGTTCGATCAACACCTCCAGTTTGGCGCGGATCTTCGCCGGGCTGCCCACCATCGCCAGGCCGAGGAAGCTGCCGACCGCGTCTTTTTCATGGGGCAGCCACAGGCCATCCATGGTTTTCACCGGTGGGCGCTGCACCAGGCTCTGCCCGCGCATCAGCGCCAGGATGCGCTGGTACACCGAAGTGGCCAGGTAATCGGCTTGCTCATCCGTATCCGCGGCCACCAGCGGAATGCCGAGCATCACGTAGGGCTTGTCGAGCACGGCGGAAGGCTTGAAGTGGTTGCGGTACACGCGAATCGCCTCATGCATCAGGCGCGGTGCGAAATGGGAGGCGAAGGCGTAGGGCAAACCGCGCTCCCCCGCCAGTTGCGCGCTGAACAGGCTGGAACCCAGCAGCCAGACCGGCACGTTGGTACCGGTGCCCGGTACGGCGATCACCCGTTGGTCGGGGGTGCGTGGGCCCAGGTAGGCCATCAGTTCGGCCACATCTTCCGGGAAGTCGTCGGCGCTGCCGGAGCGCTCACGGCGCAGGGCGCGGGCGGTCATTTGGTCGGAGCCGGGAGCGCGGCCCAGGCCCAGGTCGATACGCCCGGGGTAGAGGCTTTCCAGGGTGCCGAACTGCTCGGCGATCACCAGCGGCGCGTGGTTGGGCAGCATCACGCCACCGGAGCCGACGCGGATGGTCGAGGTGCCACCGGCCAGGTAGCCCAGCAGTACTGAGGTCGCCGAACTGGCGATACCGTCCATATTGTGGTGCTCCGCCACCCAGAAACGGTGGTAGCCGAATTTTTCCACGTGCTGGGCCAGGTCCAGGGAGTTGCGCAGTGACTGCGCCGGACTGCCATTGGCCCGTACGGGCACCAGGTCGAGGGTTGAGAACTTCACGTCGGACAGCGATTTCATAAGCCTGCTTCTCCAAATGGGGGGCGCAGGCTTTTTAGACGAACCAAAACCTGCCGCTTCATGTGCATGTTCTATGCAATGAGGGCATATACCCGAGATTCAATAGCGAGGGTGAAATTTCCTACTAAATTGCTAGGTTTCTCCGACAAGATGAACTTTGCAGGGGCGACTATCCTCAGAACCCTTACTGACGCAAAACCACGTTCGAGGAGACAGCTATGAGTATCGTTAAAAAAGCATCCGCGCATTGGGAAGGTGATCTGAAGACTGGCTTGGGTTCCATTTCTACGGAAACCGGCGTACTGCGCGAAGCGCCCTACGGCTTCAAGGCCCGTTTCGAAGGCGGCAAGGGCACCAACCCTGAAGAACTGATTGGTGCGGCCCACGCCGGCTGTTTCTCCATGGCCTTTTCCATGATCCTGGGCGACGCCGGGCTCAAGGCTGACAGCATCGACACCCAGGCCGAAGTGACCCTGGACCAGGTCGAGGGCGGCTTTGCGATCACCGCCGTGCACCTGGTGCTCAAGGCCAAGATCCCCGGCGCCAGCCAGGCGCAGTTCGATGAATTGAGCAAAAAGGCCAAGGAAGGGTGCCCGGTGTCCAAGGTGCTGAATGCGAAAATCAGCCTGGATGCCACGCTGGTCAACTGACACCGTCTTAAAAATGTGAGAGGGGCAAGCCCCCTCCCACATTCAGTTGTGCGTTAAATCAGAACTCGTGTTTCCCCGATGTGGTCCTATAGCCTATGCAGCCTTAGGCGCACACCCGTGCGCATGCATTCAGGGAGCTTCACACATGAAACGTTTTGCCTTGGCGATCATCTGCGCTGTGCTGGCCACATCGGCCGTGGCCGCTCCAAAAGATTGTGAAGAGCTCAGGAAAGAGATCGAAGTGAATATCCAGGCCAAGGCGATTCCGTCCTACACCCTGGAAATCATCACCGCCGAAGAAGCCAAGAATCATGACAGCGCGATGATTGTCGGTACGTGCGAAAACGGCACCAAGCGCATCATCTATCAGAAAAATAACGACTGATCACAGGCAGTTGACGCTGCGTTCTTCAGCCAGCAATTGGCGAGCGGCGTTATACAGCCGGATATTCGGCGTGAAGGCCAATGAGCGCCCTTCCAGGCGATAACGTTGGCCGGCCTCGAAATGGTCATACTGCAGGGTGATGAAACAGGTACGGTCGCTCGTTTGCCCAAAGCCATTGAGGCTGCCGCCGGTCGGCACCTCGAAATCAAAGCGCACCATCAACTCATGACTGCCCGGCGGCACCTGGAAGAAGCGTCCGTCCGGAAGGTTCTTGCCGTCCAGTCGCTGGGCCATCACCAGTTTTGCGCCCGGTGTCGGCGTGGCGAAATCGACCCAGGCCTGTTTGGGGTCGACCGGCGGGATGGGCGTCGAGGCACAGGCGCTGAGAAACAGGGCGGCGACGGTAAGCAATAGCGGACGCATGGCAGGCACTCAACGAAAGAAAAGGTATGAGCCCGCTGCCGATGGCAACAGACTCCCCATGAGTATAAACATGCCCAGGCATGGAAAAATTCCGTGCTGGCGCGATAGGCTGGCGAGCAAATTACCCAGGAGCAGTCGGGGCATGGTCAGGCGTTTTCTTCCGGGGTTGTTGGTGGGGCTGCTCAGCGGTTGCTCCAGTGTCAGTTATTACAGCCAGTTGGCGAGTGGCCAGTGGCAGTTGTTGCAGGCCCGGGAGCCGGTGGCGCAGGTCATTGCTGATCCCTCTCGCCCGCAATTATTGCGTGACCGCCTTGCACAAGCGCAGAAGGCCCGCACCTTCGCCAGCCAGCATCTGCACCTGCCCGACAATCAGAGTTACCGCCTGTACGCCGATATCGGCCGGCCCTATGTCGTGTGGAATGTCTTCGCCACCGAGGAATTTTCCCTCTCCCCCCAGAACCATTGCTTCCCCATTGCAGGCTGCGTGGCCTATCGCGGCTATTACAGCCAGGGCGCGGCACGGGGCGAGGCGGCGTTGCTCAAGCAACAGGGCATGGATGTATCGATCGGAGGGGTCGAGGCCTATTCCACCTTGGGCTGGTTCAATGACCCGATCATGAGTTCAATGATGAATTGGGGGGACGAGCGCCTGGCCACGTTGATCTTCCATGAGCTCGCGCACCAGCGCTTCTATGTGAAGGACGACACCGAATTCAATGAGTCCTTTGCCAACTTCGTCGAGCAGGAAGGCACGCGACAATGGCGCGCCGCCCGTGGCCTGGCGCCTTTGAGCGATGCAGCGTTGCAACAGCGCGATCAGTTTATCCGCCTGATTCTTGATACCCGCAAACGCCTGGAGGCCTTGTACGCACAGCCGTTGTCGGCTGCGTTGATGAGGCGGGCCAAAGCGGCGGAATTTGAGCGCTTGCGCAGTGACTACCAGCGCATGCGCGACAGCCAGTGGGGCGGCGACAAGCGTTATGACGCCTGGATCAACCAACCCATGAACAACGCGCGGTTGTTGCCGTTCGGGCTGTATGACCAATGGGTGCCGGCGTTTGCCGCGTTGTTTCGGCAGGAAGGCAGGGATTGGCTGAAGTTCTATGCGGCGGTGGAGAAGCTGGGCGAGTTGCCGGTGGGGGAGCGCAAGGCTGCGTTGAGGCAGTTGGAAGGGGGTTGATCTGTAAGGCCTCATCGGGGCATAGGTATCTACACAACTTAGGCTCAACGCTGCCCCCCCGGCAGACAGGGCTGTTGTGGCGAGCGGGCTTGCCCCGCGTTGTCGAATCTTGCGTAACTCTTTGTTTACCAAGGAGTTTTCCGTTTCGACTGCGCCGGAAGTGGGGCGAATTATAGACTTCCAGAATCTGCCGTCAACCCTTTATTTTGCTTTCTTATCAATTAGTTAACATTGATTAAAAAACCACCAAACTGTTTTATATGGGACCCGGGCGCTCCTATATAGAAGAAGCGTTATTTAGATAACCCCCGCCTCTCTTAAAGCAGCCACGCTAGCCGGACCCAATCCCAGTACCTCCTGGAGTACCTGAACTGTATGCTCCCCCAGCAGTGGAGGCGCACTGCGATATTCCACAGGTGTCTTGGAGAGTCGGATCGGATTGGCAACCTGAGGCACACTCCCTGCCAGCGCATGGGGCAACGCCATCGCCAAACCACGCGCCTTGACCTGCGGATCAGCAAACACCTGCGCCAGATCATTGATTGGCCCACACGGAACCCCCACCCGTTCGAGTTGCAATACCCACTCACTCGTCGTCTTGAAGACCGTCGCCTGGCGAATCAGCGGGATCAGCGTCGCGCGGTTGGCAACCCGTGCCTGATTAGTGGCAAACCGCGGGTCATTCGCCCACTGCGGTTGCCCGGCGACTTCAGCAAACTTGCGAAACTGTCCGTCGTTACCCACGGTCAGGATGAAGTCACCATCTGCCGTTGGGAAATCCTGATAAGGCACGATATTCGGATGCGCATTGCCCAGGCGCTTGGGTGACACTCCCGTCGTCAGGTAATTCATCGCCTGATTGGCCAAGCAAGCCACCTGCACGTCAAGCAGCGCCATATCGATATGCTGGCCACCGCCGTCGTGATCCCGATGAGCAAGCGCTGCCAGGATCGCCACGGTCGAGTAAAGCCCTGTCAGGATGTCGGTCAGCGCGACGCCAACCTTCACTGGCCCGGCACCTTCATCGCCTTCTGGCCGACCGGTAAGACTCATCAGCCCGCCCAGCCCCTGAATCATGAAGTCATAACCAGCCCGAGCCGCATAGGGCCCTGTTTGACCAAAGCCCGTGATCGAGCAATAGATCAATTCAGGATTGATCTCCTTGAGCGACTCATAGTCCAGGCCATAAGCCGCCAGACCACCCACCTTGAAGTTCTCGATCAGGATATCGGACTTGGCTGCGAGGTCACGTACCAGCTTCTGCCCCTCCGGCTGCGTGAAGTCGATAGTCACCGACTCCTTATTACGGTTAGCCGAGAGGTAATACGCAGCTTCACTGGTGTTCTCGCCATACGCATCCTTAAGGAAGGGCGGCCCCCAGGCCCGCGTGTCGTCGCCACTACCCGGCCGCTCAACCTTGATAACCTCAGCCCCAAGGTCCGCAAGAATCTGCCCGGACCAAGGGCCCGCCAGGACTCGCGATAAATCCAGTACCCGCAGGTGCGAAAGCGCGCCCATGCCCATGCTCCTATTAATAGAACGCCTGAAGGCCGGTTTGCGCACGCCCAAGAATCAAGGCGTGCACATCATGGGTACCTTCGTAAGTGTTCACCACCTCCAGGTTGACCAAATGACGCGCCACACCAAACTCATCGGAGATCCCATTGCCACCCAGCATGTCCCGAGCCATGCGCGCGATGTCCAGGGACTTGCCGCACGAGTTGCGCTTCATGATCGATGTGATCTCCACCGCCGCCGTGCCCTCATCCTTCATACGGCCCAGGCGCAGGCAACCTTGCAGGGCCAAAGTGATCTCGGTCTGCATGTCAGCCAGCTTCTTCTGGATCAACTGGGTCGCCGCCAACGGACGACCGAACTGGTGACGATCAAGGGTGTACTGGCGAGCGGTGTGCCAACAGAACTCGGCCGCGCCCAAGGCCCCCCAGGAGATGCCGTACCGCGCCGAGTTCAGGCAAGTGAAAGGCCCTTTCAACCCACGCACATCGGGGAAGATGTTCTCTTCAGGCACAAACACGTTGTCCATCACGATCTCGCCAGTAATGGACGCACGAAGTCCGACCTTGCCATGAATCGCAGGAGCGCTCAGGCCCTTCCAGCCTTTCTCCAGGACAAAACCGCGGATATCCCCCGCATCATCCTTGCCCCACACCACGAACACATCGGCGATCGGGCTGTTGGTGATCCACATCTTGGCGCCCGTCAGGCTGTAGCCACCATCCACCTTGCGCGCACGTGTAATCATCGCGCCCGGGTCGGAACCGTGGTTGGGCTCTGTCAGACCGAAGCAACCGATCCATTCACCAGAGGCCAACTTCGGCAGGTATTTCTGTTTTTGCGCTTCTGTACCGAATTCGTTGATCGGCACCATGACCAGTGACGATTGCACACTCATCATCGAGCGATAGCCGGAGTCGACACGCTCCACTTCGCGAGCGATCAACCCGTAGCTGACGTAGTTCAAGCCACTGCCACCGTACTGCTCTGGAATCATTGCGCCGAGCAAGCCGGTTTCGCCCATCTCACGAAAGATCGCGGGGTCGGTTTTTTCATGGCGGAAGGCCTCGAGTACGCGCGGCGCCAATTTGTCCTGGGCAAATTGCTGCGCACTGTCGCGCACCATGCGTTCTTCCTCGGTGAGCTGTTGATCCAGCAGCAGTGGATCGATCCAGTTGAAGCTTGCCTTGCCAGCCATGAATAAGTCCTCGCAGAGAAAGTCAGTAGTCGTGCAAGGAGCCTAGGCCGGACGGCCGCAGAGGGCAAACGAGGTTTCCGCATAGGGTTGTGCTAATTTCTCACTTCGAAAAGACCGAGAAGGGCGCATACGCGCTTTATAAGTGAGTACAAGGTACATGCGTAGAAAAATCCCCAGCACCACTGCCCTTGTCAGTTTTGAAGCGGCAGCCCGCCACGAGAGCTTTACCAAGGCGGCGCAAGAACTTTCCATCACCCAGGGCGCTATCTGCCGACAGATCGCCAGTCTTGAGGAGTTTTTAAGTGTCGAGCTGTTTCGACGCTCTCGGCGAGGCGTCAAACTGACGGAAGCGGGGCTCTCCTACAGTCGTCGAGTCGCGACGCAATTGGACGCAGTGGAACGCGATACGCTGTCCGTGATGGGGCAGCAGGGGGCAAACGTCATCGAACTGGCAGTGGTCCCGACCTTTGGGACTCAATGGTTGATCCCTCGCCTCAAGGACTTTCAACGCCAACATCCCGAAGTGACGGTGAACCTCACCAACCGCACGCGCCCCTTTCTGTTTGCCGACACAGAATTCGATGCTGCGATCTACTTCGGCGATGCCGACTGGTCTGGTACCGAATCCCACAGGTTGATGGGCGAGAATCCTGTCCCAGTATGCAGCCCCAGGCTATTAAGAACCCGTACGCACTTCAGCCCCCAGGAAATTGCCGAGCTGCCACTGCTGCAGCAGACGACTCGCCCCTACGCCTGGCGCCAGTGGTTCAACGCCCAACAGTTGAACATCCCCCGCGACATGACAGGCCCGAGATACGAGCTATTCTCGATGTTGTCCCAGGCGGCCATGCATGACATGGGCATCGCGCTGATCCCACCTTTCCTGATCCAACGAGAGCTCGACGAACACCAATTGGTCATCGCAAGCCCCAACGCACTGAGCAGCTCCAAGGCGTACTACCTGATGATTCCAGAGAGAAAAGTTGAGTCCGCCTCACTGCATGCGTTCAGAGACTGGCTCGTGGACCAATCACAGCGCTACATCCCCAGCATTTGAAGGCCATAGTTAATTTGCTGACCTTGTAGTCAGCTATTTTTATATCCTACAGATATACGTATATGTCGCTTTTTAACAGACTGTACTTGTCCTCCAGAAACATGACTCAAAGCCATGACGTTGCTGGCTTTGAGCAACTATCTTCGGCCAATGCTCGACTATTCACCGGGACGATGACAAAAACCTCAAAAATTGCCTTAACACCTTTAAATACCTGTATTTAAAGAGGTTATTTCAAAGTGTTGCGACAATCAGTCACAGGGTGACTTGTAGTTAATTTTTCGTCACCCGTCATAATCCCTTGATGGCCGTAAAGTTCGCCTGCAAAATGCCGCGCCCCGCTGTCATTTCAGCGGGATCGTGCTGATCGGCCGCCCCAGATGCGCCACCCACGGTGCACTGGCCTTTTTACAAAAAGATCAAAAGCAAAAAGATCATGCAGGAGATTTGACGTGCACATTGGTGTTCCTCTCGAAACCCAGACCGGTGAAACACGGGTGGCTGCCACCCCGGAAACCATCAAGAAGCTGATCGGCCAGGGCCATAAGGTCACTGTACAAAGCGGCGCAGGTGTCAAGGCCAGCATCGTCGACAGTGCCTATGAAACGGCAGGCGCGACCATTGGCAGTGCCGGCGACGCGTTTGGCGCCGAGCTGATTCTCAAGGTGGTCGCCCCCAGCGACAGCGAACTGTCGCTGATCAAAAGCGGTACCGTACTGGTGGGCATGCTCAATCCGTTCAGCAACGAAATCATCACCAAGCTGGCCGAACACGGCATTACTGCCTTCGCGCTCGAAGCCGCGCCGCGCACCTCGCGCGCCCAAAGCCTCGACGTGCTGTCGTCGCAGGCCAACATCGCCGGTTACAAGGCTGTGTTGCTCGCCGCCCATCACTACCCACGCTTTATGCCGATGCTGATGACCGCTGCAGGTACTGTGAAAGCCGCACGCGTGCTGATCCTCGGTGCCGGCGTTGCCGGCCTTCAGGCCATCGCCACGGCAAAACGCCTGGGTGCCGTGATCGAAGCGTCCGACGTGCGTCCCGCCGTCAAAGAGCAGATCGAATCCCTCGGCGCCAAGTTCGTCGACGTGCCCTACGAAACTGACGAAGAGCGTGAATGCGCCGTGGGTGTCGGCGGCTATGCGCGCCCAATGCCAACCAGCTGGATGCAACGCCAGGCCGTGGCCGTGCACGAACGCGCCAAGCAAGCCGACATCGTTATCACCACCGCGCTGATCCCTGGACGCAAGGCACCGACCTTGCTCAGTGCCGACACCGTCGCGCAGATGAAGCCCGGCTCGGTGGTCATTGACCTCGCCGCCGCCCAGGGTGGCAACTGCCCACTGACCGTCGCTGACCAGGTAGTGGTCGAAAACGGCGTGATCATCTGCGGCCCGACCAACCTGGCGGGCGCCGTTGCCGCCGACGCATCGGCCTTGTACGCGCGCAACCTGCTGGACTTCCTGAAGCTGGTCTTCAACAAGGAAGGGCAGTTTGAAATCAACCTCGAAGACGACATCGTCGCCGCGTGCCTGATGTGCCGCGACGGCCAAGTCATCCGCAAAAACGCCTAAGCAGGGATTCAGACGATGGAAGAGCTTATCTCCCCCGGTATCTACAACCTGATCATCTTTGTGCTGGCGATTTATGTCGGTTATCACGTGGTCTGGAACGTTACCCCCGCACTGCACACGCCATTGATGGCCGTGACCAACGCCATCTCGGCGATCGTGATTGTCGGCGCCATGCTCGCCGCTGCGCTCACCGTGACCCCGCTGGGCAAGACCATGGGCACCCTGGCCGTGGCCCTGGCAGCAGTGAACGTGTTCGGCGGTTTCCTGGTGACTCGCAGGATGCTCGAGATGTTCAAGAAGAAAGCCCCGAAAGCAAAAGAAGAGGCGCCTAAGTAATGAGCATGAATCTGGTTACGACGCTCTACTTGATCGCGTCTATCTGCTTTATCCAGGCCCTCAAGGGCCTGTCGCACCCCACCACATCGCGACGCGGCAACCTGTTCGGCATGCTCGGCATGGCGCTGGCGGTACTCACCACCGTGGGCCTCATCTATAAGCTCGGCGCAGAACTCGCCACCGCGGGCATCGGCTATGTGATTGTCGGCCTGCTGATCGGCGGCACCGCCGGTTCGATCATGGCCAAGCGCGTCGAAATGACCAAGATGCCGGAACTCGTGGCGTTCATGCACAGCATGATCGGCCTGGCAGCGGTGTTTATCGCCATTGCCGCCGTGGTCGAGCCGCAATCCCTGGGTATCGTCAAACACCTGGGCGACTCGATCCCTGCCGGTAATCGCCTGGAGCTGTTTCTCGGCGCGGCGATTGGTGCAATCACCTTCTCCGGTTCGGTGATCGCATTCGGCAAACTCTCGGGCAAGTACAAGTTCCGTCTCTTCCAAGGCGCACCGGTACAGTTCGGCGGCCAGCACAAACTTAACCTGGTGCTGGGCCTTGCCACACTGGGCCTGGGCCTGGCCTTCATGCTCACCGGCAACCTCACCGCCTTTGCGCTGATGCTGGCCCTGGCGTTCGTGCTCGGCGTGCTGATCATCATCCCGATTGGTGGCGCCGACATGCCGGTCGTCGTTTCGATGCTCAACAGCTACTCCGGCTGGGCAGCGGCGGGGATCGGCTTCTCGCTGAACAATTCGATGCTGATCATCGCCGGCTCGCTGGTGGGTTCGAGCGGTGCGATCCTCTCGTACATCATGTGCAAGGCGATGAATCGCTCCTTCTTTAATGTACTGCTCGGCGGTTTCGGCAACACGCCGGATGCTGGCGCGGCGGCAGGCTCTAAAGAAGCACGCCCGGTGAAGTCCGGCTCGGCAGACGATGCCACCTTCCTGCTGACCAACGCCGACACGGTGATCATCGTGCCGGGCTATGGCTTGGCAGTGGCACGGGCACAACACGCGCTTAAAGAGCTGACAGAAAAACTCACCCACCGCGGCGTGACCGTGAAGTACGCGATCCACCCGGTGGCAGGGCGTATGCCTGGGCATATGAACGTGTTGCTGGCCGAGGCCGAAGTGCCTTACGACCAAGTGTTCGAGATGGAAGACATCAACTCCGAGTTTGGCCAGGCCGACGTGGTGCTGGTGCTGGGCGCCAACGATGTGGTCAACCCGGCCGCCAAGAACGATCCGAACTCGCCGATCGCCGGCATGCCGATTCTGGAAGCGTTCAAGGCCAAGACCATCATCGTCAACAAGCGCTCCATGGCCAGCGGCTATGCCGGCCTGGACAACGAGTTGTTCTACCTGGACAAGACCATGATGGTCTTTGGTGATGCCAAGAAAGTCATCGAAGACATGGTCAAAGCTGTCGAATAACACTGCGCCAGCGCAATACCTGAAACCCTGGCCTCCAGTAGGCTAGGGTTTTTTATTGCTGCATGAAACCCGACAAAAGGCTCTAAATCGGCACCCGGCATTCGACCATGGTAGCGGGCCGAAATTGTTTGAAATCACTAAACTGCGCACCTTGCCTCCCGTAGCCCGAGATAACAATCCATGTACCGTGATCGTATCCGCTTGCCTTCGCTGTTGAACAAGGTCATGAGCGCGGCAGACGCCGCCGCACTGATCGAGGACGGCATGACCGTCGGCATGAGCGGCTTCACCCGTGCCGGTGAAGCCAAGGCCGTTCCCCACGCCCTGGCCGAACGCGCCAAGACTTCGCCTCTGAAAATCACGTTGATGACCGGTGCCAGCCTGGGCAACGACCTGGACAAGCAACTGACCGAGGCCGGCGTGCTGTCCCGGCGCATGCCGTTCCAGGTCGACAGCACCTTGCGCAAGGCCATCAACGCCGGCGAGGTGATGTTCATTGACCAGCACCTGTCAGAGACCGTCGAGCAACTGCGCAACAACCAACTCAAGCTGCCCGACATTGCCGTGATCGAAGCCGTTGCGATCACGGAACAAGGCCATATCGTGCCCACCACCTCCGTGGGTAACTCGGCCAGCTTCGCAATTTTCGCCAAGCAGGTCATCGTCGAGATCAACCTGGCGCACAATCCGAACCTGGAAGGGCTGCACGACATCTATATCCCGACCTATCGGCCAACCCGCACACCGATCCCGCTGGTGAACGTCGACGATCGCATTGGCAGCACCGCGATCCCGATCCCACCGGAGAAGATCGTCGCCATCGTGATCACCAACAAGGCCGATTCCGCCTCGACCGTGACACCACCGGACAACGACACCCAAGGGATCGCCAATCACCTGATCAACTTCCTCAAGCAGGAAGTGGACGCCGGACGCATGACCAACAAGCTCGGCCCGTTGCAGGCCGGCATCGGCAACATCGCCAACGCGGTGATGTGCGGCTTGATCGAATCGCCGTTCGAAGACCTGACCATGTACTCGGAAGTCCTGCAGGACTCGACGTTCGACCTGATTGACGCGGGCAAGCTGAGCTTCGCCTCCGGCAGCTCGATCACCTTGTCGGAACGGCGCAACGCCAACGTGTTCGGCAACCTGGAACACTACAAGGACAAGCTGGTACTACGCCCGCAGGAAATCTCCAACCACCCGGAAGTAGTTCGCCGGCTGGGTATCATCGCCATCAACACCGCGCTGGAGTTCGACATCTACGGCAACGTCAACTCTACCCACGTGTGCGGTACGCGAATGATGAACGGGATTGGCGGCTCGGGTGACTTCGCGCGCAACGCGCACCTGGCGATCTTCGTCACCAAGTCGATTGCCAAGGCCGGTGCGATTTCCAGCGTGGTGCCGATGGTCAGCCATGTGGACCACACCGAACATGACGTCGACATCCTGGTGACCGAGATAGGCCTGGCTGACCTGCGTGGCCTGGCGCCACGGGAGCGTGCACGGGTCATCATCGACAACTGCGTACATCCGGCTTACCGCGATGCGCTGAACAGCTACTTCGAATCGGCCTGCGCCATAGGCGGGCACACCCCGCACATCCTGCGCGAAGCACTGAGCTGGCACATCAATCTGGAAGAAACCGGGCATATGCTCAAGGCGTGATTGGTACAGATCCGAGCTGATGCAAACACAGTTTCATCAGCTCGGCTGTCTGACTGAGCTTTTTGCAAAAAACTGTACTGCTGTACCGGTCATTTCCTACCGAAATATCCCACACCCTTCATCGAAAACACCTATTTCGCACTATTTCAGTGCGGACAGGTACAGTTGCTCCATTTCCGTACAGTACAGCCGCTATAAACAGTTAACTGGCCCCTCACAATACAGGTGAACTGTATCTAGAGAGTCTTGTGTCGGAGGAGGATCATTGGCATCAGTTAAACCACTACCTAATCCCGCCACAAGCGGAAGGATGTCATCATGGAACGTACACTCAGTTCCGATCTGTTCTTCGAAGAAAAAGCTGTAAACACCCAGGCTTCCCTGCCTCTGCGCGTTCTCGCCAACCTGATGCTGTGGCAGCGCCGCATCTCCAGCCGCCATCAATTGGCTCGCCTGGATTCGCGTCTGCTGGCTGACGCCGGTATCAGCGAAGCTCAACGCTACGAAGAGCTGAGCAAGCCGTTCTGGCGCTGATTGGCGCTCGCTGGCCCTGACCTGACGGGTCCACTGCCAGCAACCTGATTTGTCAAAACAAAGCCCGCCCCGGGTAACCGGAGGCGGGCTTTGTTGTATCTGGGGCCTGGCTTTTTTGATCGCCGAACAGAAGCCTTTCATCTCAACCGGTACAGTTTAAATAAAACAATAATTAAGCAGTACAATTTAACTCCGGTGTACCTGTTTCGGCAGCGGGGACTCGCACACCATGGTGCTTCAGCAATCATGGAAGCCCCGTCATGAACCTCCGTCCTTCGTCCAGCAAACGGCTGCTTATCCTTACTGCTTCAGCATTCGCCAGGTGGGTACGACGTCACTATGAGCGGCGCCAGCTGGCACAACTCGATCCCCGGGAACTGTCGGATGCCGGCATCAGCCACGCCGACCGAATGGCAGAGCTGGCCAAACCGTTCTGGCGTGACTAGACGGTCAAGAGGCTTTCCGAACGGACAAGCGGCGGCTTAATATCCACTCACCACGTGGCGAACCTTGTAGAACGGGCGTCTGATGCTCAATAGCAACGACAGTGCCCGTTTCACATGTGGCCACTCTGCGCCGCTTTTTCCATTTATCTACAGGAGTCCCCCATGTCCCGTCTTCGCCTGCTGAGTGCTGCCGCCCTGTTGGTATTGGCTGCCAATGCCAATGCGAGCAGTTTCATTGTGACCACCGACTCCATCGTTGGCGCACTGAAAGCCACCTCCGACGCCAGCTCCGATGCCACTTCATCGCTGCGTGACAACAAAGTCGTGCGCGCCTCCCGTGACGACGCCGCCAGCTTTGTCGCCAGCGAAGGCGCCATTCGTGGGGTGAAGCTGGAAAGCGCCCTGGCCCAGATCCGCCAACAAGCGCCACAACTGAACGCCGCGACTGACGCACAACTGGCCCAGGCTATCCTGGCCATCTAAGTCGCAGCACGCAGGGAGCGAGCGCCGCTCCCTGAATGCCATCGGACTGGCTCTCGCCCGGGCATTGCGCTAGCCTTGGCGCTCGCTTTCAGTTGTCGAGTCCCATGGCTTTTTCATTCCGCCTGTTGATTGTTCCTGTGTTGTTTTCGGCCTGCTGGTCGTCGACGGCTTCGGCCTTTGACCTGACCACCCAGAGTACCGTCGTGAGCGCGTACGCCACCAGCAAGGTGACCTCCGCGCCGTTTGACAGGAAGCTGATAATGGCCGCCCAGGATGACGCTGCCGCACTCATTGCCACCGACGGCCAATGGCGGGGGGCCCGACTGGAGTCAGCGCTGGATTATCTGCGCCGTACCCAGCCAAAACTTAACGCCAGCGACCTTGAACTGGCGCAAGCAATTCTCGTCCAATAATCATCTTTGTATTTCGGAGTCATTCCATGCGTAGCCCGCTGATCGCCGCCACCCTTGGCCTGCTGTTGTTGGCAGACGTTGCCCAGGCGCATACCTTGGTGGCCACCAGTAACATCATTGTTCGCGCCTCTGGCCGCACCATTGATTTCACCTCGGACACCACCACCTCCATCCGCGACTCCAAAATCGTGCGCGAAGCCCACGATGATGCCGCCAGCTTCGTCGCCACCAATGGCGAAATTCGCGGTGCACAGTTGGAAGCCGCCTTTGACACCCTGCGGACCCGCGTACCGGAAGCCCGCGACGCCAGTGACCAGACCCTCGCCGAAGCCATTCTCGCTCTGTGAGGCGCATTAACGCCTGGCTCCTGGCCGGGGTTGTGCTGCTGTGTGCCAGCACCGCCCAGGCCAGCCTGCAACTGCGGCTCAAGACCGATGGCTTGAGCCCGGCTGAACAGCAGGCCAGCCAGGCATTGCTTGATGAGGCGATGCGCTCCTTGCCGCCGCGCTTCATCGAACAGCTGGACCGGCGCATCGATGTCGGCTGGACCGACCAAATGCCCGGGAACGCCTATGGCCAGGCTTCCCTGGTGTCCGAGCTGGACCTCAACCGCAACCTTCTCGCCAGCCTGACCGACGGCAGCGCCGCCACCCAGAAGACCAACCGCCCCCACGGCACCGTGCGCCGGGAAATGCTCGCCACCGTGCTGCATGAACTGACCCACATCTATGACCGTGCGCGCCTCTGGTCCAAAGACGAACGCACACTGATCCAGCGTTGCAGCCGCCAGAACAACATCACCGGCTTGATCGGCCTGCCTGACCAATGCCGTGGCCAGAACGATCGCCGTTTCACCCTCAGTGACGACCCGCGCCTGCTGGACCTCGCCGGCTGGCCGCAATACGTCGGCCGCCGCGGCGAGCGTGAACAGCACAACCACCAGGTCGCGCGCAGCCCGGATATCTACGAAACCACCAGCCCGCTGGAGTTCGTTGCGGTCAACATGGAGTACTTTCTCCTCGACCCAAGCTACGCCTGCCGTCGCCCGTCATTGTTTCGCTATTACCAGCAACACTTCGGCTGGGCACCACCGGCACAGGACACCTGCGCAAGCACTTACGCCTTCCTCAACGCCGGTAACGATTTCGCCAAGACGCCCCTGGGCCAGGTCGATCCGGAGCGAGTGTATGAGATCGACTACCTGCTGGCCGAAGCCAACCAGAACCTGGTGAGCCGCTGGGGCCACAGCATGTTGCGCCTGGTGATCTGCGCGCCCGGGCGCCCCCGTGGCCCGGATTGCAGGCTGGACCTGGACCAGCACCTGGTGTTGTCCTACCGCGCCTTCGTCGGCGATGTGCAGCTGTCGAGCTGGGATGGCCTGGTGGGCAAGTACCCGTCACGGTTGTTCGTCCTGCCACTGTCCCAGGTGATCGACGAATACACCAAGACCGAGCTGCGCGGCCTGGCCTCGGTGCCGTTGAAACTCACGCGCCAGGAAATCAACGACACCGTTGAGCATGCCGCCGAGATGCATTGGAGCTACGACGGCAATTACTTTTTCATCTCTAACAACTGTGCGGTGGAAAGCCTGAAACTGTTGCGCAGCGGCAGCGCCAATCCGCAGCTGACCGGGCTCGACAACATCACCCCCAACGGCCTGCTCGAAGTCCTGCAGGCACGCGGCCTGGCGGACACCAGCGTACTGAAGGACAAACGCGAGGCGTTACGCCTGGGCTACCACTTCGACTCGTTCCGCGAACGCTACCAGGCGATGTTCGATGTACTGCGCAAACACCTGCCGATCAAGCAGACCCAGGTTGAAGATTGGTTATCCCTGAGCGCGGCCGAGCGCCGGCAATGGTTCGGCCAGGCCGACCTGCGCACCAGCGCCGCGCTGCTGTTGCTGGAACAGGCGAGCTTTCGCAAGCAATTGATGCTGGCCCAGGATGAGGTCAAGCAGCGCTACCTCGGCGCTCGTGAGCTGAAAAATGGCGGCATGGAGAAAGCCAACGCCACGCTGCAACAGATCCTCGCCAACAGCGGCTTCCTCAGCCGTCCGGCGGAACTGCTGGGCAGCGGTGGCTACGGCTTGCCGCAACCGTCGGAATCCAAACGCCTCGAATCAGAAAGCGCCGAGCGCCAGAAGCAATTGCAATCCCTCACCGGCGAGCTGGATAAAGAGGTGAGGGCGCTGCTGGAGCCCTCCCGTGCCGCTGAGATTGCTGCGTGTGAAGCCAACCTCAAGCAAGTGGGCGAGCATTTGCGGGCACTGCACAAGGCGGCCGGCGGGCTCGAACTGCCCTGAAATGCCCGAGATAAACGTATTCCAAATGTGGGAGCCAACCCTCTCCCACATTTGACCTGTGTATCCCTGAAGACCGTGCGTCTTCCCACCACCCTCCGTTTGCCCAGCGAAAGCTGGTTGAAAGCTTACGCGTCTAGGATCGCCCCCCACTGCCGGCAACAGACCGGCTGTTAACAACAACAATGGTGATTCCCGATGTCCGCCCGTACCCACCTGTTCGTCCCCCCTCCACCCGTACGCCTCGTGCCTTTCGTTCTGCGCTGAACCACCCGGTTCGCCATTCCCTAGTCGCGCTACGCCTGGAGTATTCCTATGCTGACTTTCCTTGGCTTTGCCATGGTCATCACGTTCATGTTCCTGATCATGACCAAGCGCCTGTCCGCGCTCATCGCCTTGATCATCGTGCCCATCCTGTTCGCGCTGTTCGGGGGGTTCGCACCGAAGATCGGCCCGATGATGCTCGAAGGCATCACCAAGCTCGCGCCGACCGGCGTCATGCTGATGTTCGCCATTCTCTACTTTGCCCTGATGATCGACTCCGGCCTGTTCGACCCGGCCGTGCGCAAGATCCTCAAGATGGTCAAGGGCGACCCGCTGAAAGTCTCGGTCGGCACCGCCGTGCTGGCCCTGGTGGTGTCCCTCGACGGTGACGGCGCTACCACCTACATGATCTGCGTGGCCGCCATGCTGCCGCTGTACCAGCGCATCGGCATGAGCCCGCGGATCATGGCCGGGCTGATCATCCTCGCCGGCGGCGTGATGAACATGACCCCCTGGGGTGGCCCGACCGCCCGTGCAGCCAGTGCGCTGCATGTGGACCCGTCGGACATCTTCGTACCGATGATCCCAGCCATGGCCGCTGGCGTGGTGGCGATCCTGGTGATTGCCTACATGTACGGCAAGCGTGAACGTGCGCGGTTGGGTGAACTGCACCTGCAAGGCGACGAGATCGACCACAGTGAGATCAGCGTGTCGCAATTCCCGGACGCCCGCCGTCCCAAGCTGATCTGGTTCAACGGCGCCCTGACCCTGGCCCTGATGGGCACCCTGATTGCCGGCCTGTTGCCGCTTCCCGTGCTGTTCATGGTGGCGTTCAGTATCGCGATGATCGTCAACTACCCGTGCCTGCAACAGCAGAAAGACCGTGTCGCCGCCCACGCCGGCAGCGTATTGGCCGTGGTGGGGTTGATCTTCGCCGCGGGTATCTTCACCGGCATCCTGTCGGGCACCGGCATGGTCGACGCCATGTCCAAGAGCCTGCTGGCGGTCATCCCTGAAGCCCTGGGCCCGTACCTGGCGGTAATCACCGCGTTGGTGAGCATGCCGTTCACCTTCTTCATGTCCAACGATGCGTTCTACTACGGCGTACTGCCGGTCCTGGCCGAAGCGGCCAGCCACTACGGCATTACCGCGGTGGAAATGGCCCGCGCCTCCATCGTTGGCCAACCCGTGCACTTGCTCAGCCCACTGGTACCCTCGACCTATCTGTTGGTGGCCCTGGCCGGCATTGAATTCGGCGATCACCAACGCTTCACCCTCAAGTGGGCAGTGCTGGTATGCCTGTGCATAATGTTCGCCGCATTGCTGATGGGGATTTTTCCGCTGTTCAGCACTCTATAATCGTACCGACCCACTCACCGCGCGGCGCTGCAGCTTGCGCGGTTTAACATTTGCTCAAAGGAATACACATGGAATGGCTGACCAATCCGGAAATCTGGATTGCCTTCTTCACCCTGACGGCCCTCGAGATCGTCCTGGGCATCGATAACATCATCATGATTTCGATCCTGGTCAGCCGCATGCCCAAGCATATGCAGGCGCGCACCCGGATTTTCGGCCTGGCCCTGGCCATGGTCACCCGCATCCTGCTGCTGCTGTCGATCACCTGGGTCATGCGCCTGACCGACGATCTGTTCGTGGTCTTCGGCCAAGGCATCTCCGGTCGCGACCTGATCCTGTTCTTCGGTGGCCTGTTCCTGCTGTGGAAAAGCTCCCAGGAGATGTACCACGCCTTGGAAGGTGAAGACGAAACCCACGACGAGCCAAAGGGCGCCGGTGGCAAGTTCATCTACACCATCATCCAGATCGCGATCATCGACATCGTGTTCTCGCTGGACTCGGTGATCACCGCGGTCGGCATGGTCTCCCATGTGCCGGTCATGGTCGCAGCGATCATCGTTGCGGTACTGGTGATGATGCTGGCAGCCGGCACCATCAGCGATTTCATCGACAAGCACCCATCGCTGAAGATGCTGGCGCTGTCGTTCCTGCTGGTGGTCGGTACCGTGCTGATCGCCGAAGCCTTCGACGTGCATGTGCCAAAAGGCTACGTCTACTTCGCCATGGCGTTCTCGCTGGCGGTGGAAGCGGTGAATATCAAGATGCGCACAGCCATCGCGAAAAAGAAGAAACAGCAGGACCCTGTGAAACTGCGCAAGGACATTCCGGGTCAATAACATTGATCCGTTGCCGAAATGGGGCGTTCGCGCCCCATTTTTTCATCTGCAAAAAGCTGAATTCATGACAGTTTTGTTTCAATCCCCACTTTAGCTATGCGATGCTGGCGCAGAGCCCATTCGCCAACTACAGCTTAAGTACAAGACGTAGAACGGCACGCGGCAATTCTCCTTAGCTCCTGTTGGAGCACACCCACACGGGGGGCCGAGCATGCTGACCTTGCTCAATCTGCTTTCCGCCGTGACCCTCTTGATCTGGGGCACGCACATTGTCCGTACCGGCATCCTGCGGGTCTACGGTTCCAACTTGCGCCAAGTCATCGGACAGAACATGTCCAAGCGCTGGCTGGCATTTGTCGCCGGTATTCTGGTGACGGCCATGGTGCAAAGCAGCAACGCCACGGCGATGCTGGTGACTTCGTTCGTCGGCCAAGGGCTGATGGGGCTGATGCCCGCCCTGGCGACCATGCTCGGTGCCGACGTCGGTACCGCACTGATGGCGCGGGTGCTGACGTTTGACCTGTCCTGGCTGTCGCCGCTGCTGATTTTTCTTGGGGTGATTTTCTTCCTGTCGCGCAAACAGACGCGGGCAGGGCAGTTGGGCCGGGTCGGAATCGGCCTCGGGCTGATCATCCTCGCACTGCAACTGATCGTCGAAGCCGCCGGGCCCATTACCCATGCGCAAGGCGTGAAGGTGCTGTTTGCCTCGCTGACCGGCGACATCCTGCTCGACGCCTTGGTCGGCGCCTTGTTCGCGATGATTTCCTATTCCAGCCTCGCCGCTGTACTGCTGACCGCTACCCTGGCCGGCGCCGGGGTCATCGGCTTGCACGTGGCGATCGGCCTGGTGATTGGCGCCAACATTGGCAGTGGCGTGCTGGCCTTCCTCAGCACCAGCATGCAGAACGCCGCCGGCCGCCAAGTGGCCCTGGGCAGCCTGCTCTACAAACTGATTGGCCTGCTGCTGATCATCCCGGTGCTCGACCCGCTCGTACGCTGGATGGACGGCCTGGACTACAGCGCCCAAGGCATGGTCATCACCTTCCACCTGCTCTACAACGTCAGCCGCTGCCTGATCCTGTTGCCGACCATCGGCCCGATGGCCCGGCTATGTGCCTGGCTGCTGCCCGAACGTGAAGAGGCCAACGGCAAGGCCAAGCCACGCCACCTCGACCTCGCGGCGCTGAGCACGCCGAGCCTGGCACTGGCCAACGCCGCGCGGGAAACCTTGCGCCTGGGCGACCTGATCGACAACATGCTGACCGCCATGCGTGAAGTATTGCGCGGAAAACAGACGGCCATCACCCAGGAAATGCGCAGCCTCAGCGACGACGTCGAGTCGCTCTACAGCGCGATCAAGCTCTACCTGGCGCAAATGCCCCGCGAAGACCTCAGCGAACAGGACAGCCGCCGCTGGGCAGAAATCATCGAACTGTCGATCAACCTGAAACTGGCTGGCGACCTGATCGAACGCATGCTGCGCAAAGTCCAACAGCAAAAAACCTCCCAGCGCCGCCAATTCTCTGAAGTGGGCCTGGAAGAACTCACCGGCCTGCACAGCCAACTGATCGCCAACCTGCGCCTGGGCCTGTCGGTGTTCCTCAGTGCCGACCCGGAAAGCGCTCGTCAACTGCTGCGCGAAAAGCGCCGCTTCCGCGCCCAGGAACGCCGCCTGGCACACGCTCACGTCAGCCGCTTGCAGCGCAAGATCGTACAGAGCCTGGAGACCAGTTCCTTGCATCTGGAACTGATTGCCGACATGAAGCGCTTGAACTCATTGTTTTGCAGCAGTGCCTATGTCGTCTTGGAAACCTCCGACACCGGCGCACTTTCCACCGAAGATATTGCCGACATCACACATTCGCCCTGAACGTACGGTGGCCCGTGAAGTCAGTTAAAACTGACCTCACTCGCCAGGAAGCTTGTTATGCGTCGCCTGTTATTCGCTTGCCTGCTCATGGGCTCTGCACACGCCTTTGCCTTTGATCGCCTGCAGGTCGAGGGCTACACCTTGCCCAACGGCCTGCAGTTGCTGCTCAAACCGGGCACCGAACGTGGGCACGTGGCCATTCGCCTGGTGGTGGGCGTGGGCCTGGATGACTTCAGCTGCGAGGACAAGGAACTGCCGCACCTGCTCGAACACCTGCTGTTCAGTGGCATCGACGGAGGCGGCGAAGGCGATCTGGAAGACCGCATGCAAGCCCTGGGCGGCGAGTGGAACGCCTACACCAGCAACGCCGACACCACCTTCGTGATCGAAGCCCCCGCGCAAAACCAGCGCAAGGTGCTGGACCTGCTGCTCGCCATCATCACCCGCACCACGCTGACCGACGCCAATATCAAAGCCGCCAAGCAAGTCGTCGAACGCGAGGACGGCGGTCACTACTCGCACCTGCAACGCCTGCTGGACC
This sequence comes from Pseudomonas fluorescens, assembly GCF_001708445.1. NCBI lineage: Bacteria > Pseudomonadati > Pseudomonadota > Gammaproteobacteria > Pseudomonadales > Pseudomonadaceae > Pseudomonas > Pseudomonas fluorescens. Next base: position 29,197 of record NZ_CP015637.1, read on the forward strand.
GCCAGGACCTGGGCCACACCGCCAGCAACCAATTGGCCGTCGAACTGGGGCTCAAATGTGCCGAACGCGCCGAGGTTGGCCAACTGACTCGCAACCAGCTGGAGCAACTGCGCAAAAATTGGTACGCCCCCAACAACATGACCCTGATCATCGTCGGCGACCTCGACAAGCTGCTGCCGGCCTACCTGGAACGCACCTATGGCGCGCTTGACCCGGTCGAGCCGACCGAGCACCTGGCCCTGCCGGAAATCCAACACGCCGCCGCCAGCCACCGCGACCTGATCCACGGCTGGGTCGGTGACAGCGCCAAACTGCACTGGCTGTTCCCCGAGCCGGTACTGGACGACCAGCATGATGAAACCTACGACCTGCTCAAGGATTATCTGGATTGGGCGCTGTACCGCCAACTGCGCCTCAAGCATGGGCTGTCCTACGGCCCCTGGAGCGAACGCGAAGTGCTCGGTGGTGTCGGTTTCCTGAGCCTGAACGCCGACCTCGAGCGCGATAGCCTCCCTGCAGCCGAACAGGTGCTGCAAGACCTCAAGGCGCAATTGCTCAAGGACGGGCTCGACCCCACGGTATTCACCCGCCTCAAACAAGCCGCCATCGCTCGCCAGGCCTGGGCCGTGCAGGGCAACAGCGCCCTCGCCGACTACTACTGGAGCGCTTCGGGCGACTACAACAACGGGCGCTTCAGCGACCCGGTCAAACGCATCAAGGCCGTCAGCCTGGAGCAGACCAACCAGGCCATGCGCGAAGCGTTCAAGCAGCCAGGCTACTGGCGTATCGAGAAACCGCTGCTGAGCTACGACGGGCTGAGTTGGATCGGCGCCGGGGTGCTGGGGCTGATCGCCACTGTGTTGATCGGCATACGCCGCTATCGCAAACGGATCCTGTAATGAGGCACCCAACCCAGGGCTAAGACGTTATTCTGTCTGGGATTTTTTCCTACGAAGACTGTGACTGCCGAATGCCGAACCTGACTCACTACATCCAGCGCATCCTCGAACTGATGAAGCGCTACCCAGGGGTGATCGCACTCGGCGGTTTCATATCGGGGGTCAGCAGCTTCATCCTGGTGGACCGCCAGCAGGGCATGGCCAGCTGGATCGCAGTGATCATGCTGGTGAGCTGGCTGTGGCTGATGCTGGAAAACAGCTTTACCCAACTGTTCACCAAAGTCTTCAAGCGCGAAATCCCCGAACCGCTGCTGCGCTATGCCACCCAGATGATCCACCAGGAAAGTCTGTTTTTTGTACTGCCGTTCTTTTTCGTCACCACCACCTGGAACAGCGGCCAGTCGATGTTCACCGGGCTGCTTGGCGCGGCGGCGCTGGTGTCGATCACCGACCCGCTGTACTACAAGTGGCTGGCGCCCAAGCGCTCGCTGTTCCTTGCACTGCATACCCTGACCCTGTTCGCCGCACTGCTGACCGCGCTGCCGATCATCCTGCACCTGACGACGGCCGAGAGCTACAAGCTCGCCCTCGGCGTGGCCATGGTGCTGTCGATACCAAGCCTGGCAGTGAGCTTGCCACTGCGCAGCCTCAAAGGCTGGGCGATGCTGCTGGGTGTCACGGCTGCCATTGGCTGCGCCGGCTGGTTCCTGCGCAGTTGGGTACCACCGGCAACCCTGTGGATGACCGAAGTGGCCATCAGCACCCAATTGCAAGACCGCACGCCGGGCGATGACCTCACCGAAGTCAGCGCCGCCCAACTGCGCAGCGGCGGCCTGTATGCCTATACCGCGATCAACGCACCACGCGGGCTGGATGAGCGGATCTACCACGTATGGAAATTCAACGGCAAAGAAGTCGACCGTATTGCCCTGGATATCCATGGTGGGCGCAAGGAAGGTTACCGCGCCTGGACGCACAAGCAGAACTTCCCGCCCGACGCGGTGGGCCGCTGGCAAGTGCGTGTGTTGACCGAAGACGGACAGGTGATCGGTGTGTTGCGTTTCAAAGTGACTGACACAGCACAAACGGACAACCCAAAGTAGGCTATATCGTGCTATTACGTAGGCATTGTGGATAGCAGACAAGCTCGGAGCTTATGACCAGTAGCACCACGGCCGGCACAGCCCACCTCGATACGTCCACCGCTCCTCCGTTGCTCAGGATTACGGGGGACTGGACGCTTGCCCACTACGCCAACCTGAAGAAGCTGTCAGACAAACTCGACGGCCAATACGACGCTGGCGCGCGCATCGACCTCAATGGCCTGGGCGCCCTGGACACGGCCGGTGCTTCGCTGCTGGTGGAGCTGCTGGGCCCGGCCCGCATTGAGCAATCGACCGAACAGACCGATTGCAGCCTGTCCACCGCCGACCGCGCGCTGCTCAAGACCGTCTACCGCTCACTCAATGATTTCTGCGTGCCGGAGAAAGCCCCGGAGGAGGCCACCGGCATCCAGGTGCTGGCGCGTATCGGCCGCGCTGTGGATGCGGTCTGGCAGGACAGCAAGCAACTGTTGGGCTTTATCGGCCTGATCCTTGAGACCTTCGCCCGTAGCATCTTGCGCCCCAAGCGCTGGCGCGTGACCCCCATGGTCGCCCACATCGAACAGACCGGCCTGGACGCCGCGCCCATCGTTGCCTTGCTGACGTTTCTGGTGGGCGCCGTGGTGGCCTTCCTCGGTGCCACAGTGCTCAAAAGCTTCGGCGCGACCGTTTTTACCGTGGACCTGGTGGCGTTTTCCTTCCTGCGGGAATTCGGCGTGCTGCTCACCGCAATCCTGATCGCCGGTCGCACCGCCAGTTCGTTTACCGCGCAGATCGGCTCGATGAAAGCCAACGAAGAAATCGACGCCATCCGCACCCTGGGCCTGGACCCAATGGAACTGCTGGTATTGCCACGCGTGCTGGCGCTGCTGGTAGCGCTGCCGATGCTGACGTTCCTGGCGATGCTCTCGGGGATTGTCGGCGGTGGGGTGGTGTGTGCCGTGACCCTGGATATTTCGCCGGCGATGTTCCTCTCCCTGCTGCAATCGGACATTGGCGTACAGCATTTCCTGGTGGGCATGGTGAAAGCGCCGATCTTCGCCTTCCTGATTGCCGCCATCGGTTGCCTGGAAGGCTTCAAGGTCAGCGGCAGCGCGGAGTCAGTCGGCGCCCACACCACGTCCAGCGTGGTGCAATCGATCTTTGTGGTGATTCTGCTGGATGCGGTCGCCGCGCTGTTCTTCATGGAGATGAACTGGTGAGTCGCCTACCCCGAGCCCCCAGCGAGGCGGTGATCGAGGTCCGTGGACTGTGCAATCGCTTTGGCCGCCAGAGCGTGCACGAGAACCTCGACCTGGATTTGTACAAGGGCGAAATTCTCGCAGTGGTCGGCGGCTCCGGCAGCGGCAAGTCCGTGTTGTTACGCAGCATCGTCGGCCTGCGTCGGCCCAGCGAAGGCGAGGTGCGGGTATTCGGCAAAAACCTGCCGAGCCTGCCGGAGCATGAACGCTCCCTGGTGGAACGGCGCTTTGGCGTACTGTTCCAGAAGGGCGCGCTGTTTTCCTCGCTGACGGTCACCGAGAACGTCGCGCTGCCGCTGATCGAACACGCCGGCCTGAGCCGCGCCGATGCCGAACACCTGGCGGCGGTCAAACTGGCCCTGGCCGGCTTGCCACTGTCGGCAGCCGACAAATACCCGGCGTCGCTGTCCGGCGGCATGATCAAGCGCGCCGCCCTGGCCAGGGCCCTGGCGCTGGACCCGGACATCCTGTTTCTCGACGAACCCACCGCCGGCCTCGACCCGATTGGCGCGGCGCAATTCGACCAACTGATCCTGACCCTGCGCGATGCCCTGGGCCTGAGCGTGTTCCTGGTCACCCATGACCTCGACACGCTGTACACCATCACCGACCGCGTGGCTGTGCTGGCGCAGAAGAAAGTGCTGGTGGCCGACGCCATCGATGTCGTCTCGGAAACGAACGACGCCTGGATTCACGAATATTTCCACGGCCCCCGGGGCCGCGCGGCATTGGATGCCGCTCAACCGCTCAACGAGGTATGACATGGAAACCCGAGCCCATCATGTGATGATCGGTCTGTTCAGCGTGATCGTGGTGGTCGGCGCGATGCTGTTTGGCCTGTGGCTGGCCAAGTCCAGCGTCGACACCGCTTTCGAGGATTACGAAGTGATCTTCAACGAGGCGGTCAGCGGCCTGTCCCAGGGCAGCTCGGTGCAGTACAGCGGGATCAAGGTGGGTGATGTGATCAGCCTGCGCCTGGACCCGAACGACCCGCGCCGCGTGCTCGCGCGCATCCGCCTCTCTGGCCAGACGCCGATCAAGGAAGACACCCAGGCCAAGTTGGCCCTGACCGGCATCACCGGTACTTCAATCATCCAGCTCAGCGGTGGCACGCCACAAAGCCCGAAACTCAAGGGCAAGGACGGCAACCTGCCAGAAATCATCGCGTCGCCGTCGCCCATCGCGCGGCTGTTGAATAACAGCAACGACTTGATGACCAGCATCAACCTGCTGCTGCACAACGCCAACGACATGTTCTCGGCGCAGAACGTCGAGCGCATCAGCAATACCCTGGATCATCTGGAACAAACTACCGGTGCGATTGCCGACCAGCGTGGCGATATCAAGGTGGTCATGCAGCAACTGATGCAGGTCAGCAAACAAGCCGGTGCCGCCCTGGAGCAGACCACCGCGCTGATGCGCAATGCCAACGGCCTGCTCAACGATCAAGGCAAGCAGGTATTCGGCAGCGCCGAGCAAGCCATGAAATCCCTTGAGCAGAGCACCGCGACCATCAATACCTTGCTGACTGACAACAAGGATTCGGTGAACAGCGGCATGCAAGGTCTTAACGAACTGGCGCCGGCCGTGCGCGAACTGCGCGAAACCCTCGGCTCGCTGCGCGCCATCTCCCGTCGCCTGGAAGCCAACCCCAGTGGCTACCTGCTGGGCAGCGACAAGAACAAGGAGTTCACGCCATGAAGCATGCTTACCAAATAATGGCCCCTGTGGCCCTGGCGCTGCTCGGCGCGTGCTCGATCCTGCCCAAGGCGGATCCGTCGGACACCTACCGACTGCCCTCGGCCCAGGCCGCCCACCAGGGAGCACCGGTCAGTTGGTCGCTGCGCCTGACCAAGCCGCAGACCAGTGAGTTCCTCGACAGCCCGCGCATCGCCGTGGTGCCCAATGGCGATTTGATCAGCAGCTATGCGAACTCACGCTGGAGCGATCCGGCGCCCGTGCTGTTGCGTAATCGCCTGTTGGACGGGTTCCAGCGCGATGGGCGAGTGACGCTGTTGAGCACCGACGACACCAACCTGCAGGCCGACTATGAGCTGGGCGGACAGTTGCAGGCGTTCCAGAGTGAATACCGGGGCAGTGCGGTGGACGTGTTGATCCGCCTCGACGCACGCCTGGTGCGTGGGAGTGATCAGCGGATTATTGCCAGCCGGCGGTTTGAAGTGCGCCAGGCAGTGACGAACACCCAAGTGCCGGCGGTGGTGGCGGCTTTTGGCCAAGCCGGGGATCAGTTGAACAGGCAGGTGGTGGAATGGGTTGTTCAGCAGGGTAACGGTACTGTGAAACGCTGAGGGCCTCATCGGGGGCAAGCCCCCTCCCACATTTTGAATGTGTTCACAGATCAACATGTGGGAGGGGCTTGCTCCCGATAGCATCCAGCCTTAACCGAAGAACCAGTAGCACACCGCAATCGCCGCCACTACGCCAGCAAACTCAGCCAGCAACGCACACCCTACGGCATGCCGCGCCCGCTGGATGCCCACCGAACCGAAGTACACCGCCAACACATAAAAGGTGGTTTCCGTACTGCCCTGAATCGTCGCCGCCACCAACGCCGGGAAACTGTCCACCCCCTGCGTCTGCATGGTCTCAATCAACATCGCCCGGGCCGCGCTGCCGGAGAATGGCTTGACCATCGCGGTCGGCAGGGCATCGACAAAGCGCGTGTCCATACCGGTCCAGGCCACCACGTGGCGAATGCCTTCAAGGCCGAAGTCCAGTGCACCGGAGGCGCGCAACACGCCCACCGCGCAAAGCATCGCCACCAGATACGGCAGCAGGTTCTTGGCAACATCGAAGCCCTCCTTGGCCCCTTCGACAAACGCCTCGTACACCTTCACCTTGCGCAACGCACCGATCACCACGAACAGCATGATCAGGCCGAACAGCGTCAGGTTGCCGAGGATAGAGGACAGGCCGGCCAATGCGGTGGCTGACAAGGTCGCCAGCAACGCCATGAAACCACCCAGCACCAGCGCACCAGGAATCAGGTACGCCAACACCACCGGGTCCCACAGCCGCAGGCGCTGCATGATCGCGACCGACAACAAGCCCACCAGCGTCGACGCACTGGTGGCCAGCAGAATCGGCAGGAATACCAGCGTGGGGTCGGCAGCGCCTTGCTGGGCGCGGTACATGAAGATGGTCACCGGTAACAACGTCAACGATGATGCGTTCAGCACCAGAAACAGGATCTGCGCGTTACTCGCGGTGTTGGGGATAGGGTTGAGTTCCTGCAACGCCTTCATGGCTTTCAGGCCAATGGGCGTCGCGGCGTTGTCCAGGCCCAGGCCGTTGGCGGCGAAGTTGAGCGTGATCAAACCGATGGCAGGGTGGCCGGCGGGCACTTCCGGCATCAGGCGGCGAAACAGCGGGCCAAGGGCCTTGGCCAGCCAGTCGACAATCCCGGCTTTTTCGGCAATCCGCAGGAAGCCCAGCCACAACGTCAGGGTGCCGAACAGCAGCACCATCACTTCCACCGACAACTTGGCCATGGCGAAAATACTTTCCACCATCGCCGCAAAAATACCGGCGTTACCGCCGATCAGCCATTGCGCCAGTGCCGACACCATTGCCACGACAAAGAAGCCAAGCCACAGGCCATTGAGCATCAGTTGAATCCCCCGAAAGATGGGGCGAATGATAGCGGGGCTGGCAGAAACGACAAACCCCGGATTTCCCGGGGTTTGTTTCGTTCACGCGGGTTTCAGCCGCGGCTGGCCTCACCGACCGGCAGCGCTTGCTTGCTGCGCCAGTGCGGCAGGGAGTTCCAGTAGCGCTCGCCCTTGGCGTCGTCGTACATGCCCTCCCAACGGGAGATCACCAATACCGCCAACGCGTTGCCGATGACGTTGAGTGCGGTACGCGCCATGTCCATGATGCGGTCGACACCGGCAATGAACGCCAGGCCTTCCAGCGGAATGCCCACACTGCCCAGGGTGGCCAGCAGCACCACGAAGGACACGCCCGGTACACCGGCGATGCCTTTGGAGGTGACCATCAGGGTCAGTACCAGCATCAACTGCTGGCCGATCGACAGGTCGATGCCATACAGCTGGGCAATAAAGATCGCCGCGATGCTCTGGTACAGGGTCGATCCGTCAAGGTTGAACGAGTAACCGGTCGGTACCACGAAGCTGCAGATAGCCTTTGGCGCGCCGTACGCCTCCATCTTCTCGATCACCCGTGGCAGCACGGTTTCGGAGCTGGCGGTGGAATAGGCCAGCACCAGTTCATCCTTGAAGATGCGCATCAGCTTGATCACCGAGAAGCCAAACAGGCGAGCGATCAGGCCCAGGATCACAAAGGCGAAGAACAGGATGGCGACGTAAACCAGGATCACCAACTTGGCCAGCGGCAGCAACGATGCGAAGCCGAAGTTGGCGACGGTCACCGCGATCAGCGCAAAGACGCCGATAGGGGCGTACTTCATGATCATGTGGGTGACTTTGAACATGCTCTCGGACACGCCCTGGAACATTGTCACCAGCGGCTCGCGCAGTTCCGGCTTGAGGCTCGACAGGCCCAGGCCGAACAGCACGGAGAAGAAGATGATCGGCAGCATTTCGCCACGGGCCACGGCGGCGAAGATGTTCGAAGGGATCAGGTTGAGGATGGTCTGGATGAACGCATGCTCATGCTGCACTTCGGCGGCAGTGGCGGTGTACTTGGAGATATCGACGGTACCCAGGGTACTCATGTCGATGCCGGCACCAGGGTGGAACAGGTTGGCCAGAAGCAAGCCGACCACAATGGCGATGGTGGTGACGATCTCGAAGTAAAGAATGGTTTTGACGCCGATGCGACCGAGTTTTTTCGCGTCACCCACCCCGGCAATGCCGACGATCAGCGAGGAAATCACAATCGGGATCACGATCATCTTGATCAGGCGGATAAAGATATCGCCTGCCGGCTGCAACACATTGCTGATCCACCAGGCCTTTTCAGCACTGAAATGGTTGAGCACTGCACCGATTGCGATCCCCAGTACCAAACCGATGAGGATCTGCCAGGCGAGGCTTAGCTTTGCCTTCTTCATGTCATTACCCTTACTTCAAGTGGACTTAAGGCAAATGCGCCATCTGGAACGCTCGGAAGCGAAAAAGTGAGTGCATCTGCCTCCATGGAAGGTCACCGCAGCGTGGCCGAAATGGCTTACTGGCAGGCGAAAAAAGGCGCAACTATTCCCATGCAAGGGGGCGACGTCTAATGCCGTAAACGCCTACCCCATGCCGAATCGGCATGACTTTTTTGAATAATAACTGTCCGAACGGTCAGTTCAAATGCGACAGATTGCCAGGTGAATATGCCGTGAACTGGCCCGATTCAGGCTCGCACAGAGATTCAGGGCGAGTTGTGGTCTACGGCAAAAATGCCTGGGAATTCAGAGGGGTCATGTCAGAAATGGCCTATAGCGCAGACAAAACTTTCTCGATGGATGGTCTCCACCGACACACCAAGTAATGGTTGAGGGAGCGCAAAAAGAAGTTTCTCGGCTATGGACGGTATGGGAGGCGAGGGGGGCTTAATAAGCCCGTCGCAAGTTCAGCAAGCTTGAGGACTTGTGAACTTGCGCCGCAGCTTTTCGCCTGACCCGGCCCTTGCGCAGGTACTCCCTGTACCCGTAGGTCACGCCGATCTCGATTGATCAGAACAACCCGGCCCCCTGGTCATGCATCACCCCTGGCGGGCGATGCAAACAGAAAGAAGCGAGGGGCTTCTTTCTATGGACGCCAGCCCCGTAGACGCCAGACGCGTCAGACGGAACCTAGTACCAATTCGGATCTTTCTTCAGCTGTTCCATCAGCAGCTTTTTCATGCCCTCATCCGGCTTACCGATAAAACGGTAATCGGCGTGCCGCGTCGGGGATTTATCTGCCGGCAAACCGGCGGGGACTTCCACCAACATGGCGTAGGCATCTTCCTTGTCGAAGCTGAAGGCAACGATCAAGCGCTTATTCCGGCACGTGTCCGCGGTTTCACAGAGCGGCCCGACCAAGTACTTGTCGCCATCCTCCTCGACAGCATTCATTTGCTCCGCCGCACCGGACAGGTTCATCACCCATTCCGGCAGGCGTTCTTCTTTCTTCACCACGCCTTGCCAGGTTTCACGGTATTGCGGGTCCGCGCTGAGCAATTCGCTGGCCCGGGTCTGACCGTCGTTGGCGGCCATTGCCAGGCCGCTGCCGCCCAGGAGCAGGACGGCAGCTATGGCTTTGAGAGACAAAGTGGTCATATTCAGCCTCGGCCGCGACGACCAAAGAAGAACGAAGCGATGAACATCACCAAGAAAACGACAAACAGGATCTTGGCGATACCCGTTGCGGTGCCCGCGATACCACCGAAGCCCAGGACTGCAGCCACAATGGCGATGATCAGAAATGTGATTGCCCAACTCAACATGGTGATTCTCCTTACGCTTCTATAGGGGTAACAGCGGTAGTGCCGTACAGCCGCTCGACTCGAGCGGCCTTTTGTTGCCTAGAACACCCAGCGCTCCTGGGATGGCAGTTCACTCAGGGATGAATCCTGGTCAACCATCCGCAGCTGCGGGGCTGTTGCATCGGCAGAAACGCTGCCAACGGAACGGAAATGGGTCTGCGTCATCACTGGACGTTCGAAATGCGGGGTTTGCTGCTGACCGTGCTGCCAATGCTGCAGTTGCTGGCCGCCAATCAACGTGACCATCAGGGCCAGGCTGGCAAACAGACCTTGTTGCAAGCGCAGTGGCGATACATGCAAGTGGCTGAGGCTTTGGCGAGTCATGCTGCATTTCTCCCGCATTCTGATTATTCGTTCATGACGCTCTTGGGAGAGATATTGCAGAGCGCATGCCAGTTTTTTTACAAAATAAAACTCAATAAAAACAATGAGTTAAATATTTTATCTAGGGATAAGGCCCAGCATCCTGCACGATGCCTCCGTGTGGGCCGTGCGAAATGCACGATAGCCAACGGTCGGATCGATGGATCGAAAACAGAAACTGCGTTGCCGAAGTGGCAAGACGGCATGAAAACGCCAACAGGTAGGCCTTGTAGGAAGACATGCAGATACCTGCACGACCTTGCCTTTTATCGATCAGAATAAACCATGCAACTTGCCCGATTATTACGGGACTAAACACCATCATTCATAGTTTAAGGAGCGCGGGACAGATGGAATCAGCCAAGGAACTTCAAGGCCGTATTCTTTTAGTGGATGACGAATCCGCGATCCTCCGCACCTTCCGTTATTGCCTGGAAGATGAAGGCTACACCGTGGCCACCGCCAACAGCGCCGCCCAAGCCGATACCCTGATGCAGCGCCAGGTGTTCGACCTGTGCTTCCTGGACCTGCGCCTGGGCGAAGACAACGGCCTGGATGTATTGGCCCAAATGCGAATTCAAGCCCCCTGGATGCGCGTGGTGATTGTGACCGCACATTCGGCGGTCGATACGGCCGTGGATGCCATCCAGGCCGGTGCTGCCGACTACCTGGTCAAGCCCTGCAGCCCGGACCAGTTGCGCCTGGCCACCGCCAAGCAGTTGGAAGTGCGCCAGCTCTCCGCGCGCCTGGAAGCCCTTGAGGGCGCAGTCCGCCAATCGAAGGACGGCCTCGACTCCCATAGCCCGGCGATGATGGTGGTGCTGGAAACCGCACGCCAGGTGGCCGGGACTGATGCCAATATCCTGATCCTCGGCGAGTCCGGCACGGGTAAAGGCGAGCTCGCTCGTGCTATTCACGGCTGGAGCAAACGTTCGAAGAAGTCCTGCGTCACCATCAACTGCCCCTCTCTGACGGCGGAACTGATGGAAAGCGAATTGTTCGGGCACAGCCGCGGAGCCTTCACCGGCGCCAGCGAGAGTACCCTGGGGCGTGTCAACCAGGCGGACGGCGGCACGTTGTTTCTTGACGAAATCGGCGACTTTCCCCTCACTTTACAGCCCAAATTACTGCGATTCATCCAGGACAAGGAATACGAGCGCGTGGGTGACCCGGTGACCCGGCGCGCCGATGTGCGCATCCTCGCGGCTACCAACCTGAACCTGGAAGACATGGTGCGCGACGGTCGCTTCCGCGAAGACTTGCTGTACCGCCTCAATGTCATCACCCTGCACCTGCCGCCGTTGCGCGAACGCAGTGAAGACATCCTGACCCTGGCCGACCGCTTCCTGGCGCGCTTCGTCAAGGAGTATGCCCGTCCGGCACGCGGCTTCAGCGACGAGGCCCGCGAGGCCCTGCTGAACTATCGCTGGCCGGGCAATATCCGCGAACTGCGCAACGTGGTGGAACGCGCCAGCATTATTTGCCCTCAGGAAAAAGTCGAAATCAGCCATCTCGGCATGGCCGAGCAACCGACCAACAATGCGCCGCGGATTGGCGCGGCGTTGAGCTTGGATGAACTGGAAAAAGCTCACATCGGCGCGGTACTGGCCACCAGCGATACCCTGGACCAGGCGGCCCGAACCCTAGGCATCGACGCATCGACCCTGTACCGCAAACGCAAACAGTACAACCTGTGAGCGGTACCTTATGAAGCTAGCGATGACACTGCGCACTCGATTGTTCTTGAGTATCTCCGCGCTGATTACCGTCGCCTTGCTGGGGTTGATCCTGGGCCTGGTCAGTGTGATGCAAATGGCCAAGAGCCAGGAGTCGCTGATCCGCAGCAACTTCATCACCCTGGACCTGGGCCTGAAGTTGCGCCAGACCCTGGGGGACCAGTTGATCCTGATGCTCAGTGAGCATCCGGACCTGGCGGCCCTGCAAACCTCCAAGCAGCACTATTTCGAGCTGCTGGACCAAGGCATCGCCCATGAGGAACAAGATGGCCTCGCCAGCGGGTTCAGCCAGGCGCGAATTGACTACCAGAACTTCCTGAAGGCTTTCGAGGATTCCCAACAAATCTCGCTTGCCAACAATAAAAACGAAAAGCTCACCGAAACCTTCAATGCGTTGCGCAATGGCCTGCTCGCCGAGCACAAGCGCGCCTTGGAGAATATCAACACCAGCGAGCACAAATCCCGTGGCCGTGCGTTGTTGATCGCAGGCCTGCTGGGGCTGGTCGGCCTGGCGGTGTTGATCATCGGTTTCGTCACCGCCCATGGCATCGCACGGCGCTTTGGCGGGCCGATCGAAGCGTTGGCCAAGGCGGCGGACAAGATCGGGCAGGGCGATTTCGAAGTAACGCTGCCCATCTCGTCGGCCGCGGAGATGAACCAACTGACCCGCCGCTTCGGCATCATGGCCGAGGCATTGCGCCAACATCAGGCAACCAATGTCGACGAGCTATTGGCCGGCCAGCAGCGCTTGCAAGCAGTGCTCGACAGCATCGATGACGGGCTATTGATGATTGACCGCCAGGGCCGTCTGGAACACCTCAACCCCGTCGCACAGCGCCAGTTGGGTTGGGACGAGGAGCGTCTTGGCCAAGGCTTGAGCGAAGCGCTGGGGCGCCCTGAAATGGATGAACAGCTTCAGTTGGTGCTGCGCGGCGGCAACCTGGAGCGGGCGCCCGAGGACCTGGAAGTGGAGGTCGAAGGTGAATTGCGCCTGCTGACCTACAGCCTGACGCCGGTCAGCCATACCCAAGGCCACATCCTCGGCGCCGTGATGGTGCTGCATGACGTGACCGAGCAGCGCGCCTTTGAACGGGTACGCAGCGAATTCGTGCTACGCGCCTCTCATGAACTGCGTACGCCAGTGACCGGTATGCACATGGCATTTGGTCTGTTTCGCGAGCGCGCGAAGTTTCCTGAAGACTCGCGGGAAGCGGACCTGCTGGATACGGTCAATGAAGAAATGCAGCGCCTGATGCAGTTGATCAATGACCTGCTCAACTTCTCGCGCTATCAGAACGGTCTGCAAAAACTCACCCTGGGCCCGTGCGATGTCACTGACTTGCTGGAGCATGCGCGTGCCCGCTTCGCTGAACCGGCGAATGCGCAACATATCGAATTGCTGGTTGAAGCCCAAGCCGACTTGCCGAGGTTGTATGCCGACCAGGCTCAGCTGGAGCGCGTGCTCGATAACCTGTTGGGCAACGCCCTTCGCCATACCGCCGAAGGCGGGCAGATTCGCTTGCAGGCCCGGCGACATGGCGAACGGGTGATTATCAGCGTCGAGGACAATGGCGAAGGTATCGCCTATGGCCAGCAAGGCCGTATCTTCGAACCCTTCGTCCAGGTGGGCCGCAAGAAAGGCGGCGCCGGCCTCGGCTTGGCGCTGTGCAAGGAAATTGTGCAGCTGCACGGCGGTCGCATGGGCGTGTACTCGCGGCCGGGGCAGGGCACGCAGTTCTACATGGCACTGCCCTTGTAGGCGCCTGGCTCGCAGTGGCGCGAGTGCTGTCGAAGGGTCGCGCCGTCCCGCTGTGTGTAGCCGTCACGGGCTTGCGGGGGCGCCACAAGCACGCTTGTTCGCAGATTCAACGGCGATTCAGGGCGCGCAGGATCGCGGCGCTTTCCGCATCCGGTGTGCCATCGAACAACGACGGCCGGAAGTGCATCTGGAATGCCGCGATCACGTGGCGCGTGGCGACATCCAGCTCGCCGGTCTGCGGCGTCTGGTAGCCCAGGCGAGCCAACTCTTCCTGGAACCAGGTGATGCTCGGCAGATCGGTGGTGTACTGCAACTGGAAGCGGGCGACGGCCTGCGCATCGGGCCAGATCCCCAAGCCCTCGTCAGCCAGGCGCTTCCACGGGAACAACGGACCCGGATCCAGCTTGCGCAGCGGCGCGATGTCGCTATGCCCAATGATATTCCTGGGGTCGATGCCATTGCGTTTGCTGATGTCCTTGAGCAACACCACCAGGGATTTCACCTGGGCTTCGGAATACGGGTACCACACGCGCCCCGTCGGCGTGTCGCGATACCCCGGGTTGACGATTTCGATGCCGATGGAGCTGGAGTTCAGCCAGGTTCGGCCCATCCACTCGCTTTCCCCTGCATGCCAGGCGCGCTGGCTTTCGTCCACCAGCTTATAGATGGTGGCAGAGGCGTCGTCGCCGATCAGATAATGGCTGCTGACCTGACCATGCGTGAGCAAGGCCAGGGAGCGCTCAAGGTTGGTGGAGGTGTAATGCACGACAACGAATTGCACACGGTTGTCGTGGTTCACGGAAGGGTGGCTGGTGTCCAGACGCGGGCCACTGGCGCAGCCGGCGAGCAGGAGAAACACAAAGGCGAAGCACAGGGATTTCATGGCGGAAGACAGTACGCTGAAGACAATAATGCAACAGTGTAACGTACGGCTTCTTGCCTGGCGGTCAAATTACAAAATGGAACATCTTTCAGGCCGCCTGCACCTGGTTACGCCCTGCCGCCTTAGCGCGATATAACGCCTCGTCGGCGCGCTTGAGTGCCAGCTCACTGCGTTCGCCAGGCTGGAACTGCGCCACCCCCATCGACACCGTGATTGTCACCGGCTCGCCCTTGAAGTGAAACGGACAGGCCTCGATAGCAGCGCGCAGCATGCCACCCACCGCCAAGGCATCCGCCAGGGATGAGTCCGGCATCAGCAAGACAAACTCCTCACCGCCAAAACGCGCGATGAAGTCGCCCGGACGCAGGCGCTTGCGCAATACGTTGGCGATGATCTTCAACACCTTGTCACCCGCCAGGTGACCATAGCCGTCGTTGATGCGCTTGAAGTGGTCGAGATCCAGCATCGCCAGCGACAGGCTGTTGCCACGCTGATGCCAGATGTTCACCTCATGGTCCAGGCGCTCGCTCCAGGCCGCACGATTGGGCAGGCCGGTGAGCGGGTCGATCAGGGCCTTCTGGCGTTGCACCTCCAGGTGCTCGCGATAGCCCTGGGCCTCCTGTTCCATATTGGCGACGCGCTCCGCCAGCCCCTTGAGCCGCGTGGACAATTCCTGCTCGCGCTGGTCGCGCTGCTGCTGGTGTTCATCCATGGTGCCGAGCAAGCCTTCAAGGTGGCTTTCGAGCACCTTCTTGAGACTGTCCAGGTCAGCCGCTTCCTGCACGCTGCTTTGCAGGCCGTCGACCTGCTCGCGAATCTGCGTGTCCAGCTCACGGGCTGCTGAGCGGCTGTCGGCATGGCCGTCGCTGGCCACCTGCAAATGCCCCTGGAACGCTTCGAGCCGCTCGTTCAATTGCTTGAGGTAAGCCTCGAACTCATGCTGGCCGCTGTCGGTGACCGCCAGCATCAGCACGGCCAGGTCATCGAGAATCGGCAGCAATTCGTACCAGTTCAGCCCATGGGCCAGGCGTTCGCGCATGGCTTCGGCCTGGGGCCGATGGCGTTCGGGGAGGGACAGGTCTTCCAGCAGACCGAGCAATGTGTCTTCGATGTGCTTGGCCACGGAGCTGTAGGACGGCTCAGGCGAATCGGGCAGAGCGTAGACGCCATCCGATTGCAGCTCGTCAGGATCGGCACTCTCCAGGACGGGCGGCAGGGACAGGCTGCCGATAGTGGTCTCGTCTGGCGCATCGACCAGCACCTCGGGCGCTTCGATAAAGGCAGCGAGTGCGCTTTCGGGTGCTGGCTCCTGGATCGCCGGTTCAGAGAACTCGGTCTCAACTGCCTCGATCGGCTGCGCGACAGGAGTGGCCTGGGCCGGAGCCTCGAATACGAAGGTTTCGCTGGCGACTTTCGCGGCACCGGCAACCTCTGCGACCGGTACAGCCTTGACGGGCGCGACTGACACGGCAGGCGCAAGCTGAGGTTGAGGTTGAGGTTGAGGTTGAGGCTCAGGGGCTGCCGGCAGCGGCGCAAAGGCCCGCAAGGCTTGGGCCAACTCTTCGGATTGTGCAGGCGCTTGGGGTGCTGGTTCGGCTGCGACCTGGGTAGCAACAGGCGGCGGCGCGGACGGCGGCGGCGCTGGTTCGCCCACTGGCGCCTCAGTGCTGGCCTCCCGAGTGCCAAACAGGCGCTGCAGCAGGCCCGGCCCGGAGCGCGTGGCTTCACCCTCCGGCTCCAGATTATTCAACGCTTGCCCTTGCAGGGCGCTCAACTCACTGAGCAACAGCGGAATCTCGCGCGCCTGGCCGACACGGCCATCCAACTGCTTAGCGAAGGTTTTCAGCGGGCGCGCGACTTCACGGGGCAGCGGCAGTTTTTGCAACTGCGTCACCAGGGCCGTCAGCGCAGCACCCATCTGGTCGACACGCGTTTCGCGGCGCTGCTCTGAATCCAGCACGGCTTTTTCCAGTCGTGGCAACAAGGCAGCAAGGGCGGCGTCCATATCATCCGTGCGCACGACATCGCGCATTTCCTTCATGCATTGATCGACCGCGCGGTCGGTGCCCTCAGCAGCCAGCGTGCTGCGTACCAACCCTCGGCGCAGCAGGTCGAGGCGAGAGGCCCAGCGACGTTCGAGCTTTTCTTGTTGCTCGATGCTTAACAGGTATTTTTCTTTCCAGCGCTGGGCGTCGTCGCTCATGCAAGGGGTCCGCGAGGGCCGGGGCTCAACGCGGGCAATGCATCAACCGTGAGCGAACCCGGCAGACGAATCTCTACCGCGACCGGCAGGTGATCGGAGATAGGCTGCGCCAGCACCTGCACACTTTCGAGTGTGAGGGTCGGGCTGAGCAGGATATGGTCAAGACAACGCTCCGGACGCCAGCTGGGAAACGTGGCTTCGACTTGCGGCGCCAGTAGCCCGAGGTCCCGCAACGGGGAATTCTGCAGCAGGTCATTGGCATGGGTGTTCATGTCACCCATCAGCACTTGATGCTTGTAGTTGCCAATCAACTCGCGCACGTAGGCCAGTTGCAGGTTGCGCGTACGCCCCCCGAGCGCCAGGTGCATCATCACCACCACCAAGGCCTCCGGCCCTTCACCGAAACGCACGAGAATCGCTCCCCGGCCCTTGGGGCCCGGCAGTGGGTGATCTTCGATGGCGGTCGGTTTAAGGCGGCTCAGCACACCATTACTGTGCTGCGCCAGACGCCCGAGGTTGCGATTGAGTTGCTGATACCAGTAGGGGAAGGCACCGAGCTGAGCCAGGTGCTCGACCTGGTTGATGTAGCCCGAGCGTATGCTGCCGCCGTCGGCCTCCTGCAAGGCGACCAGGTCAAAGTCGTTGAGCAGGTTGCCGATCTTTTGCAGGTTACCGGCCCGCCCATTGTGAGGCAGCAGATGCTGCCAGCCACGGGTCAGGTAATGCCGGTATTTTTCGGTGCTGATACCGACCTGGATATTGAAGCTGAGCAGGCGCAACCGGCTATCTGCCGGCAAGCCCGTGGATTCCAGGTGATCCTCATTGACCCGCGCGTCATGCAGGCCAACAACGCGTTCGGTACCCCAGCGGCGCATGACAGGCCCCTTACTTGGCTGCGCGCTCTTTGGCGATCAGTTGGTCGGCAACATTGAGGGTCGCTTCAGGACCACCGGTAGTGCCCAGGTCGAAACGGTATTTGCCGTTGACGATCATGGTTGGAACGCCCTGCACGCCATACTTCTGCGCGAGTTCCTTGGCCTGCTTGATCTGGCCCTGAATGGCGAAGGAATTGAAAGTGGCCAGGAACTTGTCCTTGTCGACACCCTGGGTTGCGACGAAGTCAGCCATTTCATCAGGCTTGGTCAGGCGTTTGCCTTGTTTCTGGATCGCGTCGAAGACGGCGTTGTGAACCTTGTGCTCCACACCCATGGCTTCCAGGGTCAGGAACAGTTGGCCGTGTGCATCCCAAGGGCCGCCGAACATGGCCGGAATACGTTTGAAGTTCACGTCGGAAGGCAATTTCTCAACCCATGGGTTGATGGTCGGTTCAAAGGCGTAGCAATGCGGGCACCCATACCAGAACAGCTCCACCACTTCGATTTTACCGGGTACCGATACAGGTACAGGGTTAGCCAATTCAACGTAGGTCTTACCGGCTTCAAGCGGCACGTCGGCAGCTTGTGCGGTCATGCCGAAGAGGCTGGCAGTGACGAGAGCGGCGCTGAGGATCAGATTACGCATGCTTTACTCCTGGACAAATAAAGTCGCCTCACGCGACCTTTGTTGTGACAGGTCTACGCGGGCATGAGTTCGTTAGTGTAACGGCACCGGCCACAAAAAAGGGCGGCCTAAGCCACCCTTTTTATGCTTGCATCGCGGGATTAATCGAGCGTTAACGTACTGCCCGGATCAGTGCAGGCCCTGGATGTACTGGGAAACCGCTTCGATATCCTTGTTGCTGAGCTTGGCAGCAATGCTTTGCATGATCTTGGTATCACCGTCGTTGGTGCGATTGCCTTCACGGAAGTCAGTCAGCTGCTTGGCGACATACTGCGCATGCTGGCCGCTCAAGTGCGGGAAGCCTGCCGCTGCAAGGCCTGCGCCATTAGGCGAGTGGCAACCGATGCACGAAGGCATGCCTTTTTCAAGGTTGCCACCGCGGAACAGGTCTTGGCCGCGGGCCACCTGCTTGGGATCGGCAGCTCCCACACTGCCTTTCTGGCTGGAAAAATAGGCGGCGATATCGGCCAGGTCCTGGTCACTGAGGTTGGTCAGCAAGCCGGTCATTTCCAGGACCGTGCGCTTGCCGTCCTTGATGTCGTGCATCTGCTTGGTCAGGTAACGCTCCCCCTGGCCGGCCAGTTTGGGGAAGTTCGGCGCCGGGCTATTACCATCCGGTCCATGGCAAGCACCACACACGGCGGCTTTCGCCTGACCCGCAGCAGCGTCGCCTGCAGCATGGGCAACACCGGTGATGCCCAAGGTCAACAGCAGACTCACGATCAGTTTGTTCATCAGCTAATCCAACTACGGCTAAGGGTTTAAGAGTTATCTAACCGGGTTTACTCACCATCATTTCAATAATGGCCTGGTAATCCTCGGGACTGCAGTCCATGCACAAACCACGCGGCGGCATTGCCTTGAAACCCTGGGTCACGTGTCGCACCAGCGTGTCCATGCCCTGCGCCCGCCTGGGCGCCCATGCTGCCTGGTCACCCCGCTTCGGGGCGTTCGGCAGTTGGCCGGCATGGCAAGCCACGCAAACTCGGTTGTACACCGCTTCCGGATCCTGTGTAGCCTGAGCGCCGTAAAGCGGAACCAGGACACCGATAGCAAGCAACCATCTGGTCATACATCGACCTTTTCAGGGTTTGAGAGCGTTTTGCGTTCTAATGCGCAATAAAGGTCTATCGCTCCCGTGAACTTCATCCTTCGCTGGGACAAAGCACACACAAAATCTGCGGCATTATATACTGGCGCTACTGAAACGGAAACGACACCGCTTGCCGCACCCTTTTTCGGCACCGCCCACATCGGAAATCTCATGCAACTCAAGAATCCCATCCTCGGCCTGTGCCAACAGTCCACGTTCATGCTCAGCGCCGCCAAAGTTGACCAATGCCCCGATGACGAAGGCTTTGAAGTCGCCTTTGCCGGTCGCTCCAACGCTGGTAAATCCAGCGCGCTGAACACCCTGACCCACGCCAGCCTGGCGCGTACCTCGAAAACCCCGGGCCGCACGCAGTTGCTCAACTTCTTCAAGCTAGACGATGATCGGCGTCTGGTCGACCTTCCCGGCTACGGTTACGCAAAAGTTCCTATCCCGTTGAAGCTGCACTGGCAGCGTCACCTGGAGGCTTACCTGGGCGGCCGGGAGAGTTTGAAGGGCTTGATCCTGATGATGGACATCCGTCATCCAATGACCGACTTCGACCTGCTGATGCTCGATTGGGCAGTCGCCAGCGGCATGCCAATGCATATCCTGCTGACCAAGGCCGACAAGCTGACCTACGGCGCCGCCAAGAACACGCTGCTCAAAGTGCAGGCCGAAATCCGTAAAGGGTGGGGTGACGCGATCACCATCCAGTTGTTCTCAGCGCCAAAGCGCATGGGCCTGGAAGACGCCTACACCGTGCTGGCCAGTTGGATGGAATTGGCAGACAAGGGCGCGGAAATCGCCGAGTAACTTTTCGACGGGCAAAAAAAACCCCGGACTTCGTATGGGGAGGGGAAGTTCGGGGTTCAAGTTCCGGACCGCTAGGGCGGGGTCCAGATATCTGCCAACACTTAACACAACATAGGAGCATTGAAGGGCTTCACCACCCATTCAGTAACTCTGAGTCGCATTTCATGAGTTAAGTTCCTGCCCGCCCAAAAAACTATTGGCAATAACTGACATCACTTTCGGATCTAACGCGCTCAGCCGCCACGCTGGGTGGCGGCAAAGCCCCGAAATCAGTGGGCTTCGTCCCAGTTGTCGCCCACACCCACTTCCACCAGCAAGGGCACATCCAGTGTCACGGCCTGGCTCATGTGCTGACGAATCTCCTCACGCACTGTATCGACCAGGTCTTCGCGAACCTCCAGCACCAATTCATCGTGCACCTGCAGGATGACTTTGGCGTCCAGGCCCGACTCGGCCAGCCAGTGATCCACCGCCACCATGGCTTTCTTGATGATATCCGCCGCCGTGCCCTGCATCGGTGCGTTGATCGCCGTCCGTTCGGCACCCTTGCGCAGCGCCGGGTTCTTCGCGTTGATGTCCGGCAGGTACAGGCGACGACCAAAAATGGTCTCGACGTATCCCTGCTCGGCCGCCTGGGCGCGGGTGCGTTCCATATAAGCCAGCACGCCAGGGTAGCGGGCGAAGTAGCGATCGATATACGCCTGGGATTGCTTGCGGTCGACGCCGATCTGCTTGGCCAGGCCAAACGCGCTCATGCCGTAGATCAGGCCGAAGTTGATCGCCTTGGCGCTGCGCCGCTGGTCGGTGGTCACCGCATCCAACGCCACCCCGAATACTTCGGCAGCGGTAGCCTTGTGCACATCCAGGTCATTACGGAAAGCATGCAGCAGACCTTCATCCTTGGCCAGGTGCGCCATGATCCGCAGTTCGATCTGCGAGTAGTCCGCCGCCAGCAACTTGTAGCCTTTGGGCGCGATGAACGCCTGGCGAATCCGCCGGCCTTCGGCGGTGCGGATCGGAATGTTCTGCAAGTTCGGGTCACTGGACGACAAACGCCCGGTTGCTGCCACCGCTTGGTGATAAGACGTGTGAATACGCCCGGTGCGCGGGTTGATCTGCTCTGGCAGGCGGTCGGTGTAGGTGCTTTTGAGCTTGCTCATCGAGCGGTATTGCATCAGCACCTTGGGCAACGGGAAATCCTGGTCGGCCAACTCGGCGAGCACCGCTTCGGCGGTCGACGCCTGGCCCTTGGCGGTCTTGCTGAGCACCGGGTGGCCGAGTTTTTCGTAGAGGATCGCGCCCAATTGCTTGGGTGAGCCAAGGTTGAATTCCTCACCCGCGATGGCAAATGCCTCACGCTCCAACTCGACCATCTTGTTCCCCAGCTCAACGCTCTGCACACCGAGGAGCTTGGCATCCACAAGCGCACCCTGGCGTTCGATACGCGCCAACACCGGCACCAACGGCATTTCGATATCCGTCAGCACCGAGGCCAGGCTTGGGATAGCCAGGAGTTTTTCATGCAGGGTCTGATGCAGGCGCAAGGTCACGTCAGCATCTTCTGCGGCATATGGGCCGGCTTGTTCGAGGGAGATCTGGTCAAAAGTCAGCTGTTTGGCGCCTTTGCCGGCGATATCCTGGAAGCTGACGGTGGTGTGGCCCAGGTATTTCTGAGCCAGGCTGTCCATATCATGGCGGGTGGCGGTGGAATCCAGGACGTAGGACTCGAGCATGGTGTCGTAGGCAATGCCCTGCACCGAGATGCCGCATGCCTGATCACCGCCGATAGCGCAGTTGGCCAGGATGTTCATGTCGAACTTGGCGTGCTGGCCGACCTTGAGCTTGCTCGGGTCTTCGAGAATCGGCTTGAGTGCGCGCAGCACCGTGTCACGGTCCAGTTGCTCCGGTACGCCCATGTAGGAATGGGTCAGCGGGATGTAGGCGGCTTCATAGGGCTGGACTGCAAACGACAAGCCCACCAATTGCGCCTGCTGGGCATCAATGCCAGTGGTCTCGGTGTCGAAGGCAAACAACTTGGCGTCGCCGAGCTTCTTCAACCACACGTCGAAACGCGCCTGGTCGAGGATGGTTTCGTACTTGAGTGCGGTATCGATGAGCGGCGCATTCTCCACAACCGGAGCCGCCACCTCCAGCCCAGAGCGCTTGGCGTCGCGTTGCACTTCGTCGAACCAGCTCTTGAACTCCAGGAGGGTGTACAACTCCAGGAGCTTCTCGCGATCCGGCTCGATCAGGTGCAGGTCATCCAAGCCCACATCCAGCGGTACATCGATCTTGATGGTTGCCAGCTGGTAGGACAGGAACGCCATCTCCTTATGCTCCAGCAGCTTGGCCGGCAGCGTCTTGGCACCACGGATGGGCAGGGTTGGCACGATATCCAGTTGCTCGTACAACTCTTTCAGGCCGCCATTAACGCCCACCAACAAGCCAGAGGCGGTTTTGGGACCAATGCCTGGAACCCCAGGAATGTTGTCGGACGAGTCGCCCATCAGCGCCAGATAGTCGATGATCTGCTCCGGAGCGACGCCAAATTTCTCCTTTACGCCCTCCACATCCATGGCGCTACCGGTCATGGTGTTGACCAAGGTAATGTGCCCGTCCACCAGTTGCGCCATGTCCTTGTCACCGGTCGAAATCACCACCGGGCGGTCAGCGGCCGCGCTGCTGCGGGCCAGGGTGCCGATGACATCATCGGCCTCGACGCCTTCGACGCACAGTAAAGGGAAGCCCAGGGCGATCACACTCTGGTGCAGCGGCTCGATCTGCAAGCGCATGTCATCGGGCATGCTCGGACGGTTGGCCTTGTACTGCGCGTACATATCGTCGCGAAAGGTCCCACCCTTGGCGTCGAACACCACCGCGAACGGGCTGTCCGGGTACTGCTTGCGCAGGCTCTTGAGCATGTTCAACACGCCCTTGACCGCACCGGTCGGCAGGCCTTTGGAGGTGGTCAGCGGTGGCAGCGCATGGAAGGCGCGGTACAGATAAGAAGAACCGTCCACCAGGACGAGGGGTGCTTGGCTCATGAGCAGGATCAACCTTTTCGGCGGGTCAGGCGCTAGAATAGCCGGACCAATGAAAACAAAGGGACAAGGTTATCATGCGTACATTCAATCGCCTGCTGTTGACCGGCTTGTTTGCATTCGCTCCGCTGGCCGCCATGGCGGCAGACACCGCCCCTTCGGGCGACCCGGAAGTCACCATTCGCACGGAAGGCGACCGGACTATCCAGGAGTACCGCCAAAACGGTTTCCTGTACGCAATCAAGGTGACCAAGAAAGGCTTTCCACCGTATTTCCTGGTGCGCGCGGACGGAACCGATGCGAACTTCATCCGCTCTGACCAGCCGGATATGCTGATCCCTTCATGGAAGATCTTCGAATGGAAATGATTTCTTAACTTTAATCGGCGCTGCTCCCCGCAGCGCCCGTAATGGCAGTTTTAACCATGTCTGTGTTCACCCCCCTGGCTCGGCCCGAGCTGGAAACCTTTCTTGCCCCCTATGGGCTCGGCCGCCTGCTTGACTTCCAGGGGATTGCCGCTGGTAGCGAAAACACCAATTTTTTTATCAGCCTGGAGCAAGGCGAGTTCGTCCTGACCCTGGTTGAACGCGGCCCGGTCGCAGAAATGCCGTTCTTCATCGAACTGCTCGACGTGCTCCACGACGCCGACCTGCCCGTGCCCTACGCCCTGCGCACCACCGACGGCGTAGCCTTGCGCGAACTGGCCGGTAAACCGGCGTTGCTGCAACCGCGCCTGGCCGGCAAGCACATCAAGGACGCCAACGCCCAGCACTGCGCCCAGGTCGGCGACCTGCTCGGCCATCTGCACTTGGCGACGCAAGGCGAGAAAGTGCTGGAACGCAAGACTGATCGCGGGCTGAACTGGATGCTCAGCGAAGGCGCGCAGCTGATTTCGCACTTGAACGATGCACAGCAAAGCCTGTTGCAAGCTGCATTGACTGAAATCGAGGCCCACAAGGTCGAGATCCTCGCCCTGCCGCGCGCCAACGTTCACGCCGACCTGTTCCGTGACAACGCGATGTTCGAAGGCACGCACCTGACGGGCTTGATCGACTTCTATAACGCCTGTTCGGGGCCAATGTTGTACGACGTGGCGATCGCCCTGAATGACTGGTGTTCGGATGCCGACGGCGTGATAGATGGGCAACGTGCCCGTGCGCTGCTGGGTGCCTACGCAGGGCTACGGCCGTTCACCGCCAAGGAGGCCGAGTTGTGGCCGACCATGTTGCGCGTGGCCTGCGTGCGGTTCTGGCTGTCGCGCCTGATCGCCGCGGAATCCTTTGCCGGGCAAGATGTGTTGATCCACGATCCCGCCGAGTTCGAACATCGGTTGGCGCAACGCCAGCAGGTCACCGTCCACCTGCCATTCGCGCTCTAAGGACCCACCCGGTCAAAAATGTGGAAGGGGGCCTGCCCCCTCCCACATTTGATCTTGGTTGAGGCTTACAACGACTCCAGGCAACCTGCCAGGTCATTCCCCAACTTATCCAACACCTGCTCGTAACCCTGGGCCGAAGCCGGGGTGTAGCCGCCCAGTGCATCCAGTTCCGCCAGTTTCACCGGCAAACCGGCCACCAAGGTCTCGGCAAGGCGCGGGCGCAAGGGTGGTTCACTGAACACGCAGGTCTTACCGACTTCCTGCAAACGCGTACGCATCGCCGCCACATGCTGGGCGCCGGGTTGCACTTCGGCCGCGACGCTGAACACACCGGCGTGCTTGAGCCCATAAGCGTCTTCAAAGTAGTCGAAGGCCTCGTGGAACACGAAGTAAGGTTTGGCACTGACGCCTGCCATACGCGCTTTCAGGCGCGCGTCCAAAGCATCCAGGCGGCCATCAAACGCTTTCACGTTGCTCTGATAACGCTCGGCATTCTCCGGGTCAACGGCGCTGAGGTCCGCAGCCATGCGCGCGGCGATGACCCGCGCGTTGACGGTCGACAGCCACAAATGTGCATCCAGGCTGCCCGGGCGGTGATCGTGGTCATGTTCGTCAGCATCATCGGCGTGAGAATGGCTATCTTCGGCGAAACGACGCAATTTCATGCCCGGCAGGTCCTGCACCGCCACGGTTGCCGCCGTACGGCCCTTGAGCACGCGGGGCAGGAAGCTTTCCATGTCCGGGCCGATCCAATAGAGCAAGTCCACCGATTGCACACGCCGTACGTCGGATGGGCGCAAGGCGTAGTTATGGGGCGACGCGCCTGGCGGCAGCAGCACCTCTGGAATGGCCACACCCTCCTGCACAGCCGCGGCGATCAGTTGCAGCGGCTTGATGCTGGTCAGCACCTTGACCTCGGCCTGCGCGGCACCGGCAATGAACAAACTGGCGGCAAATACGACAAAAACGGGAAAAAGTCGGGACACGATGACCACTCAATGGCGTAGGAACGGGTAACATAATAACGTCTCTATCAAATGTCTGTCGCCGCTCATGCCTATAACACCGCTTGCCAGCCGTCCCCACGACCACTCTCACTGCGTGCATACCGCGCTGTCGGAAGCCGATACCCTGTGCGCACAGAAGGGCTTGCGCCTGACTGCTTT
Source organism: Pseudomonas fluorescens (assembly GCF_001708445.1). Lineage (NCBI taxonomy): Bacteria > Pseudomonadati > Pseudomonadota > Gammaproteobacteria > Pseudomonadales > Pseudomonadaceae > Pseudomonas > Pseudomonas fluorescens. The sequence continues at coordinate 54,894 of NZ_CP015637.1, forward strand.
GCGCCGGCGGGTGCTGGAGCTGGTGTGGCAAAGCCACAAGCCACTGGGCGCCTACGACATTCTCGGCGTGCTCAGCGAGCAGGACGGGCGCCGCGCCGCGCCGCCCACGGTGTATCGCGCACTGGACTTCCTGCTGGACAACGGCCTGGTACACCGCATTGCCTCGCTCAACGCCTTTGTCGGCTGCAATCACCCGGAACACGCCCATCAGGGCCAGTTCCTGATCTGCCGCAAGTGCCACGCCGCCATCGAGCTTGAACAAAAAAGCATCAGCGACGCCATTATCACGAGTTCCGCCGATGTCGGCTTCAAGGTGGAAGGGCAAACCGTCGAAGTCGTCGGTCTCTGCTCCGGTTGCCAGGGGGCTTGATGAGCAATGCGCTAATCCGCCTGGAGCAGGTCGGGGTCACGTTCGCCGGGCAAAACGTGCTGGATAACATCGCACTGAGTGTGGAGCCGGGGCAGATCGTCACCCTGATCGGCCCCAATGGCGCCGGCAAGACTACCCTGGTGCGCGCTGTCCTCGGCCTGCTCAAGCCCGACACTGGCAGCGTGTGGCGCAAGCCCAAGCTGCGCGTCGGCTATATGCCACAAAAACTGCATGTGGACCCAACGCTGCCATTGTCCGTGCTGCGTTTCCTGCGCCTGGTACCCGGCGTGGACCGCCCCCGCGCGCAGGCGGCGCTCAAGGAAGTCGGCGCTGAACACGTGATCGACAGCCCGGTGCAAAGCATCTCCGGGGGCGAAATGCAGCGCGTCTTGCTGGCCCGCGCCCTGTTGCGCGAGCCTGAACTGCTGGTGCTCGATGAGCCGGTACAAGGCGTCGACGTCGCTGGCCAGGCCGAGCTGTACAGCCTGATCACCCGCCTGCGCGACCGCCATGGCTGCGGTGTGCTGATGGTTTCCCACGACCTGCACCTGGTGATGAGTACCACTGACCAGGTGGTGTGCCTCAACCGTCATGTGTGCTGCTCCGGCCACCCGGAACAGGTCAGCGGCGATCCGGCGTTTGTCGAACTGTTCGGCAAGAACGCACAGAGCCTGGCGATCTACCACCACCATCACGACCACGCCCATGACCTGCATGGCGCCGTGGTCGACGATTCCGCGACGCCTCACACCCACGTTCATGGAGATAGCTGCAAGCATGGCTGATTTTCTGCTCTACGCCCTGCTGGCAGGCTTGGCTCTGGCGCTGGTGGCGGGCCCCCTGGGTTCGTTCGTGGTCTGGCGGCGCATGGCTTACTTCGGCGACACGTTGTCGCATGCCGCGCTGCTGGGCGTAGCCATGGGTTTCCTGCTGGACGTCAGCCCGACCATCGCCGTGACGGCAGGCTGCCTGCTGCTGGCGGTACTGCTCGTGACCCTGCAACAGCGCCAACCGCTGGCCTCCGACACGCTGCTGGGCATCCTGGCGCCGAGCACGCTGTCCCTGGGCCTGGTGGTGCTGAGCTTCATGCATGAAGTGCGCATCGACCTGATGGCCTACCTGTTCGGTGACTTGCTGGCAATCAGCCCAACCGACCTGGCCTGGATCCTCGGCGGCAGCGCAGCCGTGCTGGTGCTGCTGGTGAGCCTGTGGCGGCCACTGCTGGCGATCACCGTGCATGAGGAGCTGGCCACCGTCGAAGGCTTGCCCGTCCCCGCTCTGCGCATGGCGCTGATGTTGTTGATCGCAGTGGTGATCGCTGTCGCGATGAAGATTGTCGGCGTATTGTTGATCACATCGCTGCTGATCATCCCCGCAGCCGCCGCCCAGCGTCACGCCCGTTCACCGGAGCAGATGGCGCTCGGCGCCAGCCTGCTGGGGATGCTTGCGGTATGCGGGGGCCTGGCGCTGTCCTGGTTCAAGGACACCCCGGCAGGACCGTCGATTGTGGTCACGGCCGCCGCCCTGTTTCTGCTGAGTTTTGTCCTGCCCCGTCGAGGGGTGTAGACTTGCTCGCTTTTTGCGCAAATAGAGAGTCGCAGGAATGAAGCCGTTCACCTCCCGTTATCTGCTCCTTGCCGCATTTTCCCTGCTGCTGGGCGCCTGTCAAAGCACACCGCCCGCCGCCCCCGAGGCGCCTGACGCGCGCGCTGCGACCATCGCAAAGCTGGAGCAAAACCTCGCCAGCAGTGAGCTGGCCACCGCCGAAGACCAGCTCGCCGCATTGCAGGCCGAGTCGCCCAACGACCCAGCGCTGGAGGCGTACCAGCGCCAATTGGCCGAAGCCTATCTGCAACGCAGTCAAATCGTATTGCAAAAAGGCGATGTCAACGCCGCCGCCACCGCCCTGAGCCGCGCCCGTGCATTGATGCCCAAGGCCCCGGCGCTGACGGGTGGGGTAAACAGCGCCATCACCCACGCCCGCAAAGCCGAGCTGGACAAAGCCGAGGCCGCCCTGAAAGCCGCCGAAACCAAACCCGTCGCCAAGGTCATCGACCCGTCCGCCCAAAGCACTACCGTAGCGCTGAACCTCACCGATATCGAAGAACTGCGCCATCAACTGGACGCCATCGCTACCGATGTCGTGAATTACCAGTGTGAAGTCAGCCTCCAGGTGCCGCGCACCCAGGATTACCCGTGGCTGGCCACGCTACTGACCAAACGGGTAAAGCGGATTGATTCGGGGTATGACCTGAAGATTCAACGGCAGATTCTGAAGAACATCTCGGCGCAGGTTGTGCTGACTCCGCGTAAGGCGGAATGACGCATCGGGGGCAAGCGCCCTCCCACATTTGGAATACATTTCAAATGTGGGAGGGCGCTTGCCCCCGATGACGATCTAACAAACAACCAAAAAATCAGGCCGGGATCGCCTTGGCCTTCGGCTCACGATCCCAAACCCGATGCTGGGCAATCGCGGCAAAAAACGCCTTGAACGCTTTCGCATCCGAACCAACGATCAACCCCGCATCCGCCTCAAGCTTGAGCAAATCCAGCAATGGCTTCGCGTCACTGGCCACCGTGATCGCTTTCAGATGCTTGTAGGCTTCCAGCAGGAAGTGCAACGCCACACCATCACCGCTCAAGGCTTTCACCGAGTCTTTCCCGCCAGGCACGAACACCGCGTCAAACGCAATGGACGGCATGCCTTCCATTGACGCATCCACCTTCAGGCGCTTGCCATCAGCCGTCTTCACCGGCGCCGAAGTCGGCCCCAACAGCTTGGCATGGGCACCCTCAGCTTCCAGCGCCTTCTTCAGCGCATCAATCGCTGTGCCATCCACGCCATCAGCGGCAAGGATCGCCACTTTGCGCGTCTTGATATCGCCCGACAGCAGGTTCACCTGGCTCAGCGCCGGCGACTCTTTCAAGGACGTCTTGCGTGGCGGTACCGTGCCCTTGGTCGGCGCCGGTAAACCGAGGTTCTGCGCCACGCGCTTGGCCAGTTCCAGATCGATATTGGCCAGAATCTCGTTGACCTGGCGCGCACGGATAAACTCACGCTCCACCTTACCCAACTCGAAGCTGTAGGCCGCGATGATGTGCTCTTTCTCATGATGGCTCATGCTGTTGAAGAACAGCGTGGCTTGGGAAAAGTGATCGCCAAACGACTCACTGCGTTCACGGACCTTATTCGCGTCGACCCGCTCATAGTAGGTCTCAAAACCGCCATCCTGAGCGGCTGCCGGGGTTTCTTTGGGCCAGCCGCCGTCAATCGAGTTGGGCTCGTAGGCCGCACGGCCCTTGTCGATCACCGTGCGATGCTGGGCGTCGCGCTGACCATTATGGAAAGGCACTACCGGCCGGTTGATCGGCAGCTCATGGAAGTTCGGCCCTCCCAGTCGGCTGATCTGGGTATCCGTGTAGGAAAACAGACGGCCTTGCAGCAGCGGGTCATTGGTGAAGTCGATACCTGGGACGATATGGCCAGGGCAGAACGCAACTTGCTCGACTTCAGCAAAGAAGTTGTCCGGGTTGCGGTTAAGCACCATCTTGCCCAGCGGGGTGATGGGCACCAGCTCCTCGGGGATGATCTTGGTCGGGTCCAGCAGGTCGAAGTCGAACTTATGCTCATCTTCTTCGGCGACGATTTGTACACCCAGCTCCCACTCAGGGTAATCGCCACTTTCGATGGCTTCCCACAGGTCGCGGCGGTGGTAGTCGGTGTCTTTACCGGCAAGCTTTTGCGCCTCGTCCCACACCAGCGAGCAGGTGCCGACCTTTGGATGCCAGTGGAATTTCACGAAGCTCGACTTACCTTCGGTATTGATCAAGCGGAAGGTATGAATACCGAACCCCTGCATGGCGCGCAGGCTTTTTGGAATGGCACGGTCGGACATTGCCCACAGCACCATGTGTGCCGACTCCGGCTGCAGCGAGACAAAATCCCAAAACGTATCGTGCGCCGAGCCGCCGGTAGGAATCTCGTTGTGCGGCTCAGGTTTTACCGCGTGCACAAAGTCGGGAAACTTGATCGCATCCTGGATGAAAAATACCGGCATGTTGTTGCCCACCAGGTCGAAGTTGCCTTCGTCGGTGAAGAACTTCACGGCAAAGCCCCGCACGTCGCGCACGGTATCGCCCGAACCACGCGGGCCCTGCACCGTAGAAAAGCGCACGAACACCGGGGTTTTATGCTCGGGGTTCCGCAGGAAGCCAGCCTTACTCAGCGCTGAATGGTTTGCATAGGTCTGGAAATACCCATGGGCGCCCGTACCACGGGCATGCACGATGCGCTCCGGGATACGTTCGTGATCGAAGTGCGTGATTTTCTCACGCATGATGAAGTCTTCCAGCAGCGACGGGCCGCGGGCGCCGACTTTCAACGTGTTCTGGTTATCGGAAATCTTTACGCCTTGGTTGGTACGCAGCGCCTGGCCGGTCGCGTCGGAACGGAACGCCTCCAGGGCCTGCAGCTTGGCGTTGGTGTTGCCACGGTCCAGGGTATCGGTACCCGCGAGTTCACTCTTCGGCGGGGTAGCTGGCTTCTTGGTACTCATCAGACAAAACTCCTTATTCAAAGTGGCCAGAGCGGTCCCCGGCTCGTTTGAGCAAAACCCCAGGCACGGCACCTGGGAAATCGCGTTGCTTAAGTAGTGACTGACGCAGTTTTGTACCGTTCCTTTTTTATGACCTTTGATCGCGTTATTGCCAAATCGCTGGATGAATGCGAAATAAATGCTAAGAAACGCTATACGGACAGGCTAAAATGCGCGCCCGGCTAACCGCTGATCCCTTTTCCATGCGCCCCACAAGGTTCGCTACGTGATCGAGTTTCATAACGTCCATAAAACCTACCGCGTCGCCGGTAAGGATATCCCCGCACTGCACCCCACCAGCCTGCGCGTAGAGAACGGCCAGGTGTTTGGCCTGATCGGCCATTCGGGTGCGGGTAAAAGCACCCTGCTGCGCCTGATCAACCGCCTGGAAGAACCCAGCGGCGGCCAGATCAATGTCGACGGTGAAGAAGTCACGGCCCTGGACGCCAACGGCCTGCGTCGTTTCCGCCAGCAGGTCGGGATGATCTTCCAACACTTCAATCTGCTGGCCTCCAAGACCGTTGCCGACAACGTGGCACTGCCGCTGACCCTGGCCGGCGAATTGTCCCGCAGGGAAATCGACCAGCGCGTGGCCGAATTGCTCGCTCGTGTCGGGCTGTCGGACCATGCCAGGAAATACCCGGCGCAGCTGTCCGGCGGCCAGAAGCAGCGCGTCGGTATCGCCCGCGCCCTGGCGACCAAACCCAAGATTCTGCTGTGCGACGAAGCCACCAGCGCCCTCGACCCGCAGACCACCGCCTCGGTCCTGCAATTGCTGGCCGAGATCAACCGCGAGTTGAAACTGACCATCGTGCTGATCACCCATGAAATGGATGTGATCCGCCGCGTGTGCGACCAGGTCGCCGTGATGGACGCCGGCGTGATCGTCGAGCAAGGCTCGGTGGCCGATGTGTTCCTGCACCCCAAGCACGCGACCACCAAGCGCTTCGTGCAGGAAGCCGAGCAGGTCGATGAAGGCGAGCAGCGCGATGACTTCGCCCATGTACCAGGCCGTATCGTGCGCCTGACATTCCAGGGCGAAGCGACCTACGCGCCGCTGCTGGGTACCGTCGCTCGCGAAACGGGGGTGGACTACAGCATCCTTGCCGGGCGTATCGACCGCATCAAAGACATCCCCTACGGGCAACTGACCCTCGCCGTCACCGGCGGCGACATGGAAGCGGCCTTCGCGCGCTTCACCGCCGCAGACGTCCACATGGAGGTCCTGCGCTAATGGAAGTCCTGTTGAGTTTCTTCGCCAATATCGACTGGTCCGAAATCTGGCTCGCCACCGGCGACACCATGATCATGTTATTTGGCTCGCTGTTCTTCACTGTGCTTCTCGGCCTGCCACTGGGCGTGCTGTTGTTCCTGTGCAGCCCGCGCCAGTTGTTCGAACAAAAAGGTGTATACGCGCTGCTGTCGCTGATCGTGAACATCCTGCGTTCGCTGCCGTTCATCATCCTGTTGATCGTGATGATCCCGTTCACGGTACTGATCACCGGCACATCGCTGGGCGTGGCCGGCGCTATCCCGCCACTCGTCGTCGGGGCAACGCCATTTTTTGCACGGCTGGTGGAAACCGCCTTGCGCGAAGTCGACCGCGGCATCATCGAAGCCACCCAGTCCATGGGCGCCAGCACGCGTCAGATCATTACCAACGCCCTGCTGCCCGAAGCCCGCCCCGGCATTTTCGCGGCGATCACGGTGACGGCGATTACATTGGTGTCCTACACCGCCATGGCCGGTGTGGTCGGCGCCGGTGGCCTGGGTGACTTGGCGATCCGCTTCGGTTACCAGCGTTTCCAAACCGACGTGATGGTGGTCACCGTGGTGATGCTGTTGGTTCTGGTGCAAATTCTGCAAACCGTCGGCGACAAGCTGGTGGTGCACTTTTCTCGAAAATAACGGCCATTGCCGGCCCCCGCCGGCACATGCCCGAACAAGGAGCTTGCTGGATGAAAAAACTACTGGTTGCTTTCGCCGCCGTCGCCGCGTTTTCCGCCCACGCCGAGACAATTACCGTCGCTGCGTCGCCGGTACCCCATGCGGAAATCCTCGAATTCGTGAAGCCTGCACTCGCCAAAGAGGGCGTGGACCTGCAAGTCAAAGTCTTCACCGACTACGTGCAGCCGAACGTGCAAGTGGCTGAAAAACGCCTGGACGCCAACTTCTTCCAGCACCAGCCGTACCTTGATGAGTTCAACAAAGCCAAGGGCACTCAGCTGGTGAGCGTCGGCGCCGTGCACCTGGAGCCCCTGGGTGCTTACTCGAGCAAGTACAAAAAGCTGGAAGACCTGCCGGACGGTGCCAACGTAGTGATCCCGAACGACGCCACCAATGGCGGCCGCGCGCTGTTGCTGCTGGCCAAGCACAACCTGATCACCCTGAAGGACCCGACCAACATCCTGTCGACCATCAAGGACATCACCGGCAACCCGAAAAAACTCAAGTTCCGTGAACTGGAAGCCGCCACCCTGCCGCGTGTGCTGACCCAGGTCGACCTGGCGCTGATCAACACCAACTACGCGCTGGAAGCCAAGCTGGACCCATCCAAGGACGCCCTGGTGATCGAAGGCAATGACTCGCCTTACGTGAACATCCTGGTAACCCGCGAAGACAACAAGGATTCGGACGCCGTGAAAAAGCTGGTTGCCGCCCTGCACACGCCTGAGGTGAAGCAGTTCATCCAAGAGAAGTACAAAGGCGCAATCCTGCCGGCGTTCTGATCCGACTCGGTCTCCAACACTCTGGAGATCAAAAAATGTGGGAGGGGGCTTGCCCCCGATTGCGGAGTATCAGTCGCTGCATCAGCTGACTGATCTGCCGCCATCGGGGGCAAGCCCCCTCCCACATGTGTTTTGTATTACCTGTTACTTGCGCTGTAACAACCCCGGCAACTGCGCCACCAGCTTCTGGTTGTTCAGCGGCGCGCGGATAAAGCCACGCTGGGTGCCATCCGGCCCAATCAGCGCGAGGTTACCGCTGTGGTCGACGGTGTAGTTGGGCTTGCTGGTATCCGCCGGAATGAACGGAATGCTCACCGCATTCGACACCTTCTGCACATCGTCCACATTCGCGCCGGTCAAGCCCTGGAACTGCGGGTCGAAGTAGCCCAAGTACTGTTTGAGCTGGGTCGGTGTATCGCGGTTCGGGTCGACACTGACCAGGATCACCTGCAACTTATCCACAGCCTCCTTGGGCAGCTCGCTCTTGATCTGGCGCAGTTGGGCGAGCGTGGTGGGGCAGATGTCCGGGCAGAAGGTGTAGCCGAAGAACAGCAGGCTCCACTTGCCTTTCAATTCATTGACCAGCACCGGCTGGCCTTCCTGGTTAGTCATGCTCACTGACGGCAGCTGGCGGCTTTGCGGCAGCAGGATGATACCTGCGTCGATCAAGGCGGTGGGGTCACCCTGGCCCTTGCCCGAGAGCACCTTGTTGACGGTCAGGCCCATGATCAACGCGACAATGGCCACCAGAATGAAGACAGTTTTTTGAGTTCGAGTCATAGGTTCAACAGTAAGTAGTGATCTACGAGCAGGGCGATAAACAGCAGGAACAAGTACCAGATAGAGTACTTGAAGGTGTTGATCGCCGCGTGCGGCTGAGCGCCACGGTACAGCACCCAGGCCCATTGCAGAAAGCGTGCGCCCAAAACCAGCGCGCACGCCAGGTAGAGCAGGCCACTCATATGGATCACATAGGGCATCAAGCTCACCGCCAGCAGCGCGAAGGTGTAGAGCAGGATATGCACCTTGGTGTAGTGCTCACCATGGGTAACCGGCAGCATCGGGATATCGGCCTTGGCGTACTCCTCTTTGCGATGAATGGCCAGGGCCCAGAAATGCGGCGGGGTCCAGGCAAAGATGATCAGCACCAGCAGCAACGGTTCGGCGCTGATATGGCCGGTGACCGCAACCCATCCCAACAGCGGCGGAGCGGCGCCGGCCAGGCCGCCAATCACGATATTCTGCGGGGTCGCACGCTTGAGAAAACCGGTGTAGATCACCGCGTAGCCGAGCAGAGAGGCCAGCGTCAACCAGGCCGCCAGCGGGTTGGTGAAGGCCAGCAACAGCGCGAGCCCTGCAACCGCCAGAAACAACGCAAAAGCCAACGCCGCAATAGGCGACACGCGCCCTTCCGCCATCGGCCGCTTGTGGGTGCGAGCCATCACCGCATCAATCCGCCGATCCACCACATGGTTGACCGCCGCCGCACCGCCGGCACACAGGGCAATGCCCAGGTTGCCGAACACCAGCACCGTCCACGGCACCCCTGCACGGGTGGCGAGGAACATGCCCACCAGGGAGGTGATGAGCATCAGCACCACCACTTTCGGTTTGGTCAGCTCCAGGTAGTCGCGCCAGACTGCCTGGCCGTGACGCGCGCCGATCAAGGTCGCCATGGCATCTCTCCTTTAAGGGTGGTGAGGCCGGATACCGGCTTGCGCGGAAGGAAGCGCCAGCCGAACGGCAGTTGATGACGCACCCGAACCAGGCTGGTGCGGGCGTGGTAATTGACCAATACCAGGGTCAGCAACAATGCTGCGCCGCCAGCATTGTGAGCGACTGCAACCGGCAGCGGCAGGTGGAAATACACGTTGCTCAGGCCCAGGCTGATTTGCGCCGCCAAAGCGATCAGCAACAGCCCCGCGAGCCGGGTCATGCCAACGACGCGCAACTGCCAGGCCAAGCCCAGCAGAACCAGGGTGACCAGCACCGCACCCACGCGGTGGGTCAGGTGAATGGCGGTGCGCGCGTCGCTGTCGAGCTGCCCGCCGAGATAATTGGGACCGATATGCTGGGTGAGGTGAAAACCATTGGCAAAGTCCGCCGCCGGCCACCACTGGCCATGGCAGGTGGGCAGGTCGATACAAGCCACCGCTGCGTAGTTGGAGCTGACCCAGCCGCCGAGCGCAATCTGCGCGATGACCAGCACCAACCCCGCGGTCGCCCAATATTGCAGGCGCCTGGGCACGATCAGCGCGGGCAGCACGCCGGACAGCCGCAGGGTCAGCAGGAACAACAGACTCAAGGTTGCGAAGCCGCCCAACAAATGTCCGGTCACGACTTGCGGCCAGAGTTTCAACGTGACCGTCCACATGCCAAACGCCGCCTGGGCAAACACCACCGCCAATAAAAACAGCGGCAACTTCACCGGCTGGCCCGGATCACGCCGATGGCTCCAGGCGCGCGCCGCCAGCAACACGATCAGCACGCCCAGGGTGCCAGCAAAGTAACGGTGGACCATCTCGCTCCAGCCCTTTTCCGCCTCCACCGGCGTATCAGGGAAATGCAGTTCGGCATGGGCCAACTGGGCCTCGCTTTGCGGCACGCTGATAAAGCCGTAGCAACCCGGCCAATCCGGACAACCCAGGCCGGCGTGTGTGAGGCGGGTATAGGCGCCGAGCAGCACAACGATCAGTGCCAGCAAGGTGGCAAACAACGCGAGGCGAAATCCAGGTTTGGCCATGACGATGCCCTTATCCGATGTTCGACAGTTTCAACAGGTGGCGCAGGTCGTTGAGCAAGTCCTTGCCCTTGACCTTGGCGTCGTAGCGCAGCACCAGGTTGCCGTGGGGGTCGACGATCCACAGTTGCGCGTCGCCCGGTGCGGCGGCGTTTTTGGTGAACGTCGAGAGATCCAGCGAGTAGCGCTGCAATTGCGGGTATTCGACCTTCAACTTGGCGTCATAGTCGGCACCGACCGGCTGTGCACTGGCCAGGGCATGGCTGGCGCGCGACGCATCGCGCCCCAGGCCGATCTGCAATTGGCGCGCGAGGTACACCAGTTGCTGGCAATCGGCGGCGCAGGCGGCGGGCGCGGTCACCAGCAACTGCCAGCGCTGTTCATCGGCCTGCACGCCAATATCGGCGCGGGTCTGACCCTTACCGATCAGTTCTCCGTGATAGCTGCGACTGTCCGGCACCCAGAACTGCAGTTTGTACATAAAGGTGGCCAGCGCCATCGGGCCGATCACCATCAGCAGGATCAGCATCAGTTGCCAGCGGCCTTTGCGCCGATCAGGCACCTCAGACATGTTGGGTGGATTCATGGCCGTTCCCATGGGGCTTCTCCTTTGTGGTGTGCCATCCGAGGTAGAGGTAAAGCGCCAGTAGCGCCAGCGCCATGGCGAACCACTGCACCGCGTAGGCCAGGTGTTTCTCCGGGCCCATCGCAACGATGGGCCAGGTGGTTTCGTACGTACCGGGGCCGGCTTCGGTGCGCAGTTCGTAGGCAAAACCGCTGCGTCCGAGCTCAGCCCATAGCGCAGCGGGGTGCAGCGCGGTCAACAGGCGCGGCCATTGCGCGGTCGTGGGGTCTGCATGCAACTGGAATGTTTCGCCGGGCGCGACATACACCCAGGCGTCGAGATTCAAAGGCTGGTCGGGTGTGGTGAAGGCGGGAAGGGTGCGCCGATCCGGCCACGGCAACCAACCGCGATTGAGCAACAGCCACAGGCCGCTGGCCTGGTCATGAAAGGGTTGCAGTAACTCGACACCGGCCTTCCCGTCGCGCATGCGGTTATCCAGCAACACACTGTGCTCGGCATCGAATTGTCCGCGCAGATGCACGCGGCGAAAGGCCGGGTCCGCCATGTCAGCGAGCTGCACACTGCTGATCGGCTCAGCCGCGCGGCGTTCGGCATAGCTGTCCACCAGCAACTGCTTCTCATGGCCGCGCGACAGTTGCCAGAAACCCAAGCCCACCATCAACGGCAGCAGAACCATCACCACCAAGGTCGGCGCGATACCTGGACGAAAGCGTTTCATGGCGCTGGCTATACTTGTTTTCATTGCCCGCCCATCCCCTCACCTCAATGCCCACCGAAGCCAGGAACCAGACCATGCTCAAAGCCGCCATTGCCCTGATGCTGATCGCGACCGTCGTGAGCCTGTTCAGTGGCTTGTTCTTCCTGGTCAAGGACGAGGGCAACTCCAACCGCCTCGTCACTGCCTTGACCGTGCGTGTCGTACTGGCCGTGATCACCGTGGCATTGATCGCCTGGGGCTTTTTCAGCGGCCAACTGGTGTCTCACGCGCCTTGGTAAGTCGCCTCACAGCACATAGACGAAGAAAAACAGCCCGATCCACACCACATCCACAAAGTGCCAATACCAACTGGCCGCCTCGAAACCGAACTGATGCTCGGCATTGAAGTGCCCGCGCAGGATGCGCATCAGCATCACAAACAAAATGATGGTGCCGATGGTCACGTGGGCGCCGTGAAAGCCCGTGAGCATGAAGAAGGTCGCGCCGTACACGCCCGAGCCCAGGGTCAGGCCCAGCTCTTTATAGGCATGGATGTATTCCTCGGCCTGGAACCCGAGAAATCCCAACCCCAACAGTACGGTGATCGCCAACCAGAGCTTCAGCGCGCCACGGTGCCCTTTACGCAAGGCATGGTGGGCAATGGTGATGGTCACGCTGGAGCTCACCAGCAGGATGGTGTTGACCAGCGGCAGGCCCCACGGGCTGATGGTGCCCTCGGGCGCGGGATACAGCTTGGGATCAGGGTTATTGAGCAACGGCCAGGTGAACTCGAAGTTCGGCCACAGCATGTGCGCGATGCCCTTATGACCTTCGCCGCCCAACCAAGGCCCGGACATGTGCCGCACATAAAACAACGCGCCGAAGAACGCGATAAAAAACATCACCTCGGAAAAGATGAACCAGGTCATGCCCCAACGAAACGAGCGATCCATCTGCGCGCTGTACAGCCCGGCACGGCTTTCCTTGATCACTGCACCAAACCAGCCGAACAGCATGTAGGCCAGCAGCAGACCACCGACGAAAAAGATCCACGGGCCGTGGGATTCCGGGCGGGCGGCCTTCAGATCGTTGAACCACACGGCCAGGCCATACACGGTGACCAGCATGCCAAGGGTGGCAATTATCGGCCATTTGCTTTGCGCCGGTACGTAGTACGTATCATGAGTCGACATGTATTCGTTCTCCTGATTAAGCGGGCAAACAGTAGCTAGCCGCCGCTATGGACAGCCACCGGTGGTTGGCGCGCAGTGATATCGAACAGCGTGTACGCCAGGGTCAAATGCTTCACATCCTTGGGCATATCGCGATCGACGATAAAGCGTACTGGCATCTCGATGCGCTGGCCTGGCTGCAGCACTTGCTGGGTGAAGCAAAAACATTCGGTCTTGTGGAAGTACATCGCCGCTTCGGCCGGGGAAATACTCGGCACCGCCTGGGCCGTCATCGGTTTGTCAGTGGGGTTGTAGGCCACGAACAGCATCTCCGTCACAGCACCGGGATTGACCACCACCTCGTCTGCCTTGGAGTGGAACTCCCAGACCATGTCGATGGCATTGGTGGACAGGAACTGCACCCGCACCTGCCGCGCAGGGTCGACAATCTGTTCGCCCTCGTACTGCCCGGCCGTCTTGCCGTTGATACCGAACGCCTTGCACATCACGTCGTAGATCGGCACCAGGGCAAAGCCGAAGGCAAACATCGCCACCACCAGGATCAGCAGGCGGGTGACCAGGCGCTTGAGCGGTACGGAGTCAGCCATGTCGCCCACCCAGCGTGAATGAGGTCAATGTGGGAAGGGGCTTGCCCCCAATGGCTGTTTTACAACCAAGGATGATGTCAGCGGACACACCGCCATCGGGGGCAAGCCCCCTCCCACAGGGGATCATCGGGGACCTGTTCATTTGACCTCCGGTGGCGTGGTGAAGGTGTGGTACGGCGCGGGCGAGGGCACGCTCCACTCCAGGCCTTCGGCGCCATCCCACGGCTTGGCCGGCGCCGGCGGGCCGCCGCGGATGCACTTGATCACGATAAACAGGAAGAAGATCTGCGTGGCGCCGAACATAAAGGCACCAATGGACGAAACCATGTTGAAGTCGGCAAATTGCAGGTTGTAGTCCGGCACCCGGCGCGGCATGCCGGCCAGTCCCACGAAGTGCATCGGGAAGAACGCCATGTTCATGCCCACGAAAGACAACCAGAAATGCAGCTTGCCCAGGGTTTCGTCGTACATGTGGCCAGTCCATTTCGGCAGCCAGTAGTAGGCAGAGGCGAAGATGCCGAAGATCGCACCGGGCACCAGTACGTAATGGAAATGCGCCACCACGAAGTAGGTGTCGTGGTACTGGAAGTCCGCCGGGGCAATCGCCAGCATCAGCCCGGAGAAGCCGCCGATGGTGAACAGGATCACGAACGCCACCGCGAACAGCATCGGTGTTTCGAACGTCAGCGAGCCTTGCCACATGGTGCTGACCCAGTTGAACACCTTCACGCCCGTGGGCACCGCAATCAGCAACGTGGCGTACATGAAAAACAACTCGCCGACCAACGGAATGCCCACCACGAACATATGGTGCGCCCACACGATAAACGACAGGAACGCGATACTCGCCGTGGCGTACACCATCGATGTGTAGCCGAACAACGGCTTGCGCGAGAAGGTCGGGATGATCGAGCTGACGGCACCGAACGCCGGCAGGATCATGATGTACACCTCGGGGTGGCCGAAGAACCAGAACACATGCTGGAACAGCACCGGATCACCACCGCCGGCCGCACTGAAGAAGCTGGTGCCGAAGTGAATATCCATCAGCATCATGGTCACACAGCCCGCCAGCACCGGCATCACCGCGATCAGCAGGAAGGCGGTGATCAGCCAGGTCCAGACGAACAACGGCATTTTCATCAGGGTCATGCCGGGTGCGCGCAGGTTGAGGATGGTGGCGACCACGTTGATCGCGCCCATGATCGAACTGATGCCCATCAAGTGGATGGCAAAGATGAAGAACGTCACGCTTTCTGGCGCGTAGGTGGTGGACAGCGGGGCGTAGAAGGTCCAGCCGAAGTTTGGCCCACCGCCCGGAGTGAACAGGGTCGAAACCAGCAGCAGGAATGCCGCCGGCAGCAGCCAGAAGCTGAAGTTGTTCATGCGCGGCAGGGCCATGTCCGGCGCACCGATCATCAGCGGGATCATCCAGTTGGCCAGGCCGACAAACGCCGGCATCACCGCACCGAACACCATGATCAAGCCGTGCATGGTGGTCATCTGGTTGAAGAACGCAGGCTCCACGATCTGCAGGCCGGGCTGGAACAGCTCGGCACGGATCACCATGGCGAACGAGCCGCCCAACAGGAACATGGTGAAGGCAAACCACAGGTACATGGTGCCGATATCTTTGTGGTTGGTGGTCAGCACCCAGCGCATCAAACCCTTGGCGGGGCCGTGGGCATGGTCACCGGCGTGGCCATGGTCATCGATCACAGCGCTCATGGCCGTTCTCCTGCAAGCGAGTGGGCGGGGCGGTTCGGGGCATATGCAATGAATGAAGTCATTTGCTTTCCGCCTGCTTGATGGCCAGCACGTCTTTAGGCGTGACCATGTCGCCTTTGTTGTTACCCCAGGCGTTGCGCTCGTAGGTCACAACCGCAGCGATATCCACCTCGGACAGTTGCTTGCCGAACGCCGCCATGGCGGTGCCGGGCTTGCCGAAATAGACGCGGTGCAGGTGGTCTTCCTTGGTGCCGGTGGCAATCGGCGAGCCCTTGAGCGCCGGGAACATTGGCGGCAGGCCCTGGCCTTCGGCCTGGTGACAGGCCACGCAGGTGGTGTGGTAGACCTTATCGCCACGGGCCACCAGCTCTTCAAGCGTCCACTCCTTGGAGGTCAGCTCCTTGAGCTTGGCGGCTTCGGCCTTGCGTTCGCCGAGCCAGGTGTCGTAGTCGGCCTTGGACTTGACCTCGACCACGATCGGCATGAAACCGTGGTCCTTGCCGCACAGTTCAGCGCATTGGCCACGATAGATGCCGGGCTTCTCGATACGGGTCCAGGCCTCGTTGACGAACCCGGGGATGGCGTCGCGCTTGACCGCAAAGGCCGGCACCCACCAGGAATGGATCACGTCGGCGGCCGTCACCAGGAAGCGCACCTTGGCCCCCACCGGCAGTACCAACGGCTGATCGACCTCCAGCAGGTAGTGTTCGCCCTTGGTCGCCTGGTTGTGGATCTGCTCGGCGGGCGTGGCCAGGTTGCTGAAGAACTCCACGTCCTGGCCCAGGTATTTGTAATGCCACTTCCACTGGTAGCCAGTGACCTGGATATCGATATCCGATTCACTGCTGTCGTAGATGTTGATCAGCGTCTTGGTCGCCGGAATGGCCATGGCCACCAGGATCAGCAAGGGCACCACGGTCCAGAGGATTTCCACGGTCGTGCTTTCGTGGAATTTGGCCGCGACCTGGCCCGTAGAGCGGCGGTGGAGGATCATCGACCAGAACATTGCGCCAAACACAACAATGCCGATTACCACACAGATCCAGAAAATGGTCATGTGCAGGTCGAACACAGCGTGACTGACTTCAGTCGCCCCTGGCGCCATATTCGTTGTCCAGGCGGCGTGCGCCTGACCGAATACTGACCACAACAGAAGGCCCATCCAAACGTGTGGATGTCGCGTCATTGCGGGTTCCCCTTATCGTTCTTGTTATCCCGCCGGTTTGCACCTGCGTCGAAGGGAGCGGCTTCCATACTGCTTACAACCGCTTAGCCTCACCTGCTTATGCAGTCTGGCGTCATCAGCTAATTGCGTACAAACCCGAGTATAGACAGGGTCTGCAACCCCGCAATGTGTAGGGGCAAATGAGCGAAAATGAACCGCCAAAGCCAATAAAACCGGGGGCGGAATCGTTTATCCGACAAACGATGGCAATTCGATATAACGTGGACGCATAACCATGAAATAATTATGACAAATGCGTCTTAGGATCTCGTATAAACGAGCTACCTTATGCTCTCCCTATTCCCAACGCCTGCATCACTGGAGCTTTCATGAACACCGCCGCATTGCGCGAGCAGATTTCCCATGCCCATCAACATGAAGCCCGCACTGGCCAGCTTGCCCAGCAGCTGGAAAAACAATTGCCGCACCTGCATTCGGCCATCTCCCTGGCTGACGGCGATCGCAACATTGTCATGACCCGCTTTGTCACGGCTTACATCGAACTTGTCCCCGACTTGCTGGACGCCGCCAACGATGTGGCCCGCGAAGCCGGTATCGAGAGCCAGATCAAGCCAGTATTGAAGATCGCCGAACAATTCTTCCTGCAACCGCCCGCGATCCTGGCTGGCCATGAAGGACTCGACGGCCTGTTGGACGAGGCCTACCTGGCCCATCGCCTGGTTGAAGAAGTCAATGATCTGTATATCAAGCATTTTGGCCAGCCACTGATTCCGGCAGATACCACCGTGGCTAACGTGATTGCCCATCAGTTGATCGGCGAAGCATTCGCCAACCAGCTGGACGAAGCGGTGCACCTGGCAGTGGATGAAATGCTCAACGAAGACAGCTTTGCGCTGGAGTCAGTCGAGGCGTATCGCGAACAGCTGAAAAGCCCATACACGGAAGCCGCGTGGAAACGCTGGCCGTGCCTGTCCCGCAAGCTGGGGGTTGAGTTGGCGTTGGATCAGCCGGCTTAAAGTTTCAGGCTGACGCTAAGCGTACATCGCCTTCTGTAGGAGCGAGGGGGACGCCTAGTTCTTGCTCGCGAAAAACGTCAACGATAACGCGTGTTGCCTGAATGAACGCGGCGCCTGTGAGTTCTTCGCGAGCAAGAACTAGGCGTCCCCCTCGCTCCTACAAAAAAGCCTTAACTGACCGGCATTAGGACTTGCCCCCTCCCACGTTTTGATCCGGTTCCCTCAGCCGATCGATGGCGCCGAACCTATCCCCGTCGTCGTCCTGACCCGGCCTTCCAACCGGCGCTTCAACCCGCGAGCCTCGATCATCAGCTTCGAGCCCTTGGCCGCGTTGGCCCGACCCCATTCCTCCAGCAGCTCCAGGCAGGAATGGTCGATATAGCTGAGGTTACTCAGCGGCACATGCAGCAGGGTCCCGGCAGGCACGGTCGACAGTACCTGGGTCAACGCCGGCACTTTCAGGAAGGTCGCCGCCCCCACCAGGCGCAGTTCCATTTCACCGTCCCGGGGCAGGTCGACCAAGCTGATTTTCAGGCGCGAAGCCTTGAATGCCAGCTTGACCAACGTCAGCCCGAAGCCCACCAGCACACCGGTCAGCAGGTCGGTGAAGATGATCGCCAACGCCGTGGCCGCATAGGTAAACATCGGCATACGCCCATAACGCCCCAGAGCCCGAAATGCCTTGATATCCACCAGCTTGATCCCGGTGTACACCAGTACGCCCGCGAGGCTCGCCACAGGAATGCTCTGCAGCACGCTCGACAGCAGCAACACGAACCCCAGCAGCCATACGCCATGGAGCATCGCCGACAGGCGTGTGGTGGCACCCGCCTGCACGTTCGCCGAACTGCGCACGATCACGCCAGTCATCGGCAGGGCGCCGACCAGGCCACAGAGCATGTTGCCCACGCCCTGGGCAGACAGCTCCTTATCGAAGTCAGAACGCTGGCCGCTGTGCATGCGGTCGACGGCTGCCGCAGAGAGCAGGGTCTCGGCACTGGCAATAAACGCAACGGCGAACGCAGCAATCAACAACTGCGGATCGGCCAGGTTCAGCAGGTCGCCGGGCCGCAGCCAGTCGATGGCGTCGGCGAGGTTTTCCGGCACTTCCACACGCTTGACTTGCAACGCCAGCACCAGGCTGGCGACCGTGGCCAGCCCCACGCCCAGCAAGGCCCCCGGCACAAACCGCAGCGTGTGCGGGCGGAATTTGTCCCACAGGTACATCACCAGCATGGTGGATAAACCGAGCAGGCCGGCCTGCCAGCCGAGCCCGCCACCCAGGGTTGGAATCGCCTCGCCCAAGGCTGCCGGGAAACCCACCAGGTTATCCAGCCCCGAGGGCTTGGGCGCGCCATCGAGCATCACATGAATCTGCGATAGCACAATCAGCACACCGATCCCCGCCAGCATGCCGTAGACCACCGCCGGCGCCGTGACACGGAACCAGCAGCCCAGGCGCAAGCGCCCGGCCACCAGTTGCAGGAAGCCCGCCAGCAACAGGATCGGCCCAAGCATCGCCATGCCGTGCTGGCGCACCAGTTCGAATACCAGCACCGCCAAGCCCGCTGCCGGGCCGCTGACCTGCAGCGGTGACCCCGCCATCCAGCCCACCACCAGGCCACCGATAATCCCGGTGATCAGGCCCTTGGCCGGTGGCATGCCGGAAGCGATCGCGATCCCCATGCACAAGGGCAGGGCAACCAGAAACACAACCACGGAGGCGAGGAGCTCCCGTGGCAATACAGCTTTCAATTGAGCAGCACGCATGATGACTCTCCCGAGGCATTCGCCGGGCGCGGCAAAGCCTGGCTGCATCCATGGCAGCCACCGCTTTACCCGGCAGGGAAGTGTGTTAGAAGCGCGCTTTAGGCGTCGCGGATGGAATCGGCTCGGTGCCGTTCAAGGGTCGGAATGCCGACTGTTCCGCATCGTAGGCCCGGATTTCGCTGGTCTCGATGTCGTAGATCCAGCCATGGATAAACAAATGACCATTGGCCATGCGCGAAGCCACGGAAGGATGAGTACGCAAATGTTGCAACTGGGCGATGACGTTTTCTTCGGTCAGCACTTTCATGCTCTCGCCTTCATTGGCGCAGTCGCAGTTGTCGTGGACCATGGCCTTGGCGACCTCGGCATGACGCAGCCAGGCCTTGACCGTCGGCATCTTCTCCAGGCTCTGGGGGTTGAGCACCGCGCGCATCGCGCCACAGTCGGAGTGCCCGCATACGATGATGTGCTGCACGCCCAGGGCAAGCACCGCGTACTCGATGGCGGTGGAAACGCCGCCGTTCATCTGCCCGTAGGGTGGCACCACGTTGCCGACGTTACGGGTCACGAACAGGTCGCCGGGGGAGCTTTGGGTGATCAGCTCGGGCACGATGCGCGAGTCGGCGCAGGTAATGAACATCGCCCGTGGGCTCTGGGCCGTGGCGAGTTTCTTGAAGAGTTCTTCCTGCTGGGGGAAGACGTCGTGATGGAAATGCAAAAAGCCGTCAACGATATGCTTTAGCGCTGCATCGGCGGATTCCGCCACCTGAGGGGCTGAAGCCGACGCAGCCAACGGCTGTTTATCCTTGTCACTCATGATTCATCCTCTTGATTAATGCAGGGGAGTTGTCAGGTCAGTTCGACGCGCGTTCAGTGGATTAGTTGAAAAATCCCACAATGATAGGCGCCGACTCATCAGTCACTCGCTGAACAAGGTAACCGCCAAAACTTAACTCAAACTGAATGAACCGCTCTAGATCGCGGGTTTCAGTGATGTCAAAACGCGACTATTCCTACAGGAAGAGTGCATTCTTCTTTATCATTCTACAACAACACCATTTGTCTGCCCGGTGGGCAGAACGCCGTGCAATCGAGATTAAAGCCTTCCCGACGATTGAGGCCCAGGCGCTTGATCGCCTTGGCAAAACGTTGCGCCAGCAGATCGGCGAACGGCCCCTCGCCCCGCATGCGCACGCCGAACCGGCTGTCATACACCTCGCCGCCGCGCACTTGGCGCACCAGGCTCATCACATGGGCCGCGCGCTGCGGGTAATGCGCCGCCAACCATTCCTCGAACAAAGGCGCCACCTCCAACGGCAAGCGCAACATCATGTAGGCCGCACTTTGCGCACCTGCGGCGTGGGCCTCGGCCAACAGGCTTTCGAGCTCGCTGTCATTGATCATCGGGATCATCGGCGAGCACAACACCCCCACCGGGATACCGGCCTCGCGCATCACCCGGATCGCCCGCAACCGCGCCTTGGGCGCTGCCGTGCGCGGCTCCAGGATGCGCTTGAGCTCGTCATCCAGGCTGGTGAGGCTGATCATCACCGCCACCAACCGCTGCCGGGCCAGTTCGGTCAGCAGGTCAAGATCGCGCAGGATCAGCGAGCCCTTGGTGATGATGGTCACCGGATGCCGATAACGCAGCAGCACTTCAAGGGTTTGCCGGGTGATCTTGTATTCGCGCTCAATGGGTTGGTATGGATCGGTATTGGAGCCCAGGTTGATCGGCGCGCATACGTAACCCGGTTTGGACAGTTGCTGCTCCAGCACCTCGGCCGCGTTGCTCTTGGCAATCAGCTTGGTCTCGAAATCCAGCCCTGGCGACAGGTCCCAATAGGCATGGCTGGGTCGCGCATAGCAGTAGATGCAGCCATGCTCGCAGCCACGATACGGGTTGATCGAGCGATCGAACGGCAGGTCTGGCGAGTTGTTGCGGGTGATGATGGTCTTGGCCGTCTCGATGCGCACTTCGGTGCCCTGGGTCGGCGGCACTTCCTGGTACCAACCGTCGTCCTCGGCCACGCTGGCGGTGGGCGCAAAGCGGTTGTGCAGGTTGGTGGCCGTGCCCCGGCCACGGGGCGGTAGGGGGGAATTCATGGGCATACCTCAATACTGTATCTACATACAGTATTTCAACCCGACGTTTCGCGCCAGCACCGTTGGGCAGGAAGTCGCCAGGCAATTTACTTACATGTGTAAGTGCAAGGTATTACATGTGAGCTTTCAAGTAACAAATCGCCACACTTAGTTCATGGATTAAGCTTTCAGCATGCACTTATGATCCTGTCCCAACTTAATAAACACCAAAAGGATCCAAGTATGTCTCAGGACGAAATACGTTTGACTTGTGAAGACTTTGAGAAAGATAACAGCCCGGAAATCTTACTCGAGCGTTTTACCAATGGGGATCTTTCGTACGCTATGTATGCCTCTTCATCCAAGAAAGATGGGCATTACGACACGACCTCCAGCCCAACGGACCTGGACAATGACGGCGACTTCGATAACGAAGACAAGGCAATTTTCCTGACTATGGCCAATGCCTTCGCGAAGACCTGCCAGCGAAAGTCAAATTAAACGAAGCGTTCCAAGAAATAGAAAACGCCCAACTTATATAAATCACCCTATATAAGTTGGGCGCGCGACACCCGAACTTATTTAGTTCTTATCGCCCTGTTTTTTACGCAACTCCGCAACTTGCGCAGCACTTGTTGCAACACCTTTATTACCCCAGCTACCCCGCACGAAACTGACCACATCCGCCACTTCCTGGTCCGACAGCCTCCAGGCGAACGCCGGCATGGTGAAGGTGGACGGCGCTGTGTGCGTTGCCGGCAAGGTCCCACCGTTCAACACAATGTTGATCAGCGACGTGGCATCCGCCGTCTGCAACACCGGGTTACCCGCCAGCGCCGGGAACACCCGCGTATAACCATGGCCGTCGGTACGGTGACAGGCCGCGCAGTTGTCGATGTACACAGACGCGCCCGGCTTGCTGTCATCACCTTTCCATAGCGCTTCAGCCACCTGCTTGTCGTACTGGTGCGGTGCGTCGTTGGGATCTACCGCGGGCAGGCTCTTGAGATAGCGGGCGATAGCAGTCAGGTCGTCTTGCGACATGTACTGCATGCTGTGGACAACCACATCGCTCATGCCACCAAACACGGCGCTGCGATCACTGCGGCCAGTCTTGAGGAATTGCACCAGTTGCGCCTCGCTCCAGCTGCCGAGGCCGTCCTTGTGGTCGCCGCGCAGGCTCTTGGCGATCCAGCCTTCCAGCGGCGCACTGCCGGACAGGAACGCGTTGCCGTCAGTGGCACTCAGGGCTTTTTCCTGCATGGTCAGGGCACGCGGCGTATGGCACGCGCCGCAGTGGCCAAGCCCTTCCACCAGATAGGCACCCCGGCTGATCACCGGGTCAGCACCCGCCGCCTGGTCGTGCCCCACCTCAGGCGCGAACATCCAACGCCACGCCGCCAGCGGCCAGCGCATGCTCAGCGGCCAAGGAATGTCGCTGTCTTTGTTCTCCTGCGCGACGGGCTCCACGCCTTTCATGAAGTACGCATACAACGCCCGCATATCGCTCTCGCTGACACGGGCGTAAGACGGGTAGGGCATCGCCGGGTAAAGCGTACTACCACTCTTGGCGACGCCATGGCGCACGGCCTTGTCGAAGTCCTCGAAGCTGTAGCCACCCAGGCCGGTCTGGTCCGGGGTGATGTTGGTGGAATAGATCACACCAATGGGGGTCTCCATCGGCAGGCCACCCGCGAACGGTTTACCACCCTTGGCCGTGTGGCAGGCCACGCAGTCTCCGGCGCGGGCCAGGTATTCGCCCTGCTGGATCAGGTCGGTTTCGGCTGCGCTTACCGAACAGCTGCTGAGCAACGCCAGGGAGGCGATAACAAGTGCTTTCATGGTCATCGCTCCTTATGCCTGAACCATCGGGCCGGGGTTTTTCAGGTACTGCTCGCGGATCGCCCGGGCCGACCAATAGGTCAGCGCTGCCACCAGGCCTGTGGGGTTGTAACCCAGACCTTGTGGGAACGCGGACGCACCCGGGACAAATACGTTGTGGACATCCCAGCACTGCAGGTAGCGGTTCAAAGCGCTGGTTTTCGGGTCGGTGCCCATGATCGCGCCACCGTTAAGGTGGGTGGTCTGGTACGACGCGGTATTGAAATGCTCCCCGACCTTCTTGCCCAACACGGCAATGGCCTTGGGGTTCATCGCTTCGGCAATCTTGCCCATTTTCTCGACCATGAAGCGGTTCATCTTGATGTCGTTTTCCTGCCAGTCGAACGTCATGCGCAGCAGCGGCAGGCCGTAGGCATCGCGGTACACCGGGTCCAGATCCAGGTAGTTACCCCGATAGGATTGATGGGCGCCGTGGGCGTCCATCGACACCTGGTGGGTGTAGTAATCAGCCGTAGCGCGTTTCCAGGCGCTGCCCCAGGCCGGAGTGCCCGGAGGGTTGGAGGTGCCGGCAATCGGTCGGCTGCCGGCCTGGTTGACCCACATCGGCGAGCCCCCGACAAAGCCATGAGGCCCGTGGTCGAAGTTGTCCGCATTGAAGTCGTCGATGGCCACGCCATTGCCACCAGCCCCGATGAAGTTGTTGGTGTGGGTGTCCTTGTCGAAGAACGCCTTGATGGTAGCCATGTTCTGATAGGCGAAGTTGCGACCCACCACGCCTTCGTTGGTCACCGGGTCGTAGGGCTTGCCGATACCGGACAACAGCATCAGGCGCACGTTGTGGAACTGGAACGCGCCGAGGATCACCAGGTCCGCCGGTTGCTCGCATTCCCGGCCCTGGGCGTCGATATAGGTCACGCCGGTGGCCTTGCTCTTGGTGCTGTCGAGGTTGACCTTGAGCACATGGGAGTTGGGCCGCAGTTCGAAGTTAGGCACCTGGCGCAGTGCCGGCAGGATGTTCACGTTCGGTGACGCCTTGGAATACATGTAGCACACGTAGCCACTGCAAAAACCGCAGAAGTTGCACGGGCCCATCTGTGCGCCATAGGGGTTGGTGTAGGGCCCCGAAGTGTTGGCTGACGGCAGGTTGTAGGGTTTATAACCTACGCTGGTGGCGGCCTTCTGGAACAGTTGGGCCGACACGGTATTTTTTTGCGCTTCCAGCGGGAACGGGTTGGAGCGGTCGGGCGCGTAGGGGTTGCCGCCACGGCCTTCGCCGACCAACTGGCCTTTGACGGTCCAGGCCTGGCCAGAGGTGCCGAAGACTTTTTCCGCATAGTCGAAGAACGGTTCCAGCTCTTCGTAGCTGACGCCGAAGTCCTGGATGGTCATGTCCTTGGGAATGAAGTTCTTCCCATAGCGCTCTTCGTAATGGCTGCGCATGCGCAACTCGATAGGGTCGACGCGAAAATGCACGCCTGACCAATGCAGGCCGGCACCGCCCACGCCATTGCCCGGCAGGAATGCCCCCAATTGGCGGTTGGGCAGGGCGATGTCGTTCACGCTATGGCGAATCGTCACCGTCTCCTTGGAAATGTCCTGGAAGAGTTTTTTTCGCACGCTGTAGGTCAGTTCATCGATGACCTGGGGATAGTTGCCATCCGGATAGGTGTCCTGCATCGGGCCGCGCTCCAGCGCGACCACATTCAGGCCAGCTTCCGTCAGCTCCTTGGCCATGATCGCGCCGGTCCAGCCGAAGCCGACGATCACCGCATCCACTTTCTTCATGATGGTCGCCACGTTTATGCCCTCTCGCCGCGAATGGAAACAGCCGGGAAGGGGTATTGCTCGTTGCGTTCCACCCAATCCATGAAGTCGGCGCGCGCGCCGGGGAAGCCGATCATGGTCCAGCCGACCATGCCCTTGTTGCCGCCGTGGATCGGGTCGCAGAAGAACCCTTCCTTGGTGTTTTGCAGCAGCAGGTTGAAAAACATCTTCGGCGGTACCGCGTCGAAATGCGCGTTCACTTCGCTGCCGCCGGCTTCCAGACGGTGGAGCATATCGTCCTGGGTAGCGCTGTCTTGCGCGGCAAAAACCTTCCCGTTGAACGCTTTCGACCAGGCATCCGTGGCGGCAATACCCAGCCGGTAGATCTCTTTGGGCACCAATTTGCTTTGCCAGCCCATCTCCGGCGCGGCGTCGGCGTTGAACGGCCCTTGCATGAACCACAGTGCGCCGCTGGCGTAAGGCGTGTTCATCTGACGGTCGATGTATTCCGGCGCGCCCGCTTCCAGGGCGCCCGGGCCTTGTGCATCGGCGGGAATCAGGCGCGCGACAGCAGCGTTGATAAACGCCCACTCTTCAGCGGTGAAATAGCTCGGCTCATAGGCCTTGCCGCTGGCCGCAGGCTGGGCCGGCGCGGCCTGGGCAGGCTCGGGCGTAGCCATCAGCATCGAACCGCCAAGGCCGGTGCTGGCAACCGTGACCACCGGGATCAAGGTCAAGGATTTGCGCAGGAAGTCACGCCGGGGGTTGTCTTGATCTTGATCAGACATGGGGCACCTCATCATGGGGTCACGGGTTTATCAGCGGCTTCTAGGGAGCAGCTTGAAGTTAGCGGCAGCAAGTTGGATCCAACCGATCCAAGGAGATAGAACGCAGCGGCAATCAATAGTTACAAATGATAGCAGGCTAAGGATCAGGAGAATCGGTTCATCAAGAAAAGAACATTGCTTCACGATTCTTTGACAGCCGCCTCACGCCCTGTTGA
Source organism: Pseudomonas fluorescens (assembly GCF_001708445.1). Taxonomy (NCBI): domain Bacteria; kingdom Pseudomonadati; phylum Pseudomonadota; class Gammaproteobacteria; order Pseudomonadales; family Pseudomonadaceae; genus Pseudomonas; species Pseudomonas fluorescens. Next base: position 80,785 of record NZ_CP015637.1, read on the forward strand.
CCCCTGTTCATCGACTCTGGGCGCCATCAACCTACTTCCCCCATTCGGTCACGTCGCACATGTTCAAGCCACAATTACTGCCAGCCCTTGGTCTTGCATTCATGGCCTTGTTCGCCACGGCTCACGCCCACGCCGATGAAAACTCGTCCATCCGTTCGCCGGAGTGGGCGCAACCCGTGGGCGACCAGTACAACCTGCACCAGATGACACCCACGCTCTACCGCAGCGCGCTGCCGGACAGCAACGCGGCGCCCCTGCTGGAAAAACTCAAGATCGGCACCGTGATCAACTTCCTGCCGGAATCCGACGCCAGCTGGCTCAAGGCCCCTGGCATCCGGCAGGTGCAGTTGGCTTATCGCACCAACCATGTCGATGACACCGACGTGCTGGCAGCGCTCCGCGCGATCCAGGAGGCCCAGGCCAATGGCCCGGTGCTCATGCACTGCAAGCACGGCTCGGACCGCACCGGCCTGATGGCGGCGATGTATCGCGTCGTGGTTCAGGGATGGAGCAAGGAAGAGGCGTTGAACGAAATGACCCTGGGCGGGTTCGGTACCAGCAACGGCTTCAAGGATGGCATTCGCTACATGATGAAAGCCGATATCGACAAGTTGCGCACAGCCTTGGCGAAGGGCGATTGCAGCACCAGCGCCTTTGCCCTGTGTTCGATGAAGGATTGGATTACGACCTCCGGCAAGCCAGAGGAAAAACTGTAGGCGCAAGCTCGCGAAGAGCCTCAACGACGCCGCGGGTATCCTGAATGCCCGCGGCGTCCTCGCGTTTTTTCGCGAGCAAGCTCGTTCCTACAGGGGCTTGCGTGGGTGCGTCAGTCTTTCTTCAGCTTCGGATTAGGAAAAAACTGTACCGCCTGCACCTTCGGATCCGGCGCTTTCAACGCCGACGTATTGACCCGCGTGCCCAACTCCTTGGGCACCGACAAACCTTGATCATTCAGCGTATCGGTATACCCGCAAGCCACGCATTCGCGGTGCGGGACGCTGTCCTCGGTCCACATCTTGAGCTTGTCCGGCTCGCTGCACGCCGGGCAGACCGCCCCGGCGATAAATTGCTTCTTGGTGATCACAGGCCCGTCACTCATGCTGCCGCGCCCTCACTCAGGCCGCTGTGGCGCAAGAGTGCGTCAATCGACGGCGCGCGTCCGCGGAAGTCGACGAACAGCACCATCGGCTCCTGGGAGCCGCCACGGGCCAGGATGGCTTCGCGGAATGCGCGGCCGGTCTCGGCATTGAGCACGCCTTCTTCTTCGAACTTGGAGAAGGCGTCGGCCGACAGCACCTCAGCCCACTTGTAGCTGTAGTAACCCGCGGCATAACCGCCAGCAAAAATGTGCGCAAAGCTGTTGGGGAAACGGTTGTAGGCGGGTGGACGCATCACCGAGACCTCGTCGCGCACCCCTTCGAGCACCTGCGCCACACTGCGTCCGTCGCCATGTGTCGCATGCAATTCGAAGTCGAACAACGAGAACTCCAACTGTCGCACCATCATCAGGCCGGACTGGAAGTTCTTTGCCGCCAGCATTTTTTCCAGCAGGTCCTGGGGCAGCGGCTCACCGGTTTCATAGTGGCCGGAGATCAACGCCAAGCCTTCCGGCTCCCAGCACCAGTTTTCCATGAACTGGCTCGGTAACTCCACCGCATCCCAGGCCACGCCGTTGATGCCGGAAACGCCAGCGTGCTCAACGCGGGTCAGCAGGTGATGCAGGCCGTGGCCGAATTCGTGGAACAGGGTGGTCACTTCATCGTGGGTCAGCAGGGCCGGCTTGCCGCTGTCGGCCGGGGTGAAGTTGCACACCAGGTTGGCCACCGGGCTCTGCAGCACACCGTCGATGGTACGACGGCGGTCACGCGCGCCGTCCATCCAGGCACCGCCACGCTTGTTGGCGCGGGCGTACAGGTCGAAGAAGAAGCGACCGACATGCTGGCCGTTCTCCTTGATTTCAAACAGGCGCACGTCCGGGTGCCAGGTGTCGAAGCCTTTCTGTTCGGCGATTTCAATGCCGTACAGGCGCTGCACGATGGCGAACAGGCCGCTGAGCACTTTGTCGATCGGGAAGTAGGCGCGCAGGGCTTCCTGGGACACGCTGTAGCGTTGCTCACGCAGTTTTTCGCCGTAGAACCCGCTGTCCCAGCTTTGCAAGTCAGCGCAGCCTTGTTCGGCGGCGTAGGCCTTGAGCTGTTGCAGGTCCTGGGCGGCAAACGGCTTGCTGCGTTTGGCCAGGTCACGCAGGAAACTCAACACCTGGTCGCTGGACTCGGCCATCTTGGTGGCCAGGCTCAGTTCGGAGAACGAAGCGAAACCCAGCAGCTTGGCCAGTTCCTGGCGCAGGTCGAGGATCTGTTCCATCACCGGGCCGTTATCGTTCTGACCGGCATTCGGGCCTTGGTCCGACGCCCGGGTGCAGTAGGCGGCGTAGACTTCTTCACGCAGGGCGCGGTCCTGGGCGTAGGTCATCACCGCGTAATAGCTGGGGAACTCCAGGGTGATCAACCAGCCGTCGAGGCCTTTGGCCTGGGCAGCGGCGGCCATCTGCGCCTTGGCCGAGTCGGTCAGGCCGGCGAGCGTGGCTTCATCGGTGATGTGCTTGGTCCAGGCCTGGGTGGCATCCAGCAGTTGGTTGGAAAATTTGCTGCCCAGTTCGGAGAGTTTGCTCTGCACTTCGGCGTAACGTTTTTGCTGCTCGGGCGGCAAATCGATACCCGAGAGGCGGAAATCGCGCAGGGAGTGTTCCAGGATAGTTTTTTGCGCCACGTCGAAACCGGCGGCTTCCGGGCTGTTGGCCAGTGCTTCAAAAGCCTGGAACAGTTCACGGTTCTGGCCCATCTCGGTCGAATAGGCACTCAATGCCGGCAGGCATGCCTCGTAGGCTTCACGCAGTTCGGCGCTGTTGCATACGGCATTCAAGTGGCTGACCGGGCTCCAGGCGGCGCCCAGGCGGTCGTTGAGTTCGTCCATGGCCAGGACCAGGCCGGCCCACGTCGGATTTTCCCCCTGGCTTTGCAGGATGCCTTCGATGGCAACACGGTTGTCCGCGAGGATCTGTTCAATGGCCGGCTGCACGTGCTCGGCACGGATCGCCGAGAACGGCGGCAGGTCGTAGGACTGCAAAAGAGGGTTGTTCGCGCTCACGGTTGGCACCTTGGCTGAAGAAACGGGTAAGACAAAGATGGGGCCATCTTAATTACAATCAACGCCCACCGCAGCTATCAGCAGAAGAGAGAGAGGCTATCGTGACCCTTCGCACCTATCAGAACCACACGCCAACCCTGGGCGCCGGGGCTTTTGTCGACGTTTCGGCAGTGGTGATCGGCGATGTCGAAATCGGCACCGACAGCTCCGTTTGGCCGCTGACCGTGATCCGTGGCGACATGCACCGCATCCGCATCGGTGCGCGCACCAGCGTGCAGGATGGTTGCGTACTGCACATCACGCACGCGGGGCCGTTCAACCCGGAGGGTTTCCCACTGCTGATCGGCGACGACGTGACCATCGCCCACAAAGTCATGCTGCATGGCTGCACCGTGGGCAGCCGTATCCTGATCGGCATGGGCAGCATCGTGATGGACGGCGCGGTAGTGGAGGACGATGTGATCATCGGCGCTGGCAGCCTGGTACCACCGGGCAAAAAACTGGACAGCGGTTTTTTGTATGTCGGCAGCCCGGTCAAGCAAATCCGCCCGCTAACGGACAAGGAGCGCGCCTTTTTTACCTACAGCGCCGCGAACTACGTAAAGCTCAAAGACCTGCACCTGGCAGAGGGGTTCGACCAGTGAACCTGCACTATCCGACCGTTTTATTCGACCTCGACGGCACCCTGACCGACCCACGCGAAGGCATCACCCGTTCGATCCAGTACGCCCTCGGCAAACTGGGGATCGATGAGCCTGACTTGACCAAACTGGAACACTTTATCGGCCCGCCGTTGCTGCAAGCGTTCATGCAGTTCTATGGTTTCGACGAGGCGAAGGCGTGGGAGGCGGTGAATTTCTACCGTGAGCGCTTCAAGGCCACCGGGCTGTATGAAAACCGGGTGTTCGAGGGGGTTATGCCGTTGCTGGAAGAATTGAACGGCCAGGGACGCCAACTGTACGTGGCCACGTCCAAGCCGTGGGTGTTTGCTCGCGAAATTGCGCGGCATTTCGATTTTGCCAAACATTTCAAGGTGATCTACGGCAGCGAGTTGGACGGCACGCGCACCAACAAGGTCGAGCTGATCGCCCACCTGATCAGCGAGGAGGGGCTGGACCCGGCCACCACCCTGATGATCGGTGATCGCAAGCATGATCTGATCGGCGCACGCAGCAATGGGCTGGATTCGGCGGCCGTCGGTTATGGGTTTGGTAGTTTCGAAGAGTTGAATGCTGAGGCGCCGACCTGGCATTTTGAGACGTTGGCGCAGATGCATCAGGCGTTTTTGCAGCGGCCCTGAGACCGCCATCGGGGGCAAGTTCGCCGATCAAATGTGGGAGGGGGCTTGCCCCCGATGAGCATGGGTATCTACGCAACTTTCAGACCTTGAGAACTCTCCCTGTGGCGAGCGGGCTTGCCCCGCGTTGGGCTGCGAAGCAGTCCTAAAACCTCAGTCCGCGGTCTATCTGAAACAGCGCGGTGATCTTAGTGGGGCTGCTTCGCAGCCCAACGCGGGGCAAGCCCGCTCGCCACAACAGCCCTGTCTGCCGGGGGGGCAGCGTTGAGCCTAAGTTGTGTAGATACCTTTTGTAGGAGCGAGCTTGCTCGCGAAAAACTCACAGGCGCCGCGTTCATTCAGGAGACACGCGTTATCGTTGACGTTTTTCGCGAGCAAGCTCGCTCCTACAAAAGGCGATGTACGCTTAACTGAATGGCATTAGGGCAAGCCCGCTCGCCACAGTTACAGTGTTGCTCCCCCCTTGGATCGGGTTGACAACACTAGCCGGCGTCTTTGTTCTGGTCCTTGCCCGGCACCAGGGTCAACCCTGGTTTTTCCACGTCGCGGGAGACATGGGATTTCACTTCTTCCACGCCGCCGTCCTCGTCGTTGTGGATAACCAGCACACCCGGCCTGCGCAATTGCTCCAAGTCGCCCTCCCCCAGCTTGAAGCTTTCACTGAGGCTTTTATCACTGAGCGCATTGGCCTCGGCACGGCGCTGGGCGAACTTGCGCCCCTTGCGTTGCTGGTAACGCGCCCAGCTGATCAGGATCACCGCGTTGAACAACGCGATCCATAGGTAGATCTGCAGGGTATTGAGCGCCGCGAAGATCGGCGCCTCGATACGCGGGCCGCCATGGGTCTCCAGCATCGATGTGATCCCGCGCGCCAGCAGCCAGATCAGCCCGGCCCAGGCCAGCAGGGTCAACAGCACATCGATGACCCACATCACCGGGTGTTGACGAGTTCGCACCAGTTTCATGATTACGCGTCCTCATTGGCAGGTTTGATACCGCGATCCGGGCTGACCCAGCGCGCACGCTTCTGGTGCTGGTTGAACAGCACCTTGGGAAAGCTGACCAGCGTGGTGAACAGGCTGACCAGCCAGAACACCATCGGGTACCACACGGTCCAGAACAGGGTTTTCCACAGGTCCTTTTCGTAGCGCCGGTCAATCATGATGCTCACCGCAAACTGCACCAGGCACACCATCGCCAGGACCAGGCCGGTAAACGCCGGGGGCACCAGGGATTCCACCGCGATCGCCGGGGGCAGCACGATGAATTTACCCACGACCCAGAAGACCACCGAGAGCAGGAAGGTGAAGGCCCAGCCAGTGGACAGGCAGTATTCGAACAACAGCGGCCACAGGTAGCGATGCCGCCACTGCCAGATGCCCCGGATGTTCTTGAACAGCACTTCGGCGCCGCCCTGAGCCCAGCGCAGACGCTGCTTCCACAGGCCACCGACGGTTTCGGGCATGAGGATCCAGCACAGTGCGCGCGGCTCGTAGAAGATGCTCCAGTGATCGAGTTGCAGCTTCCAACTGACATCGATGTCCTCGGTGATCATGTCGGTGCTCCAGTAGTCGATGCGGTCCAGGGCTTTCTTGCGAAACGCCACCACCACGCCGGACACCGTGAAGATCCGCCCGAACACCCGTTGCGTACGCTTGATCAAGCCGATGATCGAGGAGAACTCGCCGACCTGCACGCGGCCGATCAAGGTCGAGCGCGTGCGGATACGCGGGTTGCCGGTCACCGCCCCCAGGCGCGGGTTGTCGAGCATCGGCGCGACCATATAGGCCGCCGCATTTTTATCGAGCAGCGCGTCGCCGTCGATGCACACCAGGTACTCGCTGCGCGCGGCCACCGCGCCCATGCGCAGGGCCACGGCCTTGCCTTGGTTCTGCGCCAGGTGCAGCACCCGCAGGCGGGGGTGCTCCAGCGCCAGGGCGTCAAGCACCGCGGCGGTGTTGTCCTTGGAGCCGTCGTTGACGGCGATCACTTCGATGTTCGGGTACAACTGGCCCAGCGCCGCATGGATGGTTTCGGCGGCGTTGTCGCCTTCGTTGTAGCAAGGAATGATGATCGAGATCAGCGGGTTGCCGGCCAGGGTCGGCGCCGGTGTGTCTTCTTCCCACGGCCAGTGGCGCTCCCAGTGCAGCCAGAAATACAAGCCGCCGGCGATCCACAGCGCCGACATGAACAGCGGGTAGAAAAATACGAAGTCCATCAGGAACTGCCCGGTGACCAGGAAGATCAGGCCCAGGGGCACACCCAACACCAGTGCCAGTACGAATAACGCCAGGATTCTGTCGAACATGGTCAAGGGTTCCATTGGTTGGAAAGGGCCGGACGCACGGTGTTCAGGTCCGGGGAGTTCTCCAGGAAGTTGTCCGGGTAGTAACCAAAACTCGTGACCCCCTGGCGTTTGAGCACACCCATCCATTCAGCCATCTGCGCCCCGTCGATATCGGGAGCAGCCTTGGTGCGCCAGTCTTTGGCTTGCAGTTCGAACACGGTGCGCTCCAGTGCTCCGGGGCGCGCCTTGACCGTGGCGACCAGTTTTTCCAGCCAGGCGTTGGAGTTCTTCAGCGTCTGGCCTTCCATCAGTGGCATGGCCATGGGCGCGGTCCAGTCGTAGGTCTGGAGGAAATCATCCAGGTTCTGCGCGAACCAGGCTTCGCTGCCGGGGTTGAGCATCGGCTCGGCGAAGATATTGCGCGCGGTCAGTACCTGCGGCCCACCGACGGCGCGGACCTTGGCGGTCAGTTCGTTGGTGAAGTCGATCAGGTAGCGGCTCTTGAAGCGCGTCCAGCGTTGCATCACTGCCGGGTCGGCCCGCAGCGCGGCGATGGTGCCGGGCAGGCCATTGGCGGCATAGGCCTTGAGCGCGGCGGGGCTGGCGTCTTCGAAGTCCGACAGCACCGCGTCGTCGTGGTACAGCACGCCGTCGATGGCATTGTTGCGCGCCAGGTCTTCATAGAGCTCGCCAATGATCTTGCGCACCTGCGGGTCGAACGGCGACAGGCGCTGGTATTGGTCCGGGTCTGTGCCCACCTTGCCGGTTTCCGGGTCCCAGCGCGTTACGCGGGGCAGCTTGGGATCGAGGGCAAAACTCAACACCGGCATCCACGCATACACGGCGGCATGGGCACGGGTGTGCAACTGCCAGGAGACGCGGTTGAACAGGTCGGCGCGCACCGGCAAGTGACGGTTGGGGAAATACAGCTCGTGCACCAGGCCATCACCCTTGGGGTCGGCGAAGGCTTGCAGGAACACCGTCCCCGCGCCCATGTCCACTACACGCTGCACCAACTGGTCGAGGTTGCGCGCCTGTTGGGCCGGGTCCGGGTCGTAGACGTTGTCCAGGTCCACATGCAGCACCCGCAGCGGCGCAGGGGCCTGTACCGCGACGATGCTGTTGGCGAAATGTTCGCCGTCCGGGTCGGAGGCCACCAGGAAGCGCGGGCTGTTCATCAGCTTGCCGAGGTCGTCGAGGCCATCGTCCAGGGTCAGCGCCATCTGGTAACCCTGCTCGCCAACGACCGCCAGCGAGATGCCCTTGGCCGCACCATACGGCCATACCCATACCCGTGGTTTCTTGCCGGTCACGGTCTGGATCTTGTTGGAGATCGCCACCACATCCGCCCGCATCCGCGCCTCGAACTGCGCTGGGGTTTCATAGCGGCCCGTGGCCGGGTCATAGCGTAGCGAGGTCGCCGCCGGTTCCAGGTTGCCCTGGGGGTTGGCCAGGATCCCGGTGTGACTGGCATCGGTATGCGCGGCGATTTCCACCAGGCCCGATTGCGACACTTCGCGGATCTGCTGCCAGGTGAGGAACTCGCCCCGTGGGCGTGGTGAGCCGGCGAAGTCCACCGGCTTGTTCATCGGTGTGTCGATCCAATAGCCCACCGGCGCCAGCAAGGCCGGCCAGCGATAGGCGCGCAGGATCGGCATCACGCGGGTGTAGAAGCTGGAATAGCCGTCATCGAAACTGAGCATGATGGCTTTGGGCGGCAACGGTGTTCCACCACGGCGGGCAGTCAGGATCTGGTCGACGCTGACCGCCTGGTAGCCGTTCTCGCGCAGCCAGGCCAACTGTTCGATCAAACGCTCGGTGCGCACCGCGACCACCGCCTGGTCGGGGTCGCGATCCTCGACGTCGTGGTAGGCGATGCCCAGGAAATGGTTTTTCGGCCACGGCGCTTCATTGGCCGGGGTCGGCCGCTCGGCGGGTGGAGTGAATGGCGCGGGTTGCTGGGCGCAGGCACTGGCCAGCAATACACCCAGGACCAACAAGCAACGGCTGAGGACGGTCATGGTCAGGCTCTTCTAGAAACGGTAAGTGAGGTCGACGAGCAGGCGCAGATCGCGTTCGCGCTCACCGTCGTAAGGGCGGCTGATCAGGCTCAGGTTGGCGCCGGCTTCCAGGACATCGTTCCAGCGAAAGCGTTGGCCATAGCCCACCAGACCGATGCCACCGGTGGAATAATCCCGCTGGCTATACGTACCCGCACCGACCTGGAACTGCTGACTCCACTGGGTCTCGTAGCGGTGATAGAGCACATGGTTGATGTTGAGGACGGGCAACACGGTGAAATCCGACTTCGGGTTGAAGTACACCGTGTCTTCCTTGCTGTTGCGGCTGGCGCCGACTTCCAGGCCCAGGTCCACTTGCACTTTTGGCGAGCTGTAGAGGCCTTCGCGGCCGCTGAGCAAGGCTTCGACCCGGTCGTTGCCGTCGCTGAAATGGGACGGGCTGAGGGTCAGTTTCCATTCGCGGCTTTCGTTGGCGCGCCAGCGGATAAACCCGCTGCCGCCATTGGCCGTGACCCCGTCATTCAACGCGCGCAACGGCGTGGTGCTCAGCAGGTAGCCGAGGCTGCCGCCGTATTGCCAATTGTCGTTGATGTCGCGGGCAATCGAGATCGCGGCGCCTTGTTTGGAACCATCGCCGTAGGAATGGTTGGAGACCTCGGCTTCGATGGTCATGTCACGGGTACGCCGCTCTACCCCCACGCGCTGCCAACGGTGCTGGCCGGTGCCTTCGCTGAAGTCGGCGGTGGCATAGCCGGCGCCGGCGAACAGGCGCCAGTCTTCGTCGATGGGCGGGGTGTAGATCACACTTTCAATGCCCCAGTCACGGCTGCCGGACACCGCGCCGGCGTCTTGGTTGTTGCCGCCGCCGTAGCTTTTCCCGGTGTAGGCCTCGACCCGCAGCTCAGCCATGTCGTGCACGTCCCGCAGGCGGCTGAGGCGTTGCACCTGGCGGCTGTCCGGGTTGCGGGCCAGCACGTCATCGGTCAGCACATCCATCTGCCGCCACTCTTGCAGGTCCATGGCGGTATAGGCCTGGGACACTTCCAGGCTGATATCTCGTGGCGCCTGGGACTCGGTTTCCTTGAGGGCACTCTCGGACCGGCGCGGCCAATCCCGGGCCCGGTACATATTGGCTTGGGCCAGTTGAAGGCTGACGTTGCCCGGGGCTTTTCGCACCAGCGCTTCAAGGCCGGCTTCGCTGCCAGGCAGATCATTGCTGTAGGTGCCCGCCTGGGCCGCCAGTTGCTGCGCGTCCATCCAGCTGTCGTTGGGGTTGCCGATGGGCAAGCCCTTGAGTTCTTCACGGGGGTTCTCGCTCTTGGCCAGATTGTCGGCGACTTCACGCGCATCCAGCGCTCTGTCGCTTTCCACCAGGGCATAGAACAGCGCCGTACTGTCTTCGACGCGGTCGGCCGGGTCAGCATCCGGCGCGGCCAGCGCCTGGCGATACAGCGGCTCGGCCTTTTCCGGCTGGCGCTGGTCAAGGTAAGAGGCGGCCACCCAACGCACGGCGTAGGTCGGCAATTGCACGCCTTCGCCTTTAAGGGTTTCGTATTCGCGAATTGCCTCGGCGGTGCGTGCCCGCGCCTTGAGTGCGCCCAGGCGGTCGATGCGCCAGCGCACCACGTCGTCGTGGGCAGTGGGGTCAGGGGTCCAGCGTGTGAGCAGCTTGTCGTAGTCCTGGAGCGCACGGTCTGCGATGACGTAGCGCTCTTGTTCGGAGCGAGTGGCGAACTCGGCCATGCGCACGCGTTCAGCGGCAAGGTCGCCCTCCAGGCGACGCTGGGTTACCGCGTCGAGCAGGCCGGGGCGTTGGGCCGACAGGCGTAAGGCGGGTTCAGGCAGACGGGCCTTTTGCAGGGCGACGATGTACTCGCGGGCGACGTCAGGTTTGTCGCTGGCGCGGATAAAAGCCTGGTCGAACTCAAACAACGCGTCGTAATTCAGCCCCGCGCGAGCCAACGCATAACCCAGGGCCATGCGTCGGGTGGGGTCGTCGGGTTTGGCGGCCACCAGCGCGCGGATGCGTTGCACGGCCTCACTGGCTTGGCCGCCGTCGGCCTGGGCCAGGGCCAGGCCCAGTTGCAGGTCGATATTGTTCGGTTCACGCAGCAGCGCTTGGCGATACACCGCTTCGGCCCGTGCCCACTGCCGCTGGTTGCGATAAGTGCGGGCGACGGTGGCGAGTGCCTGGGTGGTCAGGTTGCGATGTTGCCCCTGAGCCTCATACACCTGCAGCACTTCGGCGTCCTGGCCGGCCCAACCGGCGATCACCAGGTGGTCGCTGACCTGGCCCGGCGTCTGGCGCTCGGAGGACAATTGACGCAGTTGGTTGAGGGCGGGGCTGAAGTTGCCGTTGCGCGCCTGGATGATCAGGGCGTCATAGGCCGGATCGGCCATGGCGAGGGTGGGCATCAGCAATTGGCTGCACAAGGCGACCCCGATGAGCAGTCGCAACCGGCCTGATGCACTGAGAGGGAGGTTTCGCAACATATCGTGAGCTTCCTTACACACGGAAAGCTTTAACGATAGGTGGTCCTGAGCGATTTGCTTCAGGTTGTCGGCGTCTTATGACCCGGCCTAGCTTTCCTGTCGCAACTATCGCCGAGGTGCGTACGAAAAAGGTCAATTCAGAACAATTGTTCAGAATTGCCATGCCCGGCGTAAATGTGAATGTGGGAGCGGACTTACCTGCGAAAAGGAGGTATCAACCGGCATCTACGCCGGCTGCTTGACTCCCTGCCGCGGGCACTCCCGCTCCCACACTGTTTATTTCAGACTGGTGTAAAAAATACTTACTGCGCGCCGCTCATCGCACCGACTTTTGCCATCACAAACCCGATGAATTGTTCGACGGTCATTTTCTGGCCGTTGAAGGTCACTTCATTGTTGGCGTAGTGCAGCTTGGACACCACGTCGCTGCCTACCAGGGTGGCGAGCTGAGTGCCAACCGCCATGCCGCTGACCATCTCGGACGCCATCTGGGATTGCTGCTCGATGGCTTGAGGATCGGTCACGCCACCCAACTGCGCCTGCAACGCGGAAACGTCGGCGATCATCGGCTTGGACAAGGTCAGGTTGGCATCCAGCTGCGAGACCATCTGCTTGCCCAGCTCAACCGGTGGCAGCTCCATGGAGGAAGGCTTGGCCAGGTCCAGCACCAGGTTGAATTTGCTTTCGCCGTGGGTGGTTTTCAGGGACAGGTTTTCCAACGCGAGATGGGGCTTGGCGGCCAGTACCTGGTTGACGTTCGCCTCGGCCAGGGCCTGCTCGGCTTCGCTCAGTTGCAGCTCAGGTGTGGGTTGGCCCGCTGCGGCAGCGGCTTGCACCGGCTGCATCTTGTCCTGGTAGAGCTTGGTCAGCGCCAGCATGGCCGGGATGTCGACATTCTTCATGCTCAGGGCCATGGCCGCCGAGCCCACGGGTTTGCCCTGGTAACCGATCTCGTCGATCTTGTAGTCGACACGGCCGGCCAGGTTGTTGTCCTTGGTTTCGCTGGAGTCTTTCTGCTCGAAGCCTTTGACGGTCAGCACGGCTTTCTGCGGGCCGAAGGTGAACTTGCTGTCGGTCAGCTCAACGGTGTTTTGCCCGGTGTAGAAGCCAAAGGTGGATTTTTCCAGGTTGCTGGCGATGGTCAGGCCAGCCAGTTCGGCCTCGAAGGCGTCACCCTTGGCATCGACCGCTGCGATTTTGAGGCTGTTCATGAAGCCGTCGGCCTTGACCTTCTGGCCTTCGGCGGTGCTGTCGAAGTTCATGTTGGCGCCGGAGAAGCTCACCGAAGACTTGTCGTCCTTGAACGCCAGGGGCAGCAATTCGATGTTGCCGTTGACCGAGCGGCTGTAGCCGATATTGGCCACGCCTTTAAGCGGCGACACGTCTTTGGCGGCGGCGAACCATTTCTCGGTGGTGGCGTTCTTTTCCAGTTCGTAGTGACTGGTGGCCATGACCGGCAGCCATTTGAGCGTGACCAGGCGCGAGATCGGCAGCGGGCCGTGTTCGATATGGTCGACGAAGAGCAATTCGGGGTTGGGGTTTTCTTCGCCAAACACCGAGCCTTGGCCCTTCAGGCGGTAGTGCGCGGTGCTGCTGAACACGCCACGCTCCAGGGACACCAGCTCCAGGGCCACGGTGCCGTCGACGCCAGCCATGGAGCGCTGCAGTTCCTTGTTGGCGTCCTGCACCGCCGTTTGCAGCACCGGCTCCAACTGTTTACCGGTGTACCAGGCGCCGCCTGCACTGACGACGCCAACGGCGACCACAAAACCCAAAAGAACGACTGCTGGCTTATTCATGAAGTGACCTGATCAAATCCTGTGAGAAGTGGGCTGTCTTCCTTGAACCCCGAGTGAGGTTGGCTCAAGCCCGCCGAAAAGCGGGGGGAAGATTAGCACTGGCGGCCGCGAACGGCCCAGCTTTTCAGAGGGGTAAGGTCGGCACTTGGTTCACGAGTACTCCAACTCGATTTCATCCAACTGGTGGTCAAAACTCTTCAGGCGCGCTGTCCAGGTGTACACCAGCACCTCGAATTCACGGTGAATCACCGCATTGCCGGGGGTGTCGGACTTGGGGTCGCAGAAGTCCAACTGATAGCGCTCCCGGGCCATCTGCGTGGCGACATCGGACAATTCCCGCGCGTTATTCAGCCAGTGCCTACCCTCGTCTACCTGCCGGTCGAGCAGCACACATTGTTTCTTCAGGATTTCGAGGCTTTTTTCCAGAGGCGTGCCGGTGAGGTCTCCCATGACTTCCTGGAAAGTACGCCCGGGCTGCCAGTAGCTGCCCCAGAAATAGCGGTCGAACACGGTTTCGACACGGCGCAGGGCGACCTTGGTGTCCCAGATTGCAACCCGGGTCTTGCCCTGTTCGAGGAGTTTTTTCTTCACTCGTTGGTTCTGGTAGGACGCCCAGGCCACCACGCCGATGGACAAGGTGCCGATGACCAGGCAGGCACTGTCGAGAAACACCATGGCCTTGTCGAGTTGATGGGCGAGCATGACGCCGTAGAAATACGCGGCCGATAACAACACCAGTGCGAAAAGCACGCACCAGAAAGCGGGAGCATAAGGGTTTTTCATTATTGGAATCCCCATGAGCAAACGCGAGCAGTGTCAGGGGAGCGTCACCGCGCTCCACCTGACAAAGCATAGTCATTCGCTCAGGGTTTGCTGGCCTGTGAGGCTTGCGTTCGTCCGCTTTCCCAGCCGCCGCCCAGGGCCAGGAACAGATCGATCTGGCTCATGGCAACCTGGGTGTTCGCCGCCGCCAGTTGCGCGCGCATCGCGGTGTAGGTGCGGGTGGCTTGCAGGTCGGCGAGGAACGATTCGCGGCCGGCCTTGAAGAACCGGTGGGTCTGGTCCGCAGCCTCTTGGGCAGAGTGCTCGGCGTCAGCCAACGCCTCGCGCCGCTGCAAGACGGCGGTGTATTGCGCCAGGCCGGTCTGGGTTTCACGGATGGCGTTGAGCACCACGCCGTCGAAATGCGCCAGGGCGCCCTGGGTCGCGGCTTCGGCCTCGTGGATGCGCGCACGGGCGCCGTTGGTCGGCACCGTCCAGCTGATCATCGGGCCGAAGCCCCAGCGGTTGGTCGCGGGCTGGCCGAGGTTGTCGAGCAGGCCCACGGTGCCCACCGTGGCGCCGATGGCGATGTCCGGGTACAACGCGCCGGTGGCCACGCCGATACGCGCGGTGGCGGCGGCCAGTTGGCGTTCGGCCTGGCGCACGTCGGGGCGACGCTTAAGCAGTGCCGCACCATCGCCCACCGGTAACAATTGAGCGATGTGCGGCAGCTGGGCGCAGGTGCCGGTACCCGCCGGCAGTTGGTCCACGGGCTTGGCCAGCAGCATCGACAGGCGGAACAGCCCGGCCTGGCGCGCCGCTTCGTAGCGCGGCATGTCGGCGCGCAAGGATTTGTACTCGGTTTGCGAACGGGTGACCTGGGTTTCATCGCCACGGCCCGCGTCGCGCAGGCGTTGGGTCAGCTGGGTGCTCTGGGCTTGCAGGTCCAGGGACTCGTTGGCAATCGCCAGCTCTTCGTTGGCCGCGCAGACCTGGGTGTAGGAGCGCACCACATCGGCCACCAGGGTGATGCGCGCAATATCCACGGCGGCCTGGGCCGCATCGGCGCTGGCCTGGGCGCTTTCGATGCCACGTTGCAAGGTGCCGAACAGATCGAATTGATACGAGGTGGTAATGCCTACGCTGCCGATGTTATCCACCGGCACTTTGTCTGCCTGCAAAAACGCTTCGCCGGATTCCTGCAGGCGCTGCACCTCGGCCTTGGCGCCGGCACTCCAGCCGCCGGCGGACTCAGCCTGTTGGGTCTGATAACGCGAACGCTGCAGGTTGGCGGCAGCCACGCGCAGGTCGGTGTTGGAGGCCATGGCCTGGCGCACCAACTCATCCAGGCGCGGGTCTTGGTACAGCTTCCACCAGTCCGCCGGCACCGGCGCCGACACCACGTTGTTGCCCTCCCCCAACAGTTGCCCTTGCAGGTCACCACGGTTGATGGCGGCCTTGTCCGGCAGTTGGTAATCCGGGCCGACCACCTGGCACGCCGACAGCAATACACCCAGCCCCGCGGTGGCCAACAGCGCCGCCGGTTTCATGGTTGTTCTCCCTGCTGCGCCTTGGCCGCGGGCTTGTCGCCGATGATCGACACCGTCGCCGTGCGCCCGGCGATCATGCGGAAGTCCGCCGGCACGTCATCGAACGCAATACGCACCGGAATCCGCTGGGCCAGGCGCACCCAGCTGAATGCCGGGTTGACGTTAGGCAGCAGGTTGGAGCCGCTGCTGCGGTCTCGGTCCTCGATCCCGGCAACAATGCTCTGCACGTGGCCGTGCAGGCGCGCGTTATCGCCGATCACGCGGATGTCGACGCCCATGCCGACGTGGATACCGTCGAGCTTGGTCTCTTCGAAATAGCCGTCGATATGGAACGAGTTACTGTCCACCACCGACAACACCGGGCGGCCGGCAGTGACGAACTCCTGGGTACGCGGCGCGCGGTCGTTGACGTAGCCGTCGACCGGGCTGCGGATCACCGAGCGGTCGAGGTTGAGTTGGGCCGAATCCACCGTGACTTGCGCCTCGGCCAGGGCCGATTGGGCACGGGCGACACGGGACTGGCTTTCTTCCAGCTGCTCGCTGGGCACCAGGTTGCCCAGGCCCCGGTTACGCTTGTACTCGCGCTGGGCCTGGGCCAGGGTTTCCTGGCGGTCGGCCACGGCAGCCTGGGCCTGGCGCAGCGCCAGCTTGAAACGGTCCTGGTCGACGGCGAACAGCACCTGGCCTTTGCTGACCAACTGGTTGTCACGCACGTCGACCCGCTGGATCAGCCCGGACACGTCCGGGGCGATCTGCACGATGTCGGCGCGGATGTGGCCGTCACGGGTCCAGGGGGCAAACATGTAGTACATGACCATGCGCCACACGACGACGACCGCAAAGGTCACGATCAATAACGTCAGGACTACACGGCCGATGGTCAAAAAAGGTTTTTTCATGTCATCAGGTATCGACTGAGTGAGTCCACCGCGCCCAGCAACAGCGCGTAGAGCCCCACATTGAATAATGCCCGGTGCCAGACCAGGCGATAAAAGTGAATGCGCGTCAGCAAACCGTGCACCACCAGGAACAACACGTAGGTAATGCCCATCAGCACCAGCAACGTGGGCAGGAACACCCCGCTGATATCCAGATCACCGATCATAGAGGCGCTCCATCGGGCAACGGCGCTTCCATCTCCGTGCCGCCAATAAATTCCACGCCGGGCAACAGCGCCAGGCGCAGGCCAGCCAGTGCATGCAACAGATGCAGGCGGGTGTCGTCTTCGTCTTGCAGGCCTTGCCCGTTGAGGGCACGACGTGTGCGGTCGAGGGTCATCAGCAGACCGCTGGGCGCGGGCAAGCGTTCACCCGCCTTGAGGCAGGCCTTGAAGTAACCACCCACGCCGTCCACCACCTGGTTGAGCAGCACCCGAGGCACGCCGAGGATGCGCGGCGAATAGGCCAGCAGGTCGAGCAGGTTCAGCGCCACGCGCAGATCACGCAGGGCGATGCCGGTGTCCTGGCCGATGATGGCCAGGCGCGGCAGGTGCTGCATCAGGCGGTCGAGCATTTGCGCGGCCAGGTAACGTTGCTCGTTCAGGGTCGAGGGCTTGGTCATGCCGACGATGTCGTTCCAGCTGAAACGGGTCAGGCGCTTGGCCGCCAGTTCGGCGCCGAAGGGCCGGGAAACCAGGGTCCATACAAAGGCGAACAGCAGGCCCACGGGCCCGGCCAGGTTGACGTTGGCGAAGTTGAGGAAGTCCGCGTCGTAGGCACCCTGGATACTGATGAACGATGAGGTATTCACCAGCGTCAACAGCATGCCCAGGTAGAAACGTGGCTGTACCGTGAGTGTGCCGATGCAGATAAAGGGCACGGCGAACGCCAGCACCAGCATCGGGAAATCGTGCAGGTTGGGCAACACCAGGAACAGATACAGGCTGGCGAACAGCACCGACATGGCGGTCCAGAAAAAGAACCGGTAGATCTGCGGTGCCGGGTCGTCCATCGAGGCGAAGAAGCTGCAGGCGACGGCGGCCAGGATCACCGCACTGCCGCCGTCGGTCCAGCCCAGCAGTATCCACAGCACCGAGGCGACGATGATCGCGGTCACAGTGGAGAACGCCGAATAGAGCATCAGCCCACGGTCGAGGAACGGCGTCAGCCGGCCCAGGCGCCAGTGGCGGTAGACGGCGCGCCAGGTGTCCTGGCTTTCACACTGGATGGCCGCTTGCAGGCTGCGACAGTCTTGCCACAGGTCGATCCACTCGCCCAGGCGGTACAGGGCGTTGGAAAACAGCAGCGTATGGCGGTCGTCCAGCGCTTCACCGTGGGGTTGCAGGGCGTCGACCTGGTCGCGCAGGGCACGCCAGCGGTCCAACGGCGCGGACTCGGTGGTACTTAGCAACCATTGTTCCGTCGCCTCCAGCAACGGCGCGAGCGCGGCGAGAAACTCCGGCGCTCGGTGCTCGATGGCGTACAGCGCATCGTCGAGCGCATCCACCACCGGCAGCAGATGAATCATCCGCCCGCGCAGTTCCTTGGTGTTGCGTACCGTCTGCGGGCGCGCGCCTTCATGGGGCAACTGGCCGATCATCAATTCGAGGGTGTTGAAGGTGGCGACCATGCCACCGCGCAAAGTGCTGACTTCTTCCGGCGTTATGTTGCGGGTGAGAAAGCGCTGGCTGTAGACCTGCGCATCGCTGAACCACTTGGCGACCGAGCCATCGAACACCGGCATCAGGCGCCGGGGCCAGAACATCGCGCCGACCACCGCGGCGACCGCGATGCCGAGGAATATTTCCTCGGTGCGCGCTTCAGCCACGTCCCACACCGCGAGCGGGTTATCCACCACCGGCAGGGCGATCAGCGGCAAGGTGTAGCCGGCCAGCATCAGCGCGTAGTTGTTGGCGGTACGCAGGTGCATGGAGAGAAACAACAAGGTGCCCGTCCACAAGGCAATCACCACCACCAGCAGGTAGGGTGACTGTACGAACATCGGCACGAACACCACCGCCGCCGCCGCGCCCATGAAGGTACCAATGGCACGGTAAAGCGCCTTGGAACTGGTGGGGCCGACAAACGGGCTGGAGACGATATACACCGTGGCCATTGCCCAATAGGGACGCGGCATTTGCATGAGCATGGCGATGTACAGCGCGATCATCGACGCCGCGAAAGTGCGTACGCCGTAGAACCAGTCCTTCGCCGGCGGCAGGCCGGTGAAAAAACCGCTCAAGATGTCACACCGGCAGGGTGTTGATGGGCCGCTTCAAAAGCACGCAGTACACGCAACGCAGCCTCCATGTCCGCAGGGGCAATCTCGGCCAGCACTTCGCGCCGCAGGCGCACCAGTTGCACCTCCACCGCCTGCACCAGCTCGCGACCGCGCTCGGTCAGGCTCAGGGCCTTGGCACGGCGATCGTGGACGTCTTCGGTGCGGCACACATAGCCGCTGCTGCACAACTGATCGAGCAGGCGCACCAGCGACGGGCTTTCCATCCCTGACGCCTGGGCGACTTTCACTTGGTGCACACCATCGCCCAGGCGACCGATCATCAGCAACGGCACGGCGCAGGCTTCTGAAATACCGTAGCTCACCAGCGTGTTCTGGCAGATTTTGCGCCAGTTACGGGCGCCCACCACCATGCTGCTGCTGAGGTTCATCTGGAGTTGTTCGAGGGATTGAGGCACTGGATAGTTCGCATACTGTTAGTTTGCTAACTATCAATATGGCGGAGAGATCAAATTGCGTCAAGTTTTGAAACAATTTAGCGGATAGGTGGTGGGAGGGTTGGATGTTCAGCAATCGCATAAGCCATGTGGGAGGGGGATTGCCCCCCTCCCACATTTGGATCGGTGTCGGCTTCAGACAACTTTCAAAAGATTTTTTTACCCCCCTCGCCCACTCCGCAACATCAGATTCAACTCATCCACCACTTCCGCCCAATCCGCGTCCTCGCAGATTTCATCGCGCAAAAACGCTCTCTGGCTGTCCGTCCAAAAAAACGCATCCGCCAGATGCAGCTCCGGCTTAAGCGGTGAATGAGCCGCCACAAACTGTTCGATACTGACCCGGTCATCGGCCAGCCCAAGCTGTTTGAACAGTGACGGCAAGCTGTGCACAGGCGATTCCATGGCGGGCTCCTAAGAAGACAATTCCCCAGAGTCTAGTTCAGGCGCCAGCCACGCCAACAACCGTTCGACGCTCTGTTGTGTCGACAGCACGCCGGTGTCCAGTACCAGCGAAGCGTGGGGCGGTGGCTCGTAGGGCGAACCAATGCCGGTAAACCCCGGTAGCTCACCCCTGCGGGCGCGGGCGTAATGACCTTTGGGGTCGCGCCGCTCACAAACCGCCAACGAGGCACTGCACCACACTTCCCGATAATCGGCCCCCAGGCGTTGGGCGAAGACCGCGCGCAATTGCACCAGGGGCGCAATCATCGCCAGGATCACGATTTGCCCGTTGTCCACCAGCAGCGCCGCCAGTTCGCTGGCGCGGCGGATGTTTTCCAGACGGTCGCCGTCGGCAAAGCCCAGGTCTTTGTTGAGCCCGACGCGCAAGGCGTCGCCGTCGAGCACGATGCTCTGGCGGCCTTGTTCGAAGAACGCGGCCTGGAGGCCCTGGGCCAGGGTCGACTTGCCCGAGGCGGGCAGGCCGGTGAGCAGGATCGCCACACCCCGATGGCCATTGCGCGCCTCGCGTTGACGGCGGGTGATGCTCGCCGTGGGCGCTACCAGGTTATTGGGCGACGGCACGCGGCACCGGTGCGCTGATGTTGCCGGCGGCCCAGGCCGATTCACGGCTGGCCAGGGCGGTGGCGATGCTTTGCACGCGGTCGGAGTCCAGTTGCTCCGGCAGCGGGTCGAGACCGGCGCTGGCGAAGATCTGGCCGTAGGCGTTGCGCAGGTCGGCGTAAGCCAGGTCGCGGCGCAGGTCGGCTTGCAAGGTACTGAGCTCGCCCTGGATCAGGTCGAGTTCGCCCAGGCCAGCCGCTTCGTGTCGATTGCGCAGCTGGGTGAGGATTTGCCCGTCAATATTGGCCAGTTGCTCGCTGGTCTTGAACTGGCGCACGGCGTCCTGGAAGTTGGCGTTGGCCACATAGATCTGCGCCAGCACCGCGATAGACATGGCCTGGCGCCTTGCGGTGGCGACTTCTTCACCGGCCTTGGCCACGTCGATGGCGGCGGGCGCGGACATCACGTTAAACAGGTTCCAGGTGATTTTGGCGCCGTAGTCGGCCCAGCGATTGTCCACCAGGAACGAGTTGCTGTCGTAGTGGCCACCGGCGGAGAACTCCAGGCCCGGCAGCAGGCGCAACATGGCCTTGCGGGTTTCGGCGGCGCTGATGCGGCTCTGGTAATCCTGCTCGCGCAATTCCGGCCGATTGGCCAGGGCTTCCTGTTCCAGGCTGGCCAGGTTGACCTTGAGCTGGGGCACGGTGTAGTCGTCCGGCGTGGCCAGCCTCAACTCAGTCCCCATGGGCAAGTTGATCAGGGTCGCCAGCTCGGTCTTGGCCAGGGACAAGGCACGGCGCTGTTCCTGTAATTGGCGTGTGGCTTCGATCAGCGAGCGTTGGTAGCCAAGGGCCTGGACCGGGTCGCCGATGCGCTGCTCGCTCATGCTTTGGCTATCGACCTGGGCTTTGTCGACCCGCGCCATCAGGCTATCGATCTGGGTCAGCAAGCGCTCGGCCGCCACGGCTCGCCAGTAGGCCGAGCGCACGTCCTGGACGATGGTGTTGATGACCTTGCGCCGACGTTCCTGGATGATCAGGCGCTGGTCACCTTGCTGCTTGGCGCTGATGTAGCTGACACCAAAGTCGAGTACGTTCCACACCATGGTCAGGTCCGCCACGCGACGATCGCGGTCCTGGGAGGTCGACGGTTCCAGGGACTGGGTACCGGTGAGCACGCTCTGGCTGCTGGAAGCGTTGGTGTTATTGCGTCCGGCATAGCCTGCGGACAAGGCCATGCGCGGCAGCATGTCGAAGCTGGAGAGATCCGATTGGCGTTTGGCCAGGGCCTCCTCCATCACCTTCAAACGACCTTCGAGGTTGTATTTGACGGCGCGGGCCATGGCCTGGTGCAGCGTCAACGCGCCGCTCAACGGCTCCTGATCCTTGTACATGCCGTGCAGGTCGTTGCGGGCTCGCTGCTCGCTGACACTGCGCTCAATCGGTTCGCTGGTGACTGCACAACCGCTGATCGCCAGCGCCAGCACACTGGCACCGAACAACATATGACGTGTCTTCATCCTTGTAATGCCCCTGTTACTACGCCTGGAGTTAAGTGTGTTCAAGCCTGCATTTCGCTGATGCCGACTTGTTGCAGTGCGTGCGCCAGGTCCATCACTTGGCGCTGTTCTGTGTCTTTGAGCTGCTGCAATTGCTGGCCGAGGCTCGGCGCGCCAAACATGCCGCGCGCCCCCTGGACCGGATCGCCCGGGCCTTTGATCGATTGGTTGTCGGACGCCTTGAGGGGGCTATCGTCACCGTGGGTTTCGCGATTGAACAGGCTCGACAAGGTGCTTGAACCAAACACCCCGCCATCGCCGCCGCCCAAGCCCAAAAAGCCGCTGGCGCTGCTGTCACCGGCCCTATCGGTGCCGAATACCTGGGCGATATAGCTGGGAGCCAAGGCACCGTTGCGCAGAAAGATGCTGCCCACCGGCGGCAAGCCCGCCCCCAGCTCACGTTGCTCGAACAACGGCGGGAAGCCGATGGGTGAACCGAGGACGCCCGTCGGCCGGCCAAACACGATCGGTTGCAAGGGTGGGTTCGGTGCGTCTTGAGGCGGTGCCGGATCGGTGACGCGGAACAATGGGTCGCCGGTCAGCGCTACCGTGTTGATCGCATAATTGTTGGAGTTGGCATAGCCGCTGCCCGCGTTGCCCGACAGGTCATTCACCAAGCGGTTATCGAGGGTGATGAAATTGCTCGGGTCATTGAGGTTGGCCGTTGGCGTCAAGGTCGCAGTCCAGGTCTTGCCACCGTCACCGGTGACCAGGTTGGACAAGCTGCCGTTGGCCACGCTCAGGGCATCCAGATTAAAGCCGCTGACTTTCTCGCTGAAGGTGAACGTCACGGTAGTCGTCTGGCCGACGGTCAAGTTCGGGTTGGCGATACTGATGGTCGCGGTAGGGCGCTCGCCATCGATCGCGTAGTTATTCGAGATCGCGATGCCGGTGCCAACGTTACCCGCCGTGTCGTTAACCTGGCCGGCATCCAGCACGATCAGGTTGGTCGCATCGGTGATGGCGGCGGTCGGCGTCAGGGTCGCGGTCCAGGTTTTGCCGCCATCATTGCTCGCCAGGTTGGACAGCACGGCATTGGCGACACTCAGGTCCGAAAGATCAAACCCGGTGACGGCCTCGCTGAAGGTGATGGTCACCAGCGAAGTGGCACCGATGTTCAGGCTGTCGTTGGTAACGACTATGGTTGCCGTCGGCCGCTGGGTATCGATGGCGTAGTTGTTGGAATCGGTGCTGCCGCTGCCGGTATTGCCCGAGCCGTTCTGAACGCCGCTGTTGTCGAGGGTAATCAGGTTGGTGGCGTCGGTGACGTTGCTGGTCGGCGTGAAAGTCGCCGTCCAGGTAACACCGCCGTCGCTGCTGCTCACAGTCGTCAAGGTGCCGTTGGCGATAGTCAGGTCGGCGTTGGTGAAGCCGCTGACCGCTTCGCTGAACGTGATGGTGACCAATGAGGTCTCGCCGATATTTAACGCATTGTCCGCCACCACGATGGTCGCGGTTGGGCGTACGGTGTCGACGGTGAAATTGACCGAGTTGGTGGTGCCTGTGCCGACGTTACCTGCCAGGTCGGCGATGCCCGTGTTGTTCAGGGTGATCAGGTTGGTGGTGTCCTTGATACCAGCGGTCGGAGTAAAGGTGGCGGTCCAGGTCACACCCCCATCGGCACTGCTCACCGCCGTGAGGGTGCCATTGGGCACGTTCAGGTCACTGTTGGTGAAACCGGTGACCGCCTCGCTGAAAGTGATGGTCACCAGCGACGTTTCACCGGCGACCAACGCCGTATCAGCGAGCACGATGGTCGCGGTCGGCCGCTGGCTGTCGACGGCGTAGTTGTTGGAGTCGGTGGTACCGCTGCCGGCATTGCCCGCCAAATCGGTGACGCCGGTGTTATCCAGGGTGATGACGTTGTTTGCATGAGTCACCCCGTTCACGGGGGTCAGCGTCGCGGTCCAGGTGATGCCACCATCGTTGCTGCTCACCGCGCTCAATGTGCCGTTGGCAATCGTCAGGTCGGCATTGGTAAAGCCGGTGACCGCCTCGCTGAAGGTGATGGTCACCAGTGAGGTCTGGCCGATGCCGAGGGCTGAATCGGTAACCACAAGGGTGGCGGTTGGGCGCTGGGTATCGATGGCGTAGTTGTTCGAATCGGTAGTGCCCGTACCGACGTTACCGGCCAGGTCGTTGACGCCCGTGTTGTTCAGCGTGATGAGGTTGGTGGCGTCGGTGACGTTGCTGGTCGGCGTGAAAGTCGCCGTCCAGGTGATACCGCCGTCGTTGCTGCTCACCGCGCTCAACGTACCGTTGGCGACACTCAGGTCGGCGTTGGTGAAGCCGCTGACCGCTTCGCTGAACGTGATGGTGACCAGGGACGTGCCGCCGATGTTCAGCGCCGGGTCGGCAACGACGATGGTCGCGGTCGGCCGCGCGGTATCGATGGTGTAGTTGTTGGAGTCGGTCGTACCGCTGCCGGCGTTGCCCGCCAGGTCGGCGATGCCGGTGTTGTTCAAGGTGATGAGGTTGGTGGCGTCGGCGATGCTGGCACTCGGGGTGAACGTGCCTGTCCAGGTGATACCACCATCGTTGCTGGTCACCGCGCTCAACGTACCGTTGGCGACGCTCAGGTCGGCATTGGTGAAGCCGGTGACCGCTTCGCTGAACGTGAATGTCACCAGCGACGTGCCGCCGATGCTCAGCACAGGGTCGGCGACGACGATGGTCGCGGTGGGCCGCACGGTATCGATGGCGTAGTTGTTGGAGTCGGTCGTACCGCTGCCGGCATTACCCGCCAGGTCGGCGATGCCGGTGTTATCCAGGGTGATGAGGTTGGTGGTGTCGGTGAGGCTGGCGCTCGGGGTGAACGTGCCTGTCCAGGTGATACCGCCATCGTTGCTATTCACCGCGCTCAATGTGCCGTTGGCAATCGTCAGGTCGGCATTGGTGAAGCCGGTGACCGCTTCGCTGAAGGTGAATGTCACCAGCGACGTCTCGCCGATTTTCAGCGCCGAGTCGGCAACGACGATGGTCGCGGTCGGCCGCGCGGTATCGATGGCGTAGTTGTTGGAATCGGTCGTACCGCTGCCGGCATTGCCCACCAGGTCGGCGATCCCGGTGTTGTTCAAAGTGATGAGGTTGGTGGCGTCGGTGAGGCTGGCGCTCGGGGTGAATGTGCCTGTCCAGGTGATACCGCCATCGTTGCTGGTCACCGCGCTCAACGTACCGTTGGCGACGCTCAGGTCGGCGTTGGTAAAGCCGGTGACCGCTTCGCTGAACGTGAATGTCACCAGCGACGTGTCGCCGATTTTCAGCGCCGAGTCGGCAACGACGATGGTCGCGGTCGGCCGCGCGGTATCGATGGTGTAGTTGTTGGAGTCGGTCGTACCGCTGCCGGCGTTGCCCGCCAGGTCGGCGATGCCGGCGTTGTTCAAGGTGATGAGGTTGGTGGTGTCGGTGATGCTGGCGCTCGGGGTGAATGTGCCTGTCCAGGTGATACCTCCATCGTTGCTGGTCACCGATGTCAGGGTACCGTTGGCAATCGTCAGGTCGGCATTGGTGAAGCCGGTGACTGCTTCGCTGAACGTGATGGTGACCAGGGACGTGCCGCCGATGTTCAGCGCAGGGTTGGCTATTACCACGCTTGCGGTCGGGCGCACGGTGTCGATGGTGTAGTTATTGGACGTGGTAGTACCGGTGCCCACGTTGGTCGAGGTGTCGGTGTAGAGCGTGTTGTCCAGGGTAATGACGTTGGTGCCGCTGGTGACGCCAGCCGTCGGCGTGAAGGTGGCGGTCCAGTGGATGTTATCGCTGGTGGTCAGGCTGCTCAGGGTGCCGTTGGAGGCCGTCATGTCGGCCAGGCTGAATCCGGTCACCGCTTCGCTGAAGGTGATGTTCACCACGGAGGAGCCACCGAGGTTCAGCCCGGGGCTGGCCACGGCGACTGTCGCCGTCGGCCGTACCGTATCGACGGCGTAGTTATTGGAGGTGGAGGTACCGCTGCCCGCCAGACCATTCGACACGCCGGTGACACCGGTATTGTCCAGCACAATATGGTTGCTCGCGCTGGTCACGCTCGCATCTGGGGTGAACGTCGCCGTCCAGGTGAGGCCGCCATCATTGGAGATGACGCTGCTCAAGGTGCCGTTGGAGACCGTCAGGTCGGCGTTGGTGAAACCGGTGACGGCCAGGTTGAAGGTAATGGTCACCTGCGAAGTGCTGCCAATGTGCTGGGCCGCGTTCGCCACTACGATGGTCGCGGACGGCGTCGGTGCGTAGGCGGTGTTCACTGTACCGCCGTCGTTGAAGATATTGTTCACGGCAGCCACGGAGGCACCCGTGCTGCCTCCACCCAACGCCGGGCCACCGGAACCGCTGCCACCGACGTTGCCGCTCATGGCCGCAAAGTTGGCGGCCGTCATCAACAGCGTGCCTTTGTTCCAGATCGCACCAACGCCTTTGCCCGCCGCGCCGCCCGAGTCTGCTGAACCCCCCAGGCCACCGCCACCACCGCCACCTCCGCCGGCCGCGATGTTATTGGAGATCACCGAAGTGCCGACGACCGTCAGGGTGCCGGAGCTGGCGTTGTAGATACCGCCACTGGCCGAAGCCCCTGCCCGGCCAGGCTTGTCCCACCCGGAACCGCCACCGCCGCCGCCAATGGAAATAGTGCCGTTGTTTGCGGTGCCGCCGGCACCGCCATTGCTGTAGTTGGCTGCCCCCATGCCACCCGCGCCGCCGCTGCTGCTGCCACCACGGCCGCCCATATAGTTCGGGTTGTAGCCGCCACCATTGCCACCGGTGTTGGCGCTACCGGACGTCCCACCATAAACGCCGGTACCGAAGCCCGAAGTGCCGCCATGGCCGCCGGCCTGGCCGCCAAGAGCACCGCCGCCGCCGCCGCCACCACCCACCGCGCCGCCAACGTAGGGCGCGGTGACCCCACCGCCCCCGCCACCGCCCGAGGCCGCGTTGCTGGTCACCCTGACATTGTTCAAGGTCAGGTTGCCGAGGTTGACAATACCGCCGCCCATTGCCGCTGTGCCGTCGACACCCGCCGCTGCGCCATTACCCGCCGCCAGGCCTTGGGTGATGACCAAGCCATCCAGCGTCGCCGTCACACCGCTCCCCACCCTCAGCACCTGAGTCTTGTACTGCCCGCTGAGGGTCACATCCGCCACACCGTCTTGGTTCAGATCACCGGCGATGGTGACGTTTTTGCTGATGACCAATTGCGAGTTGAGGTTAACCGTCATGGTGGTACTGAACGTGACGGTATCGCCGGACACCGAATCGCTCAGAGCCTGGCGCAATGAGCCGACGCCACTGTCACCGTTGTTGACCACCGTGATCGTGGCCAACCCGTACTGGTACGCCGACATCGCCTGGTACGACAACGCGGTATGGCTCTCGATGGAGCCGGTGGCAATTTCCAACGTCCAATCGCCACCCTCGCCGGTGCGGTTGCTGGACGCGGCAATATCACGGCCGGTCAATTGCGCCAGGGAGTCGACGAAGTTGAGCCCTTTGCTGTCCCCTGCCGTGTTGCACGCGTAGATCAGAATGTCGCCGCCCACATTCATGTCCTGGCCGATCTGCGCCAGCACTTCGCTGCGGGCCGCGATGTTGTCGGCCGACAAATAGGTGCTGCCCAGCCACAAATCGCCGGTGTTGCCGTGGGCGAGGATCTGCACCGAGCTCACGCCCTGGTGGCTGCCCAGATAATCGGCAATCTGCTGCAGACCGTCTTTGCTGGCATCCAGCTGCACCACCTCGGTGCCGGGGGCGACGCCCTTGAGCAAGTTGGCGGAGTCTTTGACCCGGGCGTCGACGAACACTACGGTCTGCCCCGGAACGGTAACCGGCGCCGGTGTGGCCGGCGCGTCGGTTTGCCCATGGGTGTCTTTGCTGGCGGTGGCGTGCTCGGTCGTCGGCGCCTTGGCGGCCGCGTCGGCAGTAGCATGGCTGTCCGCCTGGGCGGCATCGGCCACAGTGGCGGCCACCGCGCCGTCAAACAACATGCGCGGTTCCAGGAACATGATCATCGGCGTCGCCAGAGGGTTGGCGCCTGTTGTTGTCTGCCGTGCCTTACCTTTGCTCCACCACATGCTGCTCACCCGTTTGTCGAATGCTGATACCCGCAATGAAAAAAACCGCGATCAGCCGATCGCGGCATCGGCTTTGGTGCGAATTACATTGGCGGCGCTCAGGCTGCCATCCCGCCAGAAATCCATATGCGCAAACTGCTCGAAGAGGTCCGGCGGCAGGATCGTACGCCGAGGCTGCAAAGCGACCTTGGGCTTGACCCGATGCAACCCGCTGACGCCCAGAGCCTCGTCGAAGTCCGGCGCGTCATAGCTGAGGTTGTCGAAGTCATGCTCGAACCACGGCTGCTCGATAAATTCGTAGACCAGCCGCATCACGCGCTCGGGCGCCTGGGATAGCAGGTCGTAGTCGACGATCAACATGGACCCGGCGTTTTCACCGTAGTACGCCTCTTTGAGGGCCGACCAGGCATAGCCCACGAGGCGATTGCGCTGGCCCAGGGTTTCGACACGGCTGTATACGGTGTTGCGCTCGATGTCGTCGTTGAACAGCTTGGTGTTCTCGAACGGATTGGCGCGATAGAGGCGTTCCAGGCTGTCCATGATCCACGCCACGTTGCGCACACAGGCAATGACCTTGGCCTGGGGAAACAGGTCATGCAGGGCGGGCATGCGCGCGCACCACTGGCGGTTGGTGTCGAACACCACCGGGGTGGAGGGTTTGTCGCCGTAATAAGCATCGAACAAGCCGCGCAACAGGCGGCGGCGGGTGTCCGGATCAATGACCGAGCCAAACTCGCTGCCGGCGCTGCACTGCGCCAGCACACCATTGAACAACGACCCTATGGGACTGCTCATGCCGGCGCGAAAGCGTGGGTTCTGCAACAGGATTGCAGAGAGCAAGGTCGAGCCGGAACGCGGCAGACCGGAGATAAAGTGATACTGCAATCCTTTCACCACTTTGTAGGACAAATCCATTTATGGTGGAAGCGTAGTAGAGGATTGCAGGGTCAACTAGTGTTCATTTGCCACTATTTCGGCATTTTCTCAATGCCAATTCGCGATTAGCGACAGCCCTCCGGCTGCGAAGGCTCTGGCCCGCGGCAAAGCACGAACAGGCGTGCCCTGGCTCCACCGCCATCCTGGCGCAAAAGTTCGCGCCAATCGGTGGGAATCGGCGCGAAATCGTCCGGCAAATCAGTGCTGCTGATCAGCCAGACGCGGCGCGTATCCGCCGGTAAAGCCGACAGATTATCGAGGTAGATACGCCCGCCGTCCTGGTCCACCAGCGTACCGAAGCCATACGCGTTAGGCCGGGTCGACGTGCCATCCGGTTTGGGCGGGGTATAGAGCTGCAATTGGGCGTCAGTCTGGTCGTAATACACGTAGCTCAAGTACCACAGCATGTCGCTAAGGACGATGCGGTCGCCTTCCTGATAGTTACGGTTGACGAACTCCACCGGCACGTTGAAATTATCGCGGTCGTCCACGGTTGCATTGCTCTTCAGCCCCAGCAGTTCCACGCTGATAAACAGCACCAGGAACGCGGCGCCCCAGCGTGACAGGCGTTTAGGCAGGCGGTCGATGGCCAGGGCCACCATGATCGGCAAGCCAAGGGCATACGCCGTGAGGTAGCGCTCGATGAACACCGGGGAAATAAACGATACCGCATACACCAGCAACAGCGGCAGCAGGAAGAATAGCGCCAGCAGGCCGGCCGGCCGATGGGCTTCGCGATCACGCCAGGCGGTCACCCCCACGACGGCGATCAGTAGCAGCGGGAACGACCAGAACAATGGTGCCCAGAAACCGATGCCCTCGTCCTGGAGCATGAACTGCCAGATCATCGACGGGACGGAGATCAGCGTGACCGGGTCTTCCCAGCCGATATCCCCCCCGGTCTTGAGCTGTTCGACGTGCTGCACCAGGTCCACCAAGTTGGGCAACCAGGGCAAGTACAGCACTACAATCAGGACATTGGCGCACCACCACGCTGGGCGCAGGAGCAACCGTCGGCCAGGTGCCTGGGACGAGTACAACAACCCCAGGTAGGCCCAATGCACCATTACACACAAGGCCATGAAGTAATGGGTATAGAAACCGGCCGCCATCAGCAGCACATAGGCCGCCAGGTAGCGCGTGCGCTCGGGGCGGCGTACCCAATACACCAGCGCCAGCGTCGCAGCCAGCAGCCACACGGCCAGCAGCGAGTACATACGCACTTCCTGGCTGTATCGCACGGCAGTGGGGTACAGCGCCAGCAGCACACCCGCCAGCACGGCGGCACGATAGGTGGACAGTAGCCGCGTCAGCCAGATACCCAGGCCCACCGCGACCACGCCGGGAATCGCGCTCATGCCGCGAATCGACCAGATGCCGTCGCCAAACAGGCCGATCCAGCCGCGCAGCATGAAAAAATACAACGGGGGGTGCACATCATGGGCCGCGTGGAACCACAGGTCGTCTACCGCGTATTCGCTGAGCAGCAGGCTCGAACCTTCGTCACCCCAGATCGCCGCCGCTGTCAGGCCATAAAAACGTACGGCCATGGCCAGCGCCAGAATCGGCACCCACCATAGCCGGCTGAGCCAACCGGCACCCGCCCAGGCAGCCGAGAGGCGACTGACTGCGGGAAAAACCCCAACTTTGTCGTCTTGTTCTACCACGGACCGTCGCACCTCAATTCCTCTGAAACTGCCTCTTTTCAAGGCAAACCCTGCGCATGCGCAAACAAGCGCCACTCTAGGACAAAAGCCTCGGTTTCGCTTGCTGTTTTGCACCCGCCAGGCGTTGTGTTACCGGCTGGGGGTCACCTGACCATCCTGCCTGCCCACACTCTTCGGGATGTTGCGCAAAGGCCCGGCGCACACGGGGTTTCAACGGTTTATGCGGCTTACCGCTACGCGGCTGGCGTCCTCCTGACGCTTGTCAGAACCCACTTTCCCGTACCCCCAGCGCTGCCGCCCGTCGCCAGGCCACGCCCAGTACCGACTCACTGCGCCCTTGCAGCATCACCACTCCGCGCAGCGGTTGATGGGGGGTAGGGATCGTTTCAACGCTTTTCAGTCGCGCACCGTATTGAGCCTGTACCGGCTCCGGTCGCTGATTTTCGTCGCGGCGCACGGCAATTGGCCCATGGTGATCGGAGGTCAGTGCCTCCTGGTCCAGATAGGCCACGCCGTTGGCGTCGATGTCGGTCAATACCACAGGGATGGCCACGTGCATCGGGTCATCGGCGATAAACCGTCCAGTGGAGCCCGGCGCCACCCGCCACAGTTCGGCCTCGGCCAGGTAACCGCGCAGGCGTGCGCCCTCTTCCACCACCTGGGCCAGTGAGTCCTTGGGCGACAGCCAACGGCCCACGCTCAATTGCGGCAGTACATCGCGCACCCTGCCGGCATGGGGGGCGCGCAACAGCAGGCGTTCGCGCTGGGCGGCCAGCCCACGGTATTCGGCCAGGGCCTGGGACAGACGCTGATCGTTGATCCCGGCATCCGCAGCCGTTTCACTGCGCCCGGCCTGGCGGCGCATCTGCAGCTGCAAAATCTCCACTTCACGGCGCACGATGCTTTGCCGCGCGTCCAAATCCGGTGACTCCAGTTCGTACAAGACCTGGCCCTGGGTGACGGTTTGCCCATCCGCCACCCGCAACTGCTTGACCCGCGCGGCCACCGGCGCGTGCAACGCGCTGGCGCGCCCGGCTTCGAGCATGGCCGGCAGCTCGACGGCGCTGCGCCACGGCACCACCAGCGCCAGCCCGATCAACACCAACCCCAGGCTGCTCAACAGCACACGCGGCGCATGGGCCTGGCTGCGACGACTCCACCATTCGCGCCATTCCTTGAAGATCGGCAGGAAGATGAACCAGACCAACTCCACCAGCATCAGGAAGATCCCGAGCAGTTTGAAGAACAGGTGATACACCGCCAGGGCAATCCCCAGAAACAGCGCCGCCCGCCACAGCCACGCCAGGTAGCCCCACGCCAACAAGCGTCGTTGCATCGTCGGCGACCACGGCTCCGGCGCCGGCTCGCCATACCCGAACAACAGTTCACGCAGGCGCCAACGGCACAGGGCAAAGGCGCGGCCTTGCAGGTTATCCACCCCCCATAAATCGCTGATCAAGAAGTAGCCATCAAAACGCATGAACGGGTTGAGGTTGATCGCCAACGTCGTCAGCCACGTGGCACTGGCCAACATGAACGCCGCGGTGCGCGCCGGGCCATCCGGCAGCAGCGCCCAGGCAAGCAAGGCGATACAAGCCAGCAGCAACTCGGCCATCACCCCGCCGGCACCGATCATCAACCGCGCACGGCGATCATTGACCCGCCAGGCGTCGCTCACATCGGTGTAGAACATCGGCAACAGCACCATGAACGCCACACCCATGCTCTGAACCCGACAGCCAGCGCGTTTGGCCATATAGGCATGGCCGAACTCATGGCACAACTTGGCGAAGCACAACACCACACCAAACGCCAAGGCGCCGCCGAGGCTGAACAAGTGCGGGAACGTCGCCAGAAAGCGCTGCCAGTCGCGCGCGACCAAAAACACGCCCAGGCCCAGAACTGCCGGCAGGCCGTACCGCAGCAAGCCCGGACCGAAGCGCGCCAGCCAGGGCCATGTCCGGTTGAGAAAAGCGTCCGGACGCCACAGCGGAATGCGGAAAAACAGGTACTGATGCAGCAACACCTGCCACAGGCTCTGCTTTTGTGCGGCCGCTTTATAGAGGTAACTGGCGCGCTGCTGCGGATCAAGGCCGGTGATCAGGTCATGGGCGCGCAAAAAGCTCAGCAGCTCCTCCACTTCGCTGATGCCCAGGGGCAAACCCGGTTCACGGTTGGCGGCTTGCAGGACTTTCTCTGGATCGCCCAGGGACCAGTGGCGCAGCAAACGAATGGCGGTGGCGCCGAGTTTGAAATAGCGCCCGCGCACCGGGTCGGCCAGGGTCCAGCGTGGCGAACCGTCCAGCGCCGCGCCGGCACTGGACAGTTGCAGGTCTTCGCGCAGTGTGGGCAGGTTCATCAGAGGCCGACGCTCTGGCGCAGGCCCGCCAACGGCCGACGCAGCAGGTACAGGGCCAGCGGCGCGCGGCCGCCATACAGCTTCGCCGTACCGCGCAGGCCGATACGCGGTGGCGAGCCATCGAATTGTGCATCGAGGCGATAGGCCAATTGCCCGCCCGGCGTGGGCTGCGCTTCATAGGCGGCACGTTGCAGAGTGGCGAGATGGCGTTGCAGTGGGTCACTGTCGAGGAACAGCGCTACCTGGGCATTGGGCGCCAAGGCAATGGCATCGCCCACCGCCAGCTCAATGCGCAATTCCGCCTGGGCAGGGTTGGCAATCTGCAACAAGCGCTCGCCGGTCTGCACCGGTTTTCCGGTCCAGCGGTCAGCATCAGCGAATACAGCGATACCGTCGCGCTCGGCACGCACTTCGCTGCGTTTGAGCAGTTCACGCGCATAGTCGCGGTCGGCGCGTTTTTGCTCGACGCGGGCCGCCAGCAGGTCGATCTTCGAACTGGATTCGGCATCGGCAAAGGCGCGCTGGGAATTGGCCTTGAGCTCCGCTTCAGCGACACCCAGAGCACGCGCCGCCACATCGGCCTGCGCCGTTAGCGTGGTGCTTTCGAAGCGCAGCAACAGGTCGCCGGTTTTTACCGACTGATTGGGCTTGACCAAAAACTCGGCGATGACGCCATCCAGCGGCGCCGCCACCACTTGCCCGGCCTGCGGCACCACTTCGGCGGGCGCCAGCACCGATTGGCGCACCGGGATCAACAGCATCAGCAACAACGCCACCAGCACCGCTATCCAGCGTTTACGGGTCAGGCGCAGGCGCCACGGCTGGCGTGGCTGCAACGCGTGCCAGGCATGGCTGCAGGTGTCGCCAAAATGCGCCAGCAGCACTTGTTCGGCCGGGCTCCACGGGGTATCCCGCGCCAGCCACAGGCCGCCGAACACCCGGCCCTGGGGATCCATCAACGGCAGCCAGAACACGTGCCCGGCGGACAGGCTCTGCCAATCGGCTTGCACCGCGCCACTTAATTGCTCAGCCAGGACCACCCGCGCAGTCTGGCTCAACGCCAGTTTGTGCAACTGCGCCACCGCCTGCTCGACAAACGCCACGAACGGCGCATTCGAATCGACGCTGCTCACCGCCGTCACCGCCCTCACTTTGCCGGCGATCAACAGCGCGGTGTGGCGATAGCCGAACAGGGGCTGGCTGTCGTTGACCAGGCTGTAGGCCAGTTGCTCGATAGTACGCGCGGCACGGGTCTGGCGTTCAAGGTCGAGAAACTGCGCAAATACGCGCTCAGCGTGGCCCGGCATCGGTGCGTTCATTGCAATTGCGCAAAATGGGCCGTGCCACTCATGCCCGCCAGCAGCCCGCTGGCATTGGGTAAGGTGGCGACCAGCAGCAGCGTCTGGCTCCCCTCATCGATGCGCGCGCCGAGGCGTTTGACCGTGGCGGTGAACGCCTGGCCGGTTTCATCGGGGGTGAAATTGAACGTCTGGCCCGGCTTGAGTTTGCCCATCCAGCGCGACGGCACCAGCAGGTGAATTTCCAGGCTGTGGTTGTCGACGATTTCCAGCAACGGCGCCCCTGCCGAGACGCTTTCATAGCGTTGGACCTTGCGCTGCACCACTTGGCCATCATACGGCGCCAGCACGCTGCAGCGCTTGACCTGCACTTGGTAAACCTGGGATTGGGCCTGGGTTTCAGTGAGCTTGGCTTCGGCGCGGGCCACTTCAAAACGCCCGACGGAGTTGAGCGCCGCCAGTTGTTTGTTGTGGGCCAGTTCTTCACTGGCCCCCCGGCTGGCAGCCTGGGCGGCGTTCAATTGGGCCTGGTAGGCCGAGCAATCGAAACGCGCCAGGGTGTCGCCCTTCTTGAACGACTCGCCTTCGCTGAAAGGCAGTTCAACAATGCGCCCCGACAATTCGCTGGCCAGCACCGCCTGGTCGCGAGCGCGCAGCACACCGCGGGCGTCACTGGAGGCGCTGGTCGACGCCGCAAGCGGGTGGTCCAACAACGGATCGTCCGCCATGACCATCGGCGCAACGCCCATCAGGCAGATAAAACTCAACGTCCCTCTTCGTAACCGCTCCATACGATCCTCCCTGACCATGATTGCAGTCTATGTCAGCACGGTTAAATTGCCACCGCCCCAATCGGATAAGTCAGTAATTTGTGTAGGGCTTCACCGATGCTTTTGTCGGATCACGCTATGATTGCCACCCCCAAGGATTCAGGATCAAGGACACGTCATGCGCATCGGTTTTCTGTCACCCCTGGCACTGGCTCTGCTGGCCGGTATTTCCCTACAGGCCCAGGCCAGCTCCGACGATTCGTGCTACCCCGACTGGCGGGTCTCGCGTGACAGCCTGGACCCGTGCAACAACCTGCCGTTCCTCAGCCCAGGCAATGACAGCCGGGCCAACCTGCGCCTGCTGCTGGCTGACAAAAAGGCCGCGCCGTTGGCGCCCAAGGCGCTGAGCGAAGATGACCTGTCCCAGGGTTTCGGCCCGGTGCCGTTTCCGGTGTATCGCCTGGCCGCTGCCTCCAGCGCAGAGACTGAGCCCGACTCGGACGATTCGCCTACCGCCGAGCTCGACACCCTGCTGACTTCCCTGGGGGTCAAGCGCGAGGAGTACAAAACCGCCGGCGAAGCGTTCCTCAGTGGCGAGGGCAGCCGCTGCCGCAGCAACGACGATGACAGCGCCACGGCGTTCATCCGCCAAGTGGTCAAGGCCGACATACCGGCGACCGAGCGCGCGCTGCTGGCCAAAGCGCGACTGCAACTGCTCACCACCTGCACCTGGGATGGCCCGGTGATCGCCGAGCCGCAGCAGATCCAGTCCGCCGACGGCCAACTGTTTCGCACCTACCTGCAAGCCGCCGCTGATTTCTACAGCGGCCGCTTCGCCGAGGCCGCGCAAGGCTTTGCTGGCGTCGGCAATGCCCAATCGCCGTGGTTGAAGGAAGCCGCGCTGTACATGACCGCCCGCACAGCGCTCAACCAGGCCCAGGCCGACACCTATGACGAAGACGGCGTGCCGCACCTGGACCGTGTGGATAAGCCCGCACTGGCCACGGCCGAGCAGGGCTTCAACGCCTACCTGAAGACTTATCCACAGGGCGAATACGCGGCCTCGGCCCACGGGCTGCTGCGCCGGGTGTACTGGCTGGCCGACGACAACACCAAGCTCGCCGACGCGTTCGCCTGGGCACTGACGGCCACCGACGAGCAGCGCAATGTGTCTGAGGATGAGCTGGTAGAAGAAGCCGACCTCAAGCTGTTGATGGTCAACAGCGATACCGTCAAGACCCCGATGATCCAGCTCGTCAGCGACCTGATGGTGATGCGCGGCGGCAACCAGCCGGCCCTCAGCCGCGCAGACCTCGAGAAGCAAAAGGCCGCGTTCGCCAGCGAGCCAGCGCTCTATGAGTACTTGCTGGCAGTGTGCGCGCTGTACATCGAGCATCAACCGGACGCCGCCTTGAAGCAGTTGCCGCAGAGCGTGCCGTCGAACCTGAACTACTTCGCCTTCAGCCAGCAGACCCTGCGCGCCCTGGCCCTGGAAGCCAAGCAAGACTGGAAAGGCGCCGAGGCCTTGTGGCTGCAACTGTTGCCACTGGCAAAACTGCCGCTGCAACGCGACCAATTGGAGTTGGCACTGGCCATGAACTACGAGCGCAGCGGCCAGTTGGCCAAGGTGTTCGCCAGCGATTCGCCGATCAGTGCCAGGCAGGTGCGCTACATCCTGCTGCGCAACGTCGCCGGGCCTGAACTGCTGCGCCAGCAGATCGCCCAGGCCAGCGATCCGTTGGAACGCCAGACCGCGCAATTCGTGCTGCTCTACAAAGACCTGCTGCACGGCCAGTTCGCCACGTTCGCCGAGGACCTCAAGCAACTGCCGGCCCAGGCCCCCGAGGACAAGCTGGGCACCAGCCTGGGTTATGTCTACAGCGCCAGCCAGACGCTTAAGCTGTTCCAGTGGAACGGCGACAAGGCCGAATCCGGCTACACCTGCCCGAGCATCGCGCAAACCGCAGCGACCTTGCAGACCGAGGCGAAGAACCCCCAGGCCCTGAACTGCTTCGGCGAATTCATCCTGCGCAACGGCCTGGACGGCATGCCTCTGGAGCAGGCCCGCGCGGCCGGCAGCCTGGGCAGCACCGCCTCAGACTTCAAGGGTGAAACCTTCTCGCGGCTCGACGGTTACAAGCAGGTCATCGGCAACGCCAAGGCGCCCAAAAACGACAAGGCCTACGCGCTGTTCCGCGCCATCAACTGCTACGCGCCGGCCGGCTACAACAGCTGCGGCGGCCAGGACGTCGAACCCGCCGTGCGCAAAGCCTGGTTCCGCCAGCTGAAAAGTGGTTTCGCCGACACCCAGTGGGGCAAATCGCTGCAGTACTACTGGTGAAACACCTGTGGCTGGGCCTGCTGTTGCTGGCAAGCCCGGCATTCGGCGCCGTCGATGCCCGTGACTATGACGCCTTCTGGCTGTGGAGCGGCGTCACGCCACAGCCGGTACTCAAGCAGGCCAAGACCCTGTACATCCTCCAGGGCCAGATCAACTCCACCCGCCGCGCGCCCCAGCGCGGTGTGCAACTGATCGCCCAAGGCATCAGCGTACCGCGCCTCACCCGCGGCGAAGTCTGGGTGGTCTACCGCGCCCACACCCTGCACTGGCCCGAACAGATCTACACCCAGCTGCTCGGCCAGGTACAACGTTGGCGCGACGCAGGCAACCCCGTGGTCGGCATCCAGATCGACTTCGACGCCCGCACCCAATACCTGCACGAATACGCCGACTTCCTGCGCGACCTGCGCCAACGCCTGCCCTTTGAGCTGCGCCTGAGCATCACCGGCCTGATGGACTGGAGCAGCAACGCCGACCCCGCCGCCATCGCCCAGCTCAAGGGCGTGGTGGACGAAGTGGTGGTGCAGACGTACCAGGGACGCCAGAGCATCCCGGATTACGCGGCGTATTTGCCACGGATGAACCGGATGGGGCTGCCGTTCAAGATCGGTTTGATCCAGGGTGGGGAGTGGGAGGCGCCTGGGTATTTGCAGGGGAGTGAGTGGTTTCGGGGGTATGTGGTGTTTTTGCAAAACCGTTGACAGGGGTGTCAATTCTATGCAAGAAAGTGTCCTCTGTCCGCGGACAGAGGACATTCGCTTTTGGAGCCCCATGAAAAGTCAAGACATCGTCATCCTGTTCAAACTGATCAGCCTGGGACTACAGGCCAAAGGGGAGCGCGTAAAAAAACGAGTGTTCTCTGTGGAAAAAGAGAGCGCGAGCCTCGGGTTTCAAAATCTTCCGGATTACATTCAAAACTTCGAAACTGTTCAACTTTCGTCAATTGATGACTGGCGGGGCTGGGATGGAATAGACGAAGACTTTGAAGGACACAGCTCACAAACCTATTCTGTGAGATCGCTGTCCTCAGCGTTGGGCCTAAGCAAAACAGAGGTTTCCTCATCCCTGAATCGTTGCAGGGAAATTGGCTTGATCTATACGAGCCACACCGACGGAATTCCTCTGGTAAGAAGCAAGGCACTGCTTGATTTAGTCACGTACAGCATTCGCTATATTTTCCCGGTTAAACCAGGCCCTATCGTTCGCGGTATTCCGACAGCCTTCGCCGCGCCAGTCCTGGCGGGAAAAGTAATGAGCGGCGGCGACCTCATTCCCGTCTGGCCGGACGCATATGGAAAGAGCAAAGGCCAAGAAATAACGCCTTTGTATAAGACCGTCCCCGGCGCAGTGAAAAAAGATGAGCTGCTTTATCATTTCCTGGCACTCGTCGATGCCATCCGCATTGGCGGGCCGCGCGAAGCCAAGGTGGCCGATGCCATGCTGCGGGAGTGGATCTTGTGACGTCCAACAGAATCATGATGCTGCAAATGCTTGAAGAGGTCGCTGAGGCGTTGGGTGATGAGCTGCGTGAACAAGTCGCTTTTGTCGGCGGATGCACCACTGTTTTACTCATCACCGACGAATACACCCTTGAATCAATTCGCGGCACGGATGACGTGGACCTGGTCATTCATCTGACAGGCACGCCTGACTGGTATCGGTTGGAAGAAAACCTGAAACCCAGAGGCTTCAAAAATACCGGCCAGGACTCCGTCACCTGTCGTTTACGACTCGGCGGTTTGAAAGTGGATTTCATGCCGACCGATGCAAAAGTATTGGGGTTTTCCAATACGTGGTTTGTCGGCGGGCTAGAAAACTCCATCGACTACACACTCCCCAAAGGAACACGTATCAAGATATTTGCGGCACCATGGTTTCTCGCCGCAAAACTTCAGGCGTATCAGGGCCGAGGTCATGACGACGTACTGATGTCCAATGACATCGAAGACATCATCGCTTTGCTGGACGGCAGGGAAGAACTTATCGAAGAAGTGAAGCGAGCGCCTTTTGAGCTCCGACATTTCGTGAGCAATCAATTCACCGCATTGATAAGACTGTCAGCGTTTCAGGACGTCATCCAAAGCAGCGCTCAGGACGCTGATCGGGAAACGTTGATTTACGAGCGCCTGAAGACGCTCGTGGGATTGGGAGTGACCGCTTGATCCTACAGTTGAGCCTCAGTCAGCAAGGAACTGAAAGAACCGAAAACCGCGATGTCATCGGTTCGGCTCAAAGCACAGGAGCGTATCTCCACGTGATCGCTGATGGCACTTCCAAGCCAGCCAGTGGCGAATTGGCGCGAGCCTTGACTCATTATCTGCTTGAGTCGTTTTCTCGCGCAGAACCGACAGTTACATCATGCCCAGACAAAGCAACTGAATGGGTACTCCACGCACTGGGAGAGGCGCACTCAAACCTTTGCCCAGGTTTTCCATTGGCCTCCACCAGCTACCTTGTGTTGCTGGTGATGGGTCAAACGGCCATTTCGATCCACGCTGGTGACTGTTGCCTTGGCTATCTGGGAAAAGATCAGAGCATGATTTGGCTAACTTCACCCCATTGCGGCCCCAACTGGAAAGGAGACCTGAGCCACGCAGTCATCGCCGAAAGCTCCTCCCGCAAAACACTGCTCAACTGCATGAGTTATCGCAGGCCCCATGAGCCAGCGGTTAACTCCGTGGAAACGGTTAGGGGGACGACTTGGATTCTGGCAACAGATGGATTTTGGGCCGAACTGTCAGCCGCAGACCAGCTCAAAGCCATTGCAGGGCAAACCCTGGACGGTTGCTCAAAAGAAGATGATGTCACTTTCATGCTTTTGCAGTCTTAGAAGAAACAGGTACGCAAGGCAAGAAGGCGCAGAGGATCAGCCCTGGGGCTAGGCTTCGCGGATTTTCGATACCGACATCAGAAAAGCTCACAGGAAATAATCGGCCTGAAAGCTTAACGATCATGGCTTACCAAAGATGATTGCAGCAAAAATCAAGAACAGTCCTACATCGGATAGTCCAATTTTCAGCGCTGAGCCTGCACCAGCGGATACACCGACTCCCAGCCCCCACCCAGCGCTTTATACAACCCCACCATCGCCAACGACACCCCGGTAGAACTCTCCACCCACTGCTCCTGCGTGGCCAGCAGTGCACTTTGCACCGTGAGTACGTTGACGAAATCCACCACGCCCTCGACGTACTGATGCTGCGCGGTGGTCAGGGCGATCTGGTTCTGGCGCACGGCTTCGGCCAGGCTGTCGCGGCGTAGTTGGCTGGCGTTGTAGCGGGTCAGTTGATCGTCGATCTCATGCCAGGCGCGCAGCACCGTTTGCTGATAAGCCAGCGCCGCTTCCTGTTGCTGGGCTTCGCGCAGGTTCAACATGCCTTGCAGGCGCCCGCCGTTGAACAGCGGCAGGCTCAATTGCGGGCCGAAGGCAAACGCACGGGAACCCCAGGAGCCGAAATCCGACAGTTGCATGGCCTGGGAGCCGAGGCTGC
This sequence comes from Pseudomonas fluorescens, assembly GCF_001708445.1. Lineage (NCBI taxonomy): Bacteria > Pseudomonadati > Pseudomonadota > Gammaproteobacteria > Pseudomonadales > Pseudomonadaceae > Pseudomonas > Pseudomonas fluorescens. Next base: position 121,296 of record NZ_CP015637.1, read on the forward strand.
CGGACAAGGTGATGCGCGGGTAAAAGTCGCCCTTGGCCACACCGATGCTGGCGGTCGCGGCGTGCAGGCGGGCCTCGGCCTGGCGGATGTCCGGGCGGCGCTCGGCGAGTTCCGAGGGCAGGCCGATGGCGACCTGGCGTTGGGTCTGCGGCACCGCAGCATCCTTGGACAATTGCGCATGCAGGGCTTGCGGCGGCTCACCCATCAACAGGCTGAGGGCGTTGATCAACTGGTCCTGGCGCTGTTGCAAATCCGGCAGGCGCGCTTCGATGGCCGCGACCTGGGCGGCGGCTTCGGCCACGTCCAGGTCGGTGGCCACGCCGTCGGCCAGGCGCAGTTGCGAGAGCTTGAGGCTGTGGCGAGCGACGTCGAGGTTTTGCTCGGTGACAGCACGGGTATTTTGCACGCCGCGCAGTTGGATGTAGTCCTGGGCGGTCTCGGCCAGCACCGACAGCAAGACGGCGCGACGGTCGTTTTCGGCGACTTGCAGGGTGGCGTCGGCGGCTTCGGTTTCGCGTTTGACCCGCCCCCAGAAATCCAGCTCCCAGGAGGCGGAGAAGCCTGCGTCCCATTGGTTGAACGCCGAACGGCCGTTCTCGCCGGAGGGGTCGTTCAAACCTTCGCCGCTATTGCGTTTGCGCTGGTAAGCCCCTGTTGCATCGACACGGGGGTAACGCTCGGCGGTCGTCACCTGGCGCACCGCGCGACTTTGTTGCAAGCGACTGCTGGCCAGTTTCAGGTCGAGGTTATCGGTGAGGGCACAACGCGTCAGGGCAGAGAGTTGCTCGTCGTGGAACACGTCCCACCAGCGCTCCTCCAGCGGGCCGGTGACTGCGCGGCTGGCGGCCTGACGACCTTGGGGCTCATTCCATTGCGTGACGTGAGGGCCCTGGGGCCGTTGGAAATCCGGGCCGACGGTGCAGGCGCCCAGGCTGAGCAGGCTTAAGGTGAGCCAGGCAAACGATCTCATTGCTGGGCCACCTCACGCGGCTGCGTGACCGGCTGGGTGTCGACGCTGGCTTCCACCGACATGCCGACCCGCAGGCGCTCGGTCAGCGGCTGATTCGGTTCGAGGACGATCTTCACCGGGATGCGCTGCACCACCTTGGTGAAGTTACCGGTGGCGTTATCCGGTTTGACCGAGGCGAACGTCACCCCGGTCGCAGGCGCCAGGCTTTCCAGGTGGCCGTTGAGCAACTCGCCGTCGAGGCTGTCGACACGTACCTGCACGGCTTGGCCAGCGTGCATATGGTAAAGCTGGGTTTCCTGGAAGTTGGCCACCACGTAGGCCTCGGCCAACGGCACCACCGCGAGGATCTTGCTGCCCGGCGTCACATAGGCGCCCACCCGCACCGCGCGCTCGCCGACCATGCCATCCACCGGCGCGACGATGCGCGTGTAGGACAGCTGATAGCTGGCCATTTCCAATGCGGCCTGGGCGCGCTTGAGCCCCCCCTCGGCGGCGTCGCGCTGGGCCGTGAGGATTTCCACCTGCTTGCGTTCGGCCGCCAGCACCGCCGTGGCACTGGCCAGGCGTGCGTTGGCCTGGTCAATACGGGTCTTGGCTTGCTGGGCGTTCTGCACAGTACCCGCGCCCACGCCGGCGAGGTGGTTGTAGCGGTTCAGTTCGTGTTCGGCGAAGGCCACTTCGGCACGGTCTGCCGCCACGGTGGCCTGGGCCTGGGCGATCACCGAGCTTTGACGTTCCAGGGTCGCACTGGCGTTTTTCAGCTGGGCCTGGGCGACCAAAGTGTCGGCATCGGCGGCCTGGGCGGCGGCGCGAAAATCACGGTCGTCGATCAGCGCCAGCAACTGGCCGGCCTTGACGCGCTGGTTGTCTTCCACCAGCACCTCCTTGATAAAGCCGGCCACGCGCGGCGCCACCAGGGTGAAGTCGGCGGCAACGAAGGCGTCGTTGGTGGCCTGGCGCTTGTTGCCCAGTAGCCCCGGCGCGACCAGGTACACCAACACGCCGACGGCGAATACGGCGATGACAGAGACGGCTATTTTGTCTTTGCGTTTCATGAGAAGTCCTTGTGGCTAGGTCGGTGCGCGAGGCGGAAAAATCCGCGTGGGCATCCAGAAAATCAGCAGGATCAACGCCGCCGCAACAGCGGCCATGACGTAATAGAGATCCGAAGACGTGAGCACTACGGCCTGCTCGTGCAGGCGGTGGGCAAGCCCCGACGCGTCGCCCTCGGCCAGGGGCGAGTTGCCCAGGCGGTCCACCAGCATGGTCGAGTGAAAGTGCAGGCGCTGGGTGGTCAGTGCATCCAGCACGCCGGTGGCAATCACGGCGGCCAGGCCTTTGACGGTGTTGAACCAGGCCGAGGCAAACGGCCCATCCGCCGGTTGGATGCTGCCGGTGGAGAGCATCAGCAACGGCAACACCGCCATGGGCTGCCCGAAGATTTGCAGCAGGTACAGGCCGTAGAAGTCGTCGCGAATCCACGCCGAGGTCAAGTGCGTGCTGCCCAGGCAGGACAGCACCAACATGCCCAGCCCGATGCCCAGCACCCAGCGGCAATCGACCCAACGCAGGTTGCACAACGCCGCCACCAGCGGCAGCGCAATCAATTGTGGCAGCGCCATCAGCAGCATCAGCGGCGCGGTTTGCAGGGGCCGATAACCCTGGACCTGGGCGAGGAAACTCGACGGGATGATGATCACCGAGGTCAGCACCATCAACACCCCGGCCAGCACGATCAGGGCAAACGACAGGTTGCGCAGGCCAAGCATCTGCAATTTGAAGAACGGTATTGGCTGCGACCATTCATTGAGCAGGAACAGCACCAGCAACACCGTGCCGCCACACAGCAGGAAGGTGATCAGGCCCGACTCGAACCAGTCCAGGCGATTGCCCTGCAACAGGCCGATCACCAGCATGCAGATCGCCGGGAACCCCAGCAGCAGGCCGCGCCAGTTGAACTGCTTGAGGCGCTCCAGGCGCAGCGGGTCTTGTGGCAGGCCGTAGGCCACGGCGGCCATCGCCAGCAGGCACGGCCCGACGATCTGCCAGAACGCCCACTGCCAGCCGACATACTCGGTCCACAGCGCCGCCAACGGCGTGCCCAGGCTCGGGCCGAACGTGGCGGTGAGCGCGTAACCGGCCAAGCCATACAGCTTGACGTTGGCCGGCAGGAAGCGCAGCGCCACGGTCATCAGCATCGGCGGCAACGCCCCACCCGCCAGGCCCTGGACGGTGCGCAGCAGCAGCAGGCTTTCGTAGTTCGGCGCGAAGGGGCACAGGATGCCCAGCACAGTGAACAGAGCGATCGCGCACAGGGTGAAACGGCGCAGGGAAAACGTCACCGAACACCAAGGCGCGAAGGCCATGGCCGACACGGAAGTGGCGGTGTAGGCGGCGACCAGCCAGGTGCCTTCATCAAAACCGATGTACAGCGCACCGCGAATATCCGCGAGGGCCACCTTGGTGACCATCTCGTTGAGACCGGACACCAGCACCGCCAGCAACACGCCGACCAGGCCGATGATGATGCGCGGGCCAAATACAGGCGGGGTGATGGCCGTGGGTTTGGCTGCGGCCGCAAGGGAGGGGGCAGCGAGGGAAGTCATGTACAGGTAACTCGGGATTAGAAATACCCGAGCAGTTTAATCAGGCACATCCATGACAAAAAGTTACATGTTGGCAGGGTATAAGTGCACCAGGCGCAATCCTGAATTCACCACAGAATCCTTGTGGGAGGGGGCTTGCCCCCGATTGCTGTGCCAGATACAGATTTTCTATCTGATCCACCGCAATCGGGGGCAAGCCCCCTCCCACATTTGACTGTGCATGACGTACAAATCAGGTCGGCTGCGCTTCCAACCAAGTGGCGTGGCAACTTTCGCGCATCGTCTCGCGCAGCCATTTATGGGCCGGGTCTTTGTCGAAGCGCGGATGCCAGGATTGAGCCAGGACCAGGGTCGGCAACGAAATCGGCAAGGCGAATGCACGCAGCGGCAATTTCAAGCGATTGGCGCTGTAGAGCGCTTCCTTGGGCACCGGCAGGATCAGGTCGGAGTCGGGCAGCATGAACATCGCACCATGAAAGCCTGGGGCGATCATCGCCACGCGGCGCTCCAGGCCCTGGGCATTCAGGGCGGTGTCGATCGGCCCGCGAGCGATGCCGCGCCGGGAAATGCTGATATGGGAATAACTGGCGAAACGCGCAGCGGTGATGTCTTCATCGAACAACGGGTGGTCTTCCCGCGCCAGGCCGACGAAGGTGGTGGAGAACAGGTTCTGCACCTTGACCTCGGGGCTGGAGGGCATGGTATTGCTCACCCGCAGGTCCAGGCGCCCTTCGCGCAGCGCCTCGTCGTCGGTGTCGCCTTCCGGCACGAAGCACAGCTCGCACAGGGGCGCCATGCGCTCCATGGTGTCGAACAGGCGTCCGCCGTATACGCCGATGAAGAAGTCATTGGCACGCACGCTGAAACGGCGGCGCAGGGTGCTCAAGTCCACTTGGTCCGCCGAACGAAACAACAGCGCCGCCTGCTCCACCACATTGCGCACTTGGCCTTGCAGTTCCAGCGCCTTGGGCGTCGGCACCAGGCCGCGCCCGGCACGCACCAGGATCGGATCACCCACTGCCTCGCGAATGCGCGTGAGCGTGCGACTCATGGCCGCCGGGCTGAGGTTCATCCGCCGCGCGGCGCCCACCACGCTGCCCTCGTCGAGCAAAGCGTCGAGGGCGACCAGCAGGTTCATGTCTGGTAGTTGCATGCCAAGCACTCGTGGTCAGTCGGGAGTGAACTGGCCGCAATCGTAGCAGCATGGGCGTATCAGCGCTGCATGCCCCAGCGTTTCACGGTGAGCCGCTCGAAGGTGTCGAACACCAGGTTTTCCACTAACAACCCGATCAGGATCACCACCGCCAACCCGGCGAATACCTTGTCGGTGTACAGCTCATTACGGTTCTGGAAGATGTACCAGCCCAGCCCCCCCTTGCCGCTTGTTGCACCAAACACCAACTCGGCAGCGATCAGCGTGCGCCAGGCGAATGCCCAGCCGATCTTGAGGCCGGCGAGAATCGACGGCAGCGCTGCCGGGATCAGGATGAACAGCACAAAGCGCATGCCCTTGAGGCCATAGTTGCGGCCGGCCATGCGCAGGGTTTCGGAAACGCCGAGGAACCCCGAATAGGTGTTGAGCGCCAGAGCCCACAACACCGAATGCACCAGCACGAAGATCAGGCTGTTCTGGCCCAGGCCGAACCACAGCAGCGCCAGCGGCAACAGGGCAATGGCCGGCAAGGGGTTGAACATTGAGGTCAGGGTGCTCAGCAGGTCGCGCCCCAATTGCGTCGACACCGCGAGAGTGGTCAAGGCAAACGCCAGCACGATGCCGATCAGGTAGCCCTTGATCAGTACCACCAGCGAGATGCTCACCTTGCTCAGCAGTTCGCCACTGAGCAGGCCGTCATAGAGCGCGTGAAAGGTCTGCAGGAAACTCGGCAGCAATAGGTCGTTGTTCTGGTAGCGCGCGACGGCTTCCCACAGGATCGCAAGCACGATCAGGATCAGGCCCTTGCGCAGCCAGCCTTGTTGCCACAGGCGTTGGCGCAGGGGCAGTTCGCGCTCCACGGGGACGCTGAGCAGCGGCTCAAGGGTAATTTCGTATTCCTGGCGCATTGGGCTGCCCTCTTAGTAAGCGATGCGGATGTCGGCGAAACCCAACTCACGTTCGGCCTCGGGCGCTTCATCGAACAGCAGGCGATGAATGCGCCGCGCCGACGCCTGGAACTCCACGCCGCCGAGGCTGTGCAGGTTGTATTGATGGCTGTGGATTTCCGCGCGCACGCGCCCGGGATGGGGGGACAGCAATAGGATGCGATTGCCCACCACCAGGGCTTCTTCGATGGAGTGGGTGACGAACAGCAGGGTGAAACGCACCTCCTCCCACAGCAGCAGCAATTCTTCCTGCATCTTGCGCCGGGTCAGGGCGTCGAGGGCGGCGAAGGGTTCGTCCATCAGCAGGATCTTCGGCTGCATGGCCAGGGCGCGAGCGATGGCCACGCGGGCTTTCATACCGCCGGAAAGCGTGTGCGGGTAAGCGTCGGCAAAGGCGCTGAGGCCGACTTTGTCGAGGTAGTGCAACGCCCGCTCTTCGGCTTCGCGACGCGGTAGCGTTTTCGACGCCAGCAGCGGAAACATCACGTTCTGCTTGACGGTTTTCCACGGCGGCAACTGGTCGAACTCCTGGAACACCACGATGCGGTCAGGGCCCGGCTGTTCGACCTTTTGTCCCAGCAGGCGAATTTCACCTTCGCAGGGTTTGATAAACCCCGCGATGGACTTGAGCAAGGTGGATTTGCCGCAGCCCGACGGGCCGAGCAACACGTAGCGGTCGGCCGGGTCGATCTCGAAACTGACCTGGTGCGTGGCCCGCACCACGCGCTCGGGAGTACGGTATTCCAGGCTGACGTTGTCCACCGCGAGCAACGGAGCGGTGGTATGCAGGTTGCTGGCCGTGTGGCCTTGCAAGAGCGCGTTCATCTCAACTTCCTTGCAGGGGCTTGGCGTCCTGGAAGAAGTAGTCCTTCCACGATTCCGGCTTGTTCTTGATGGCGCCGACGCGGTAGAGGAATTCCGCCAGCGGGTAGGTATTTTTCGGTGTAACGCTGAACTCGAACTGCGGGTTGTCGATGATTTTCAGCAGTTCGGTACGGTCGATCTTGGCCTTGGTCACGCGGATGTAGGTGTCGGCAGCGGCACCTTTGTCGTTCTGGGCAAACTGCGCGGCTTCGGTCAACGCCTCGACAAACGCCTTGTAGGTCTTGGGGTTGTCGTTGCGGAATTTTTCGGTGGCGAACAGCACGGTCGGCGAATTCGGCCCCAGCAGGTCATAGGTGTTCAACACCACATGCACGTTGAGGTTGGCCAGCGCCTGGTCCTGGAACGGCGGGTTAGAGAAGTGCCCGGTCAACTCGGTACCGCCGGCAATCAACGCAGCGGTGGCGTCAGGGTGCGGGACGGCAACGGTGTACTTGTCGAGGCGATTGAATTCCTTGTCGCCCCACTGCTTGGCGGCGGCGTATTGCAGGAAACGCGACTGTACCGAAACACCCACGGCCGGCACGGCGATGCGGTCTTTGTCGGTGAAGTCGGCGATAGTCTTGACCTTGGGGTTGTTGCTCACCAGGTAGTACGGGAAGTTGCCCAGGGACGCCACGGCCTTGACGTTCTGTTTGCCGTGGGTACGGTCCCAGATGGTCAGCAGTGGGCCAACGCCAGCACCGGCGATATCGATAGAGCCAGAGAGCAGCGCGTCGTTGACCGCCGCGCCGCCGGACAGCTGGGTCCAATCGACCTTGATGTCGAGGCCTTCCTGCTTGCCGTATTTTTCGATCAGGTTCTGGTCGCGCACCACGTTAAGCAGCAGGTAGACGATACCGAACTGTTCGGCAATGCGGATCTCGCCTTCGGCCTGGGCAGCCGTCGGAGCAACCAGGCTGCCCGCCAACAGACTGACACCAAGGCCGACGGTCGCCGCCAGCCGTGCAAATGGAATGTTCCTGGACATGGTCATGCTCCGAATCAGAAAGGCGCGTCGCCCTGGATGGTGGTGCGGTACAGCTTGCGGCGTAGATGGCTGGGGCAGCCGGCGGCCAGGTGGATCAACGAACGGTTGTCCCAGAACACCAGGTCGTGGGGCTGCCATTGGTGGCGGTAGATATTTTCCGGCAGCACGCTATGGGCGTAGAGCTGGGCCAGCAAATCGCGGCTTTCGTCCTCCGGCAAACCGACGATGTGCGTGGTGAAGCCTTCACTGACGAACAGGGCCTTGCGGCCGTTTTCCGGGTGGGTGCGTACGATCGGGTGCACCACTTGCGCGACCTGGGCGAGCTGCTCAGGTGTCAGCGTCGGCCGCCAGTTACCTTCGAACTTGGTCTCGCTGTAGCGCGCGGTGTAGGAATGCGCAGCACTGCGGCCTTCGACAGCTGCACGCAGGTGCCCAGGCAGTTGGTCCCAGGCTTTGTGCATGTCGGCAAACAGGGTGTCACCGCCTTCGGCAGGCAGCTCCTGGGCGTGCAGCATCGAGCCGAGGCTGGGCAGCTCCTTATAGGACAGGTCCGAATGCCAGAATTTACCCGCGTCGCCCAGGCCGATGGATTGGCCGTTTTCGATGATGTTAGAGACGATCAGGATTTCCGGATGGTTGGCCAGAAGGAACTGTTTGAGCACGTGAATCTGCAACACGCCGAAGCGGCGACTGAAGTCGATCTGCTGTTGCGGGGTGATACGTTGGTCGCGGAACACGACGACATGGTGCTCCAGGTGCGCGCGGTGGATGCGGGCGAAGTCCTGGTCGTTGACCGGGCGCGACAGGTCCAGGCCGACGATCTCGGCACCTACGCTGCCGGGTAATGGGCGGACCTCGAAATGCTGGGTAGTAGGGGTCACTGTTGGAACAGTAGAGGCGGCGGACATGAGTTCACTCCCGGTCGGACAGGAGAGTGACTTTATAGATATAAGAACGACATTTTAAATACCATTAGTGAATATCGATAGACAGGAATGTACCGTCGAAAACCCGCCGGCAGCGAAGGCCAACGAATAGACCAGAGCAACGCAGCATCCCGTCCGCGCCCTCTGTAAGATGCCGCAAAAATACACTGTGAGTGCCGTGATCAGCGTGTTTAGCCGCTTACAAGCCGAAAACCTTGCCCGTTTGACAAGCCTGTAGGCAGGCTCTAGTGTGCATTGGATCCAATTAGCCATCCCTCTTCTAAGAAGGAGCAAAGCGTAGCCGTGACGCAGAAGCCGAACCCTTTGAGCAGCATTAAGGTCAGCGGGCCTATTCCCGCTCATCTTGCTCGTTCAGTCATTGAAGAAACCTTGCGCAATGCCATCCTTGATGGTCGATTGCCATGCGGTACCGCCATGCGCCAGCAAGAGCTGGCCAGCCTGTTCGGGGTCAGCCGCATGCCCGTGCGCGAGGCATTGCGTCAGTTGGAGGCACAGTCGCTGTTGCATGTGGTGACGCACAAAGGCGCGGTGGTAGCGCCGTTGATCGAAGACAATTCAGCTGAAACCTACGCCCTGCGCATGCTGCTGGAATCCGAGGCGCTGCGCTTGTCGATCCCCCTGCTCACCGACGCCGACATTGCCGAGGCCGAGGCCTGCATCAATGCCTTGGAACGTGAGAAGGACTACACCAAGATTGGGCGCCTCAACCGCCTGTTCCACATGGCCCTGTACGGCAAGGCACCGAATCAACGGCTGCTCAAGTTGGTCGAGCATGGCTTGAATGAAGAGGAACGCTTCCTGCGCTTCAACCTCGAGGCGATGGGGCTGGGCGAGACCTCCCAGGAAGATCACCGCGAACTGCTGAAGCTGGTGGCACAGAAGAAGATCGACGAAAGCATCCTGACACTGCGTAATCACTTGATGCGCGGGATGGAGGTAATCGCCACCTACCTCAAGGGCCTTGAAGCGCCCCATTCGTAAGGTTTTCCAGCACCTCGCCTGCCCCTTATGCACTGCGGGGCTCGCTTCCCATCGGGGAGCGTCCCGCGCCGGCACTTCTTAGCCGGAACAACACGCGCCTATTAACGCTGGGACATGAAACTTCCCACCCTTGATAAAACAACTTACCCACAATAAATGCCGCCCCCAGATAAGCAACTAATACACTTATAAGCTTATCCAGGCACTCAATCGGCTTATTGTCTTTCGCCAATAAAAAACCACTTCATCCGGCCACGTAACTCCGCGCCTGCAGGCGGGGCTTGGCCAAACGCTACCTATCTACTTCCAAGCCGTAAACGCCCCCCTGTGTTCAGAGCAGTCGCAACAACTTATAGGCATCAACCATGCATCACACGTTACTTGAGCAAAAAAAACTGCAGTTATGCAGCCATCCGTTATTTGAAGAAATAACTTCACTCAACAAGTTACAACTTTTTATGAAAAGCCATGTGTTTGCGGTATGGGACTTCATGACGCTCACCAAACGCCTTCAACAAGACTTGACCTGTACGCAGTTGCCCTGGCTTCCCCCCATCGACCCGCAAGCCGCCCGCCTGATCAATGAGATTGTGCTGGGCGAGGAATCGGACGAGCGCCTGGGACAAGGTCATTGCAGCCACTTCGAGTTATACCGCGACGCCATGGTCGAAGTGGACGCCAGCACCGCCGCGATTGACACCTTCATTACGCTGCAACGCCAGGGCATGAAGGCCAATACCGCGTTGCAATACATCGACGTGCTACCTGGCGTAGCCCGTTTCGTCGAGAGTACGCTGCACATTGCCTTGAACGCACCGACCCATTGTGTGGCAGCCGCCTTCCTGCATGGCCGCGAAAGCGTCATCCCGTTCATGTTCGAACGCCTGCTGCGGGGTAGCGAGGTCATCCATCGCCGAGCGCCCACCCTGGGCTATTACCTCCACCGTCACATTGAGCTGGATACCCAAGGCCATGAGCCAGGGGCGCAACAGTTGCTTCAACGCCTGGTCGGCGCAGACCCACGCCGCCAGGCGCAGGCCGCTGAAACCGCGCTCCGGGCCGTGGAAAACCGCATGACCCTCTGGGACGACGTGCTGGCCTCGTTGCAAACGGTGCGCCCATGAACATCGCCAACTACCGCTCCATCGCCGAAGACTGGGAGCGTCGAGCAACCATTCGCACACGCCCTCGCCGCCAGATGGAAAACGACGACAAGCTGATCTATCCGCTGTGCCGCCAGCCATTGGCGCTCTGTGCGACCTTTCTCGAACATTGCCCGCAATGGCGCGACTTTGTGCTGGTGCAAAGCTTCTACAAATTCATCAACGATGTGGTGATTTTCGAAACCGAGATCGTCGACAAGACCGCTCGCCGCATTGCCAAGAACCGCTTCGCCCTGCCCTTCCCCCTCGTGTGCCGCTACGACGCGATGACTGTCGTGGTCGATGAGGATTACCACGCCCTGGTGGCATTGGATTTCCTCCAACAGACCGTGGCGATGACCGGCATACAACCGCTCGATCTGCCACGGGAAATCGAGCTGAGCCGTGCCTTGCCAGCGGCGCTGGCACAGGCCCCGGCGCACCTGCACGACGCCGTGGAACTGATCGGCGTGGCCATCGCCGAAAATACCGTCACCCAGGACGTCGCCGCGTTTTCCAACGACGAGAGCGTCAAGTCATCTGTCCGCGGACTGATGGCCGACCACCTGTTTGACGAAGGGCGCCATGCACAGTTCTGGACACGCTTGGTGCGCCTCTATTGGGAGGCGGCCAGCGTGGATGATCGCGACGGTATTGCCCGAGCCCTGCCGACGTTCCTGGCGCACTACCTGACCCATGACCTGCAGAAAGCCTTCGACCTTCAACTGATTGACCATCTGGACGTCAGCGCCAGTACTCGCGGTGCATTGAGGGCCGAGATAGAAGCACTGGACTTTCCCATCACCCGCCAACATCCGCTGATCGCCAACATCATGGGGTTCCTGCACCACAGTGGGCTGCTGCAGACACCGAGCATCGCCCAGGCGCTGGACGATTATCTGTTACTGGCCGGGAGAGCGGCATGAGGCGCCTGACGATTGGCTGGGGCGGTGTCAGTACCGCATTGGGTACGGTGAGGCAGGTGCTGGAGCAATACGGACATCGGTCTGGCGATGAAATGACTGACCTGGTGATCGAAGACGGCAGCCAGCCCTTGCCTCTCCATTTGCACGAACCTCCACGCATCAGCTTGCGCCTGGGCATAGGCCCTGTGGGCGACAACGGTTTGCCCGCGCTGCAGTTACGCGGCTATGAGAACAACCGGCGCCTGATCGCTGCGATTGATCTCGCTGAAGAACCCAGCGGAAACGGTCAACGATTGCGCAGGCAGGCCACGAACGCGCTGTTGGAATGGGTGGCCTTGCACGTCAGCAGCCTCGCGCGCGACCCTGGGCATCTTGCGAGCGAAGCCTGCGCCAACACGTGGCCCGAGCAAGGCTTGCAAGCGCTGGAGACGCTGGCGTACCTGCATCGGTTTAATCGCACAGCGGCGCCAGCCCTGTTGCAGGCCGCCCAAGTGCCGATGATCGAGCGGTTGCGGGCCAGCCTTCTCGCCTTTGCCGAGCGGCCCGCCCTGAACATTGCGGGCAACGTGGTGACTTACCGGCAGTTACAGGTTCGAGCGTCAGCCATCCAGCAACAGCTTGGCCCACTGCTGGAGAGCCGTGCGGCGCCAGCGGTAGTTGGCGTTTGCCTGGAAAAATCCACCGCGCTGTATGCCAGTATTCTTGCCGTGCTGGGCTGTGGCGCGGTGTACCTGCCGCTCACATCGGACCATCCACCGCAACGCCAGCAAGCCATGCTGGAAAGTGCTGGCGCCCAGGTATTACTGGACGACGGCCAGCATCCGCTGCGGGAGCGCTTCGTGGCACTGGACGTGAGCACCGTCAGCCAGCCAGATACCTCCCACCCCTTGGGTGTCCGGCATCCCGACATCCATGCCCCGTGCATGGCGCTCTTCACCTCGGGCACCACCGGCCGGCCCAAGGGTGTACTGCTCAGCCAAGGTAACCTCGCCCACTTCACCGCCTGGTTTGGCAGCTGCATGGAGTTGAGCGAACAAAGTCGCGTACTGCAATTTGCCTCGTTGAATTTCGATGCGTCGCTGATGGATATCTTCCCCGGCCTGATCGCCGGTGCGCAGTTGTTCGTTCCCAGCGAGGCACAGCGGCGCGATCCACAACAACTGGTGGAGCTGATCCGCCAAGAGCGGATCAGTCATGCGTTCCTGCCGCCGGCACTGCTCAGCATTCTGCCATTGGCGCAACCGTTGGGCCTTTCGCACCTGCTCACTGGCGGTGATGCCTGCGAGCCGTATGTGATCGAACAATTGGCCGGGCAGTGCCAGTTGCATAACCTCTACGGACCGACCGAAGCCACTGTGCTGGTCACCCATCGAACCTTGCAACCCGCCGATGGCAACCGCAACCTGGGCCGCCCGATCGCCAACAGCCAAGTGCTGATCCTCGACGAGCACCTGCAACCCGTGGACGAGCAGGTGATGGGCGAACTGTACATCGTCGGCCCTGGGGTCGGCCTGGGGTACCTGGACGCAACGCAGGCCCATGACGATCCTTTCATCGAGCTGGCGTTGCCGAGTGGGGAAACCCTGCGGGCTTACCGAAGTGGCGATCTTGCGAAGTGGACCGCCGACGGTATCGAGCTGGGCGGGCGACGAGATGCACAGGTGAAGATCCGCGGGGTGCGGGTCGAGCCCCAGGAAATCGAGGAGTACCTGCGTAACAGCCGACTGTTCCGCCAGGTGGCGGTGGTGATTGATGGTGAGCGCAGGATCCGCAGCATTGTCGCTCAGCCGGAGCCAGGCGCCACGATGGCCGACCTGAAGCAGCATGCACAACAGTGGTTGCCGGATTACCTGCAACCCGACGTGTGGACCGAGTTGCCCAACCTGCCGTACTCCAGCAACGGCAAAATCGATCGCCAGGCGTTGCTGGCGTTGCCCGTTCAACCTGCGTCGAATACCAAGGGCCAGGCAGCGCAGACGCCCTTGCAAATGCAGCTGGCGGAACTATGGAGTGAACTGTTGCGGTTACCCGTGGAGGCGTTCTCGATGGATGACAGCTTCTTCAACCTGGGTGGCCATTCCATCCTGTTATCGACGCTGCTGCTGCGGATGCGTGAGCAACTCGGCCGCAGCCTGCCCTTGAATCGCTTCTTTGAAATGCCGACGATTCGCACCCTCGCACTGCTGATGGAGGACGCTGTGCTACCGGATACCCCGTGCGGCCAGGCGGTCCGGGATGCGTTGCGAGACCCGATGATCGAGGTGCTGTCCGATGAACGCATGGGTGATCCGCGCAAAGTGATCGTTACAGGCGCCAACAGCTTTATCGGCGTGCATATCGTCGAGGCCCTGCTGGCTGGCGGTGCAACAGAGGTCGCCTGCCTGGTGCGTGAACTGCCAGGCCAACCGGCAGCGACGCGGTTCGCCCAGGCGTTGAGTGAGTATCGCCTGGAACATTTGGACCTGAGCCGAGTACAGGTGTACGCCGCAGACATCAGTCAGCCTCGCCTGGGCCTGACGGGTGAGGTGTATGAGTCTCTGGCCCAGGACTATGGCGCTCTGGTGCACAACGCGGCGCAGGTCAATCACGTGATGGATTATGCCTCGCTGGCAAAACACAACGTCGAGCCAGTGCTGGAGTGCCTGCGCCTGTGTGAGACCCGCTGCAAGAAGGTCCTCAATTTCATCTCGACACTGTCGGCATGCAGCAGTATCGACGCCCGTGGGCATGTGCTCGAAACGCCAGCCGCGGCGACCCCGCCGATCTACCTCAAGAATGGCTATAACTTGTCCAAATGGGTCGCCGAGCGGCTATTGGCGCACGCGACGACACAAGGTGCCTGGGTCAACATTCATCGTCCGGGAAATATCAGTTTCAACAGCCGCAACGGTGTTTGCCAGCCACAGAAAAATCGCTTGATGCTGATGCTCAAGGGGTCGTTGCAACTGGGGCTGGTCCCACGCCTGGAGGTGAACTTCGACCTGATGCCCGTGGACTTTTTCGCCCAATTTCTCGCATTCCACTGCGGCCGTTTTGATGCCGGGCTTAACGTATTCAACCTGCACAACCCTCAGCCATTGAGCTGGGATCATTACCTCGATGTGTTCAGCCAGGTGGGCTACCGGTTTGAGCGTGTCAGCGTTGCGCACTGGCAGCGTGCGCTGCGAACGGTGGGCCCTGAAAACGCGTTATTTGGCGTGCTGGGCTTTTACCTGGAGGGGCTGGATGAAGACATCGGCGATACCTCAATGATCCGTCATGACAACGCCCGTGCGGGCATAGAGAAAATGGGCACGCAGTATCCCGACAAGAACTCGGCGCTGCTGCGCAAGGGCTGCGACTACCTCAAGGCCATCGGCTTTCTCTGAACTGCTTCAGGACCCCCTCATGAAACCGCTGCAACCCAATACATTGATCCGCAACCCCCAAGGCACACCCGTGGTGGCGTCTGTCATCGTCAACTGCGAGGCGGCTCGCCTGTGGGACGTGGTGGGTCACTTTGCAGGCTTTGATGCCTTCATTCCGGCCCTGTCGCACATCGAGATGACCGGTGTTGGCGTGGGTGCTTTGCGCACGAAGTATTTTCACGATGGCCACTGCGTCGTGGAGCAACTCAATAGCCATGACGATACGGCGATGTGCATGACCTGGACCACGATCTACAACACCCTCGGCGTGGCCCATTTGTGGGCAGCGATGAGTGTGGAGGCCCTCGACGCTGGAAGCGCACGGGCGACCTGGACCCTGATTGGCGAACCCATCGAGATGCCGCAGGCTGAGTTTGAAGGGTTTATCCAAGGGTTCGCCGACAGCGCACTGGAGAACGTGCGCCAGATGCTCGGCTAAGCAATAGGAGCGAGAAGCCTCGCTCCGATGCCATCAAGGTCAGATCTTGAAGCTGTCGACCAATTGCTTCAAGCGGCTGGCCTGCTGGGACAGTGCATCGCAATCCTTCAACGTTTCGTTGAGATTGGCCACGCCTTGTTGGTTCAGCAGATTGATCTGATTGATGTCGACGTTGAGGGTTTCCACAACAGCGGTCTGCTCTTCGGTGGCGGCGGCGACCGATTGGTTCATGCCGTCGATTTCAACGATGCGCTGCGTCACGCTGATCAGGCGCTCACCCGCCTGGTTAGCCACTTCGACACTCTCTTCGCTGGAGGTCTGGCTGGCGTTCATGGTGGTCACCGCCTCACGCGAGCCCACTTGCAACGAAGTGATCATTTTGTGGATCTCCTCCGCGGACTCCTGGGTGCGGTGGGCCAGGTTGCGCACCTCATCGGCAACCACGGCAAATCCACGACCGGCTTCCCCGGCACGCGCCGCTTCGATCGCAGCGTTGAGCGCGAGCAGATTGGTCTGTTGGGAGATGCCTTTGATCACATCGAGAATGTGGCCGATGTTATCGGTGCTCGCGTTCAGGGTTTCGATCTGGGTGCAGGACTGGCTAATTTTTTGCGACAGTTCCGACATCGCCAGGATGGTTTGCTCCACTACTTTGCGCCCATCGTCAGCCTGCTCGCTGGCACCGCTGGCGTGCTGCGAAGCATCGGCGGCGTTACGTGCGATTTCCTGGGTGGCGGCCCCCAGCTCGTTAATGGCGGCCGCGACGCTGTTGGTCCGCGCGCTCTGCTCGTCGGAGCCGATGATCGAGGCGTTGGAGGACGCCATCACACGCTGGGACAGGTCATGCACCTGGCGCGTCGCCGAAGACACTTCGGAGATGGACGCATGGATACGCTCGACGAATTGGTTGAATGCACTGCCTACCTCGCCAAACTCGTCCTTGCTGGTGACGTCCAGCCGACGGGTCAGGTCGCCTTCGCCCTGGGCGATATCCTGCATGGCAACGCCCATCGTAGTCAGGGGCCGCAGCAAGACTTGGATCAGCAGGCTCAAGAGCACCGCGATCGCCACCACCGCAATCAGCATGGCAATCAACGCTGATGTACGGAATTTACCCAACGGGGCGTAGGCCTTGTCCTTATCGATCGACAGGCCAATGTACCAGTCTGCGCCTGGCAAGCCGCCGATAGGGGTGAACGCCAAAATGCGATCCTGCCCATTGAGTACCACGTCCTGACTGGTCTTTTCGATACGTACGCCGGTGCCAGGGTAGATGTCCTTGAGGTTCTTCATCACTTGGTCCTGGTCGGGACTGACGATGACCTGGCCGTCGCCGCTGACCAGGAACGCATGGCCGATACCGCCAAAGTCCACCGAGTTGATAATCTTGACCAGGGTTTGCAGGCTCAGGTCACCGCCGACCACGCCCAGCAGTTCACCGTTCTTTTTCACCGGCATGGCGATGGTCACGATCTGCCCACCCACCGCCGCCATGTAGGGAGGGGTCAGCATAGTCTTATCGGCAGCCACGGCTTGTTTGTACCAAGGCCGCTGGCGCGGGTCGTAACCATCGGGCATTTTCGCGTCCGGGCGCTGTGTGAACACGCCGTTGGTCTGACCGACATAAGTGAACTGGAAGTTTGCAGTGAGCGCAGGTTGGTCGACCAAACCCGGGAGGTCCGCACCACTGCCTTGATGGGCAATGTTTTGCGCCAGGTTTTCGAGTACGAGTATTCGCCCACTCAGCCAGTTCTGCACACTGCTGGCGGTAAGTTCACCGGATTGCTGGATGGACGATTCCAGGTTTTGCTTGATGGTGCTGCGCTGCAGGTAGTCGTTGTAGAGCGTGAATAACGCGAAGGCCAGAACCACGACGCCTGACGCGGCCAACAGAATTTTATGACTGAACTTAAGATTCATTTCATCGACTTCTTTTGCCAAAAGGGTGGGCGTGCCGAGTGGAACATTCCATGTACGGTATAGGCGGACTCTCGGTTCGCTCTATTTCGGTGCACGCATGGCTCGTCAGGCTTTCGGCCAAATGGAGTGAAATCTTAAGCCTTTGTGCGAAACTTCCTCTTTTTGAGTGTGAAACCGACCAGTGGTAGCCAGCTAGCCCGTTGTTGCGAACCACATTCGCAATATGAACGCTTGCGCGAAGCCCACCACTACAACGAATTAGCTTGGCCGCGGATGCAGGGGATGCGCTCGGTACGGGCCTATTATTTTCCCCATAAACGACAAAACCCCTGTCTGCGCAAGCAAACAGGGGTTTCGGAATTCAATCTTGACGATGACCTACTCTCACATGGGGAAACCCCACACTACCATCGGCGATGCATCGTTTCACTACTGAGTTCAATGAACGCGGCGCCTGTGAGTTTTTCGCGAGCAAGCTCGCTCCTACAAAAAAGCCTTAACTGAACGGCATTAGGGCTTGCCCACTCCCACACGGGTGTCTCACCCTGCGGATCCCGACAAATGGGATCCAATTCACAAAACCCGCGCGAACTTTTCGATCTTTTCCGGTACTAACCTAACTCGACGCCAACTTGATGGCCAATTAGTGGCCGTTATTAAGTTGTGCTCGAATAACTATCAAAAGAGTTGCCGTTTGTCGGAATAATAGTTCCGGCGATAGATCGCTCATCTTTTTGATAATTTTTTATTGTTATTAATCAAGCGCTTGCAGGATTAATTAGCCAAAGCATTCGACTAAGCCAGTTTCTTGGATCAGTCGACGCTCGATGTTAGTTTGCGGCCCCTTGATTTTCGACGGATCGAACATGTCTCTGTTATTGCCACGGACTCGGTTATTGCTGTGTACTTTCCTGCTCACTTACTTGAGCCTGAACAGTGCCACTGCCGCCCCCACGCCCGGGGATCAGGACCTGATCCGTGACCGGCAAAGCCGTCTTCTCGAAGAGCAGCGCCGCCGCCTCGAAGAGCTGCAGGATCTGCCGGGTAAGGGCACCCGGCCCCAGGCCCCGGCCACGCCCGCGGACACGCGTTGCTTCCCGATCAAAACCATCGAACTCAAAGGCGCCGACAGCCTGTCAGCCGCCGATCGCGCGCGCCTGCTCAAGCCCTATATCGGCCAGTGCCTGGGCGTCGCGCAGCTCAATGAACTGCTCAAGGCCATCACCGATGACTACATCGGCAAAGGCCGCGTCACCAGCCGCGCCTACCTGCCACAACAGGACCTTTCCAGCGGCCACCTCCAAGTACTGGTGGTGGAAGGCAAACTCGAAGGCTTGAAGGGCGCCGAAGGCAGCACGGTCACCGACCGCGAGCTGGCCATGGCGTTTCCGGGCAAGGTCGGCGAGTCGCTCAACCTGCGTGAAGTCGAACAACTGGTCGACCAGTTGAGCCGCTTGCCGTCCAAGCAGGCGCAAATGGAACTGACCCCCGGCACCCAGATCGGTGGCAGCGAAGTGCTGGTCAAGAACCAGCCGCAAAAGCCCTGGCGCGCCAGCCTGTCGCGCAACAACGACGGCCAGAAAAGCACCGGCGAACAGCAGTGGGGCGCCGGCCTGGAATGGGACAGCCCGCTGGGCCTGGCCGATCAACTGATCCTGCGCGGCGGCCACGATGCCATCAGCGACCACCAGAAAACCTCGAAAAACAGCATGCTCTACTACAACGTGCCGTGGGGCTGGTGGAACTTCAGTTACACCTACAGCGAGAGCGACTACCGCACCCTGGCCGACCTCGATGGCTACAAGCTCAAGCAGTACGGCGACAGCCAGAACCACCAACTGCGGGCCGAGCGCGTGATCCATCGTGACGACGTGAGCAAGACGTCGGTCAACGTCGGTCTTGCCCATTTGCGCACCAACAACTACCTGCTCGATGCGCGGCTGGACACCAGCAGCAACCGCCTCAGCGAATTCCAGGTGGGGATCAACCACGGGCGCCGTATCGGCAGTGCCTTCGTCAACGTGGACCTGGGCATGCAAAACGGCATCGGCGCGTTCGATGCGCAAAGCAACGACCAGGAACGCGATCGCGAGGGCAACCTCACGCCCACGCCGAACTACCGCAAATACACCGCCACCGTCAGCTACCTGCAGCCGTTCACGCTGTGGGGCGAGTCGTTCAGTTTTTCCAGCCTGGCCACCGGGCAGCGCAGTGAAGACGTGCTGTTCAGCCCGCAGCGCATCAGCCTCGGCGGGTCGGCGTCGGTCCGCGGTTTCAAGGACCAGCAATTGACCGGCGACAGCGGCGGTTACTGGCGCAATGACGTGCGCTGGGCGCGCCCGGTGACTTGGGACTGGATGCGCCCGGCGTTCCTGGAGTACGGCGCCAGCGTCGGCTACGACCAGGGTGTGATCCGCAATGATCGCTACAACGACAACCTCCATGGGCGCGTTTCGAGCAACTCCCTCGAGCTGTTCGCCCGCGGCAAAAACGTCAGCACCAGCGTGACCTTTGCCCACTCCCTGGAACGACCGGCGGTGATGAGCGAGCGTGAAGCGCCGATCTATTTCCGCCTGGATTTCTACCTGTAATTCAATGCCCGCAACCTTGAGATTTTGAATATGGACGTTCGCCCCGTTTCTGCCCTGAAAAGCCTGAGCCAACGCGGCCTGGCGCTGATCCTGGCCAACGCGCTGTTCTGGCAGCCGCTGCTGGCCCAGGCCGACGGCATCGTGGTCAGTGGCCCGGGCACCACGCTCGGCCAGGCGGGCAACGGCGTACCGGTGGTGAACATTGCCACGCCCAATGGCAGTGGCCTGTCCCATAACCAATTCAAGGACTACAACGTCGGCCCCAACGGCGTGATCCTCAACAACGCCAGCGGCCCGCTGCAAAACACGCAACTGGGCGGGATCATCGTCGGCAACCCGAACCTCAAGGGCGGCGCGGCGAATGTCATCCTCAACGAAGTCAAAGGCGGTAGCCCCAGCCAGTTGCGCGGCTACACCGAAGTGGCGGGCCAGTCGGCCAAGGTCATCGTCGCCAACCCCTACGGCATCAGCTGCAACGGTTGCGGGTTCATCAACACCCCTAACGTCACCCTGACCACCGGCAAACCGGTGATCGATCAGGCCGGGCAACTGAAAAGCTATCAGGTCGACGGCGGCGCCGTGACCATCGATGGCAAAGGCTTGAACGCGAGCAATGTCGACCGCTTCGAAATCATCACCCGCTCGGCCAAGATCAATGCGCAGATCAACGCGCGCCAGCTGACAGTGATCGCCGGGCGCAATGACGTCGATGCGCAAAGCCTGAAAACCACCGCGCGTGCCGACGACGGCAGCGCCAAGCCTGAGTTGGCCATCGACTCGTCGGCCTTGGGCGGCATGTATGCCGGTGCGATCAAACTGGTGGGCACCGAAGCCGGCGTGGGCGTGAAGCTCGACGGCACGCTGGCCGCCAGTGGTGGCGATATTCAGCTCGACGCCAACGGCCACCTGAGCATGGCCCAGGCCGCCGCCAGCGGTGCGATGGACATCAAGGCCGCGAGCCTGGAGACCACGGGCGCCGTGTACGCGGGCACCACCCTCAAGGCACAGACCAAGGGCACACTGAAAAACAGCAAGACCCTCGCCGCGCGCGACAGCATCACCCTGGCCAGCAACGGCCAACTGACCAACAGCGGCATCATCGAAGCCGGGGTCAACGCCGACAACACCCGCAATGCTAACGGCGACGTCACGCTCGACGCGCAACACATCACCAATACCGGCACGGTAATCGCCAATCGCAGCCTCACCGCCACCGCGCAAAGCCTGGATAACCAGGGAGCTACCTTGAGCGCCAAACAGGCGCTGAACGTCACCGCCGCCAGCGTCGACAACCGCAACAAAGGTCGCCTGCTCAGCGACGGCGCACAGACCCTCAACGTCAGCGGCCTGCTGGACAACAGCCAGGGCGGCATCATCGACAGCACCGGTGCGTTCACCCTGAACGGCAATACCCTGGATAACAGCGCCGGCAGCCTGACCGCTGGCGGGGCGATCACCCTGGATCTGATCGGCGACCTGATCAACCGCAACGGCAAGCTGGCAAGCGTCGGGCCGTTGCTGATCCAGCGCGCCGCGCATCTCGATAACCAGGGCGGCAAGCTCGCCAGCCAGGGCTTGCTGACGGTATTCGCCAACAGCATCGACAACCGTAACACCGGCACCCTGGCCGCCAACGATGGCCTGGCCCTGACCACCAGCGGCCTGTTGCAAAACAGCGGTAACGGCCTGATCCACAGTGAAAAGTCGGGCGTGACCATCACCGCCGGTACCCTCGACAACAACGGTGGCCGCATCGCCGCCAAAGCCGGTGATGCGCGGATCGACGCCACTGACTTCAACAACGGCAGCGGCGCGCTGTTTGCTCGGGATCGCGTGCACCTGACCGGTATGAATGTGGATAACGGCGGCGAGATCGCCGGCAACCGGGTCGACGTCAGCCTCAATGGCGCACTGACCAACCGTGGCCTGATCGAAAGCGCCACGGCCCTCGATGTCCAGACCGCCAGCCTGAACAACAGTGGGCAAATGCGTGCCTTGGGCACCGGCGGCAAAACCCGCTACGCCATCGGCGGCCTGCTCAACAACAGCGGCAGCCTGGAGACCGCCAACGACCAATTGAGCCTGGCCGCCACCCGCTTCCAGAACACCGGCGGCAAGGTGTTGCATGTGGGCACCGGTGTACTCGACCTCAATGGCATCAGCCTCGACGATGTCGGCGGCAGCCTGGTGACCAACGGCGACCTGACCCTCGATAAAGCCAACTGGACCAATAGCACCGCGATCCAGGCCGGGCGCCTGACCGTCAATGTCGGAACCCTGAACCAGACCGCCACCGGCAAATTGCTCGGCACCCGTGCGCTGGTCGGCAGCGGCCAGGACTGGACCGTGGGCGGTAGCGTCGCCAGCCAGGGCAGCCTGGATCTTTCGGTGGGCAGCCTGCTCAACGACCACGGCCTGATCTTCAGCGGCGGCGACATGAGCCTCAAGGTCGACCGCCTGAAAAACCTCGGTGCCGCGATGTATGCCATGGGCAGCCTGCGCGTCGACCGTGATGGCCAGGGCGGCCTGGCCACCAGCATCATCAACAGCTCGGGGACCATCGAGAGTGAGCGCAACCTGATCCTGGCAGCCAGTACGATCCAGAACATCCGTACTGTGCTCACCACCGAATCCGGCATCTACAGCGCCTCCATCACGCCCGCCGCCTGCATCGAAGGGGTGACCGGCGGTGACTGTGACGGCGGCAAGCAAAACCGGCCGTTCCAGATTACCCAGCGTGACCGCTTCATCGTCAGCGACGCCACGGCGGGCTCCAGCATCACCTCGGGCGGCAACATGCTGCTCACTGGCGGCGAGTTGCTCAACAGCAGCAGTAGCATCGCAGCCGGTGGCAACCTCACGGCCATCGTCAACCAACTCACCAACGTCGGCGTCGTGACCCACGACACCCAGTACGACCGCATCTTCACCTCCGAGCGCGAGCGCAACCCTGAAGGCTGGTATCGCGAGGCCGCAGCGTTCACCCAACGCTATGCCGCAGGCGGGGACATGAGCGGTGTCGAAGCCGCGATGGCCGCGTTCATCGGCAAGATGGAAAGCGAGCAGACCGGCCTGCGCAAGACAACCCAGTTAAGCGCGCCAGACCAAAGTTACGCCGCCGTGATCCAAGCCGGCGGCAGCGTGGATGTGAAGGCCCAGGCCGGCATCGACAACAGTGTCGTGCGCGGTGGCTACACCTACGTCGGCAGCGGCGCCAACACCCATGCGCCGGGCTACTCGACCCTGGTCAGCCTCAACCCGCAACTGCCACCGGACGTTGCCCAGCAACAGGTCAACCCGCTGGGCCTGCCAGGCTTCGACCTGCCCACCGGCCAGAACGGCCTGTTCCACCTCAACGACAGCGATGGCGCCAAAGGCCTGCCCACCAGCCAGTTCGCGGCCAACCCGCATAAGTACCTGATCGAAACCAACCCGCTGCTCACGGATATGCGTCAGTTCCTGGGCTCGGACTACCTGCTGACCAAGCTCGGCTATGACCCCGACACCGCGCAAAAGCGCCTGGGCGATGGTTTCTACGAACAGCGCCTGATCCAGCAAGCCGTACTCGCCCGCACCGGCCAGCGCTTCATTGACGGCCAGACCAGCGATGCCGACCTGTTCAAGCACCTGATGGACAACGCCATCGGCAGCAAGACCGCGCTTAACCTGTCGGTGGGCGTGAGCCTCACCGCCGAACAAGTCGCGGCCCTGACCCACGATATCGTCTGGCTGGAAAACGCCACCGTCGCCGGCCAACAAGTGCTGGTACCGGTGTTGTACCTCGCTCAGGCCAGCAACCGCCTGGCGCCCAACGGCGCGTTGATTTCCGGCACTGACATCAACCTGATCACCGGCAGCCACCTCAACAACGCCGGCACCCTGCGCGCCACCGGCAGCCTGCTGGCGAACGTCGGCGGCAACCTCAGCAACAGTGGGTTGATGCAAGCCGGTGGTCGCCTTGACTTACTGGCCGGCAACAACCTGAGCAACCGCGCTGGCGGTGTGATCAGCGCGGGCAACGTCAACCTCGCGGCTGGCGCCGACCTGCTCAACGAGCGCAGCGTCACCACCCACGAAAGCGCCAGCAGCTACCGCACCGAACGCAGCGACTTCGTCGACAGCGCCGCGCGCATCGAATCGGCCAACGATTTGGCCCTGCAGGCTGGTGGCAACGTCAACAACCTCGGCGGTGTGCTCAAGAGCGGTGCCGACACCACGGTCAAGGCCGTGGGCGACGTGAACATCACCGCCTCGAAAACCCTGGACAGCGGCAACATCGGCAGCCGCTCGAACTTCATGACCATCGCCCAACAAGGCTCCGTGGTCGATGCGGGGCGCGACCTGCATGTGGTTGCCGGGCGTGACATCAGCATTGGTGCCAGTCAGGTCGAAGCCAAGCGCGATCTCAACCTGATCGCCACGCGCGACTTCAACGCCGTCTCGGCTGCCAACGAGCAGCATTCGGCGTCGAGTTCGAAGAAGGTCAAAAGCATTGAGGACCACGTCCAGCAAGTGTCCAGCGTGCTCAAGGCCGGCGGCGACGCCACCCTGAGCGCCGGGCAGAACCTGCAACTGGTCGCCAGCCAGGTGAATGCCGGCAACGAGGCGTACCTGGTGTCCGGCAAAAACCTCAGCCTGCGCAGCGCTGAAGACCAGGACTACAGCTTCTACAGCAAGACCAAGAAAACCTCCCAGGGCAAAAAATTCCGCCTGGATGAAACCGACGTCGTGAACAACGTTGGCAGCCTGGTCAGCGCGGGGACGAACAGCACCGTCGTCGCCGGTACCGACCTGCTGCTGGCCGGCAGTGCCGTCACCGCTGAAAAAGGCGCCACACAACTGGTGGCCGGCCAGGACGTGAACATCCTCGCCGTCAGCAACGCCGACAGCGCCCGTCACGAACGCAAGGAAAGCAAAAGCAGTTGGGGCGGCCTCAAGTCGAGCAAAGTCCAGGACAAAGTCGACGAAAAACGCACCACCGCCATGGGCAGCATGGTCTCCGGCGAAACCGTCACCGTCGCCGCCAAACGCGATGCCACGGTCACCGGCTCGTCCCTGGTCAGCACCGGCGACCTCGCCGTCCAGGCCGGCCGCGACCTGACCATCGACGCGGCGCAAAACACCTTCGCCCGCACCGACATGCACAAGGAAAAGAATCGCGACCTCACCGGCGTGCTGACCGGCAACAAGCTCGGTCTGGATGACATGACCGGCAACCAGAAGCTGTACATCAACAGCTCGAAACACAACGGCACCGCCAATGAAATGACCTTGACCGGCAGCACTATCGGTTCGAGCGCGGGCAATGTGTCGTTGACGGCGGGGCGTGAGTTGAAGGTGGTGGCCAGTGATCTGGTGAGCACCAAGAACATGGAGTTGAGTGGGGCTGACGTCACCGTTACTTCGGGGATGGAGACGGCCAGTCAGACCAGTAAGGACAGTTCCAAGAGCTTGGCGGTTGGGCGCGTGATCGCGGGCTCGGTAGTGGACACCGCCACCAGCATGCGCGACGCCGTCAAAGCGGCACGTAGTGCTGATGACCCACGACTCAAGGCAGTCAAAATCGCCCAGGCAGCCCTCGCCGCCTACAACCTGAATGGCCAGGCTTCGGACGCCAATGCGCAAAGCTCCGGCTTCAAAAACAAAACCGGCGGCACGCCCGGCAACGGTTCGCTGATCAAAATCGGCACCGAACTGGCCAATAACCGCAGCAAGAACAGCAGCGAATTCAACAGCGTCACCGCCAAGCAGAGCACGCTCAACGCAGGGCAAGACTTGTCGATCGTTGCCACGGGCGCAGCGGCGGGTACTCAGGGTGATATCCAGATCACCGGCAGCAGCTTGAAAGCCGCCAACACCTTGTTGTTAGCCAAAAACGATGTGCTGATGCAAAGCGCACAAAACACCACCGACCGCAAAAACGAAGGGTCGAAAAATAAAACCGCTATTGGCGCCAGCTTCAATATTGGCGAGCAAAACGGCTTCACCCTCGACCTCGGAGCGCAGGGTGCCAAGAACAATGGCAACGGTAACTCCGTCACTCAGGTCAATAGCACCCTCGATACAGGCAGCCTGTTGTTACAAAGCGGTGGCGATACCACCCTCAAAGGCGCCCAGGTTCGTGCGGACCGTATCAAGGCAGATATTGGCGGCAACCTTAATATCATCTCCCTACAGGACACCGAGTCGTCGCGCAGCAAACAGAGCAGCGCAGGCTTCGGCGCCAGTATCTGCGTCCCGCCGTTCTGCTACGGCTCTACCGTAGCGGGCTCGGCGAACCTTGCCGCCGCCAATATGAACAGCGACTACAAGGGCGTGACCGACCAGAGTGGTTTGTATGCGGGCACGGGCGGCTACGACATCAATGTCGGCAAGAACACCACCCTGCAAGGCGCGGTGATTGCCAGTGAAGCGTCAGCTGATAAGAACCGGCTCAGCACGGATCGGCTGATCGTCAGCGATATCAAGAATGTCAGCGAGATCAAAAGTCAGTCTGCCGGTATTTCGGTGTCTTCCAGCAGTACCAGCGGTGCGTCGATGGGCGGCAGCATCCCGATAGCGCTCAAGGAGAAAGACCATAGCTACACCCGTAGCGCGGTCAGCGAAGGCACGATTGTGGTTCGCAATGCCGAAGGCGCCAATGACCTGGTGGGGCTGAACCGTGACACCGCCAATGCCAATCAGAAACTTGACCGGCCTGATGAAAAGGCCATGCAGGAGCGTATTGATCTGATCCAAAGCTCGGCGCAGTTGGCCAGTGGGGTGATCAGTGCGGTAGGCAAGGCGAAGGCGGATGAAGCGAAAGCTCTGGCCGATAAAGCCAAAACCCAAACCGAAACCGGTTCGCCGGATGCCGCTGGAACGGTGCTTGCAGCGAATGCCGCTTATACGGAAGCCCAGCGCTGGCAGGTCGGTGGCGACAAACGCTTAATGGCCGATATCGCGTCCGGACTAATCGCCGCAGGGCTGGGTGGCGCGCCTGTAGGAACGACGGTTGGTATTGTCGCCAACACGGCCTCCAGCGATATCTTCAACAAGATTGGCGATTATGCCCAGTCGCGTGCTACTGATCCGAAGTCGGATGCGGCCACCCGGGCGGCTTGGGCTGAAGGCGGTGCGGCACGTGTGATGTTGCACGCGTTGGCGGGGGCGGCTATTGGGTTGTCCAGTGGCAATGTGCAGAGTGGTGCGCTGGGTGCGGGAACATCGGCTGCATTGATGCCGACCATTGCCGACGCGTTGGGGAAAAATGGCATCAAGGGTGTGGATCAAGATGCAATGGCCGCCTTGATCGCGGCAGGCGCCGGGGCCGTGGTTGGCTCTGGGAGAGGTACCTCAGGTGCTGTTGTCGCGGGAGGAAACGCGATGTCGGTGGACGTCTATAATCGAGCAGCTCATGAGGCGGAGGTGGCGGCGATCAAGGCTGAGGCGCAGAAAGGTGACTTCACGGAAGCGAACCTGGAGAAGGCCATGTGTTACATCATCAAGTGCTGGGCTCATCTGGAGCGAGGGACTAAGGAGTATCACGATGCATACTTGAGTGAAGCCGATATGGTCGGGCTGAGTAATGAGCTTGAATGGGCAGATGCGCAAAGGGATAAAGGTCTGTTTAACTATTCGCTCACTGACTCGGTTTTTGATGCGGGAACGCGTGATGTCATTCCTGTGGTAGCTAACACCGCCAAGACTGTCACGGGAGGGGCAAGTGTTTACTCGGGGGGCACATTATGCGGCACAGTGGCCGGGTGCTTTTTCGGTGGGCCTATGATTGTATTCGGATTGGGGAATATTGAGGAGGGCACCTCAGCACTTTATAACCATGTTAATAATGAAGAGGGCAGTTATAATCATGTTAAACAGACTTTTGATCAGATTCCTGGCGGATATGGGCCGGTGATATATAGTGCCGCAGATTTCGCGTTGTCAATTGGTTCGGGGTTTGTAAAAGTGCCTCTGAAGATGGGGGTGGCTGATGGTTTGAACAAGAAAAAATCAATATTTGATGTGACGGTCAGAAAGTTTGATAATAACCAATTTATTCTTGGTAAAAAGGCGCCGTATGGTGGTGCAATGTTGCTATATTTTCTGTCCGTGGGCGCGAAAGGCAATAGCCTTTACAATGAGGCGGTCGATGCGAGCAAGTAAACTTATAAATACCCTGCTGCTGATAGTTTCATTGTTGGCGGTGGTGTGTGGGGTGAGTACGTTTTTCGGCATGATGGTCGCCATAGTGATTGGTATACTGCTTCGCACAGATTCGAACTGGGTGTTCATCTGGATTGGATTTCCCTTGTCAGCAATATTTGCTGTGTACTGGATAGTTACACGGTGGGATTATGTGAAATCTTTTATGTCCGGGCGTGATGGGTGGTAGAGCGGGTAATCGAGGTCAGATAACGTTTGTTTGAGTGTCTATGGAATTGAGCTTGCAATATTACGATCTTTAAAAATTAGTTTTTATTTTTATCTATTTGAAATTTTTAAATAAGGCGGTTATGAAAATAACCGCCCATTTTTACTTATGAAATTTGTGAATTCAACTTCCGCCCAATCACATCGAGCAAATCACAACCATCTCTCAGCGGAATGGCCAGCAACAGCGCAAAGTCGTGAAGCACTATCGCATCACTGCTGATATCCTCCCGAAATGCGAGGTTCTCCAAAAACTGAGTCACCGCACGAATGCGATACGCGGCGGCGTCAAAGAGAACATCAAGGGGCGCTTGTGTGTCGATCCCCAGAGGGAAATAGGGGGCAGACCACGATTAGTGCACCAATGTATATTGGTGGTCTGACCCCTATTTCTCGGGGGCAGCAATGAGCATGGAAGACATAGTGGCTGACAGACTTGGAAGAGTAGTTGCTGATGGATTTGATATTTTTAAAATATCAAAAGAGGCACTTGATATTTACCAAGATCCAAAACTTTCTCTCACAAAAGCTTTAGACATTGCGTTGTTGTCACTAATGGCAATGGTCGAAGGGCCAGAGTTTGAGGTGACAGAAAAAGAATTTTATGATTTTTTATCTGATACTCGATAGATGTAATTTTCATATACCAAACTTGATCAAGCGGTAATCGGGGTCAGACCACATTTTTATAAAGCCCCCAAATAAGCGGGGCGAATTTCTCTTGGTTGCGTGGCGCACGTAATGGTTTCGGTTGGCAATGAAAAGAAATGAGTCTTGGTGGATCGCCATCTATCTTCCTTGTGCCTGTGCGTTCGGCCTGTTGTTTATGTGTGTGTTCTTTCAGGTTTCCGGGTATTGGTTGAGTGGTGGTGAAGACGTTGTCGGGCTTCTAAAAGAGTATATGACGCTCTATCTGGAAATAGCTGGGGCTGGCTTTATTCTAGGTCTCGTTCTTTGGTTTTTTAATGTTCGTTGATCCGCCAAGAATTGGGGACAGACCACGATTAGTGCACCAATGGATATTGGTGGTCTGACCCCTATTTCTGCTCCCGACCAATTTATGAGCAGATTGAGAAAGATCTTTATCTTCGAGATACAGTGAAGGGTTATCAACCCAGGTGGATATTTTTAGAAGCGCCCCCGGCAGAAAATCTTTCGAGATTGCTGGAGCTGAACAAGATTGATGTAATTATTCATAATTAGTTTTTGAGGTAGACAATGGCGAATACTGGCGAAACGCCCGATATGCTGCTGGCCCGACGCGCTGCTGAATTCCCGGCATTCAGATCTGAGCGTCTGCCGGTACTGCATAAGTTTTGTGAAAGTCTCGGATTTGATCAGCCACATGAAGTATTGATTGAGCCAAAAAGGTTTTTATTCCAGCTGGACAGTGGTTTTCAACGCGCTGACATCAATGAGGAAGATCGGGTTTGGTTTGTTACCCGTATTGGCTACTACATCGGCGAATACCTGATCTCCCTGTTTGGTGGCTATTGGCTACTTGATGATGACCAGTCGTCCCCCTCTTTTGCCAGATACGTGGTCGGCGACTTTTCAAAACCAGGTGTTAAAACTAAAATCGTCGACCCATTCGAAATAGCACAACGCTATGCAACTACGTCGGCTCCGCGCTTTTTAAGACAAGAGATCGAAACAGTTCTGGACTAAATGGAACGGGGAATCGGAAAAATAGGGGTCAGACCACGGTTTTGCGCTTTTTAGAGTTCAGCAGAATTGCTCTTTTAAAATATTATTTATTTTTTGTAATTATTCGATTTTGTTGGCCTAGTGATGGAGAAAAGTGGACAGATTTATTTAATACCGACCAGCGCCAAACCTAAATAAATCCGTCCCCTTTTTTGCTGGCTGGACATGGGAGCATGCGTCGTCGTCGACTGCTTTCAGTCAGGAAGGAATCATGCGATTAGTACCGACCGCCCAACACACACCTGGTTCTCCTTGGTGGCGCGTACTGCATCCCGATGCGGGGGCTGCGGGTGGATATTCTGAATGGGCAATTCCAAGAGGCGCCCCAAAAAATTAGGTGGAAGAATGAATATTGCTGAGTTGAACATCAATGTCGGGGGACGCCCCAGCGTGGGTTTCAGTGGTGATGACTCAAGCGTGCGCGCCCTTGAGGCTCGGCTGGGCCGTAGGCTTCCAGAAACCTACCTTCAATTCATCCGAAGTGCCAACGGTGGGCATCCTGAAGCCGGAAGTTTCTTTTTGAACGCATCACCAGATGCTAGCGTCAGCGTTGATTGGTTTTATTCACTAGGAGACGCAGGTATCGACAGCCTGGATAAGGCTCTTGATGACTGGGCTCAAGTGTTGGGGCCATTCATGTTGCCCATTGGGCGCGACGGAGGTGGCAGCCAGTTTTATATTTCGCTGGATTCGCCATCCGGTTCTGTTTGGTATTACTCACATGAAGGCTCAGAACGCACCCAACTTGCCGAAAGCTTCGATGAGTTTTTGCAGCAGTTGCAAGTTCACCTGGATTTTATTTGAGAGCCGTTATGAATCGATATGAGGGGAAGCCTTTTCTCCGGCTACTGGAATGCTACGTGCTTTCGGCTATTGATGAGCTGACAGACGAGCAGTGTGCGGCGTTAAGTGCGCTGGAGCCCAAGTTGCACGAGCTGTACGGGGTGCAAGGCAGTTGGAGTGATGTCGTCGCGTCTCAGATGGATTTTCCGGAATCCCTGGTGGAGAAAATAAAAGAAGTGTGGCGCGTGAATTCGGAAAAATTTGCGCGAGCTGGTGTAAAAATAAACGCAGAAGATTTTGCTAGAGACTTTGTGGATACCAATTTTCCTTGATGATGATAAAAGGGACAGATTTGAATGGCACTTACTTAGCAGCTAACTAGCTAGTGTGACTGGAAAAAAGAAAAAACAGAAAATAGGGGGCAGACCCTGAGGAGTCCCCACCGACCGGCGCCACGATTGAGAAAGGGAAAGGCTGGGAGCAAATCTGCGCCCGTTCACATTCAGCGGAGAAAAGTGGACAGATTTATTTAATACCGACCAACGCCAAACCTAAATAAATCCGTCCCATTTTTTTGCAATTCTAATCTCAGAGATAAAGTGTGTTCAGGTGTTTGCTTTATGTTTAGCATCGCTGGGAATCAAAGAGCATGCTTCCTCGATATGGCTTGAGCTGGTAAATGAGGAATTTTACTAGGGGGAAGAGCTCAGATTACTTTCTTGCAGTGGGAATTCCAGCGACGTGCTATATGCTTTCGATGCCTATAATAACTGGCAGGTCGTCGGAATTAGTTCTGAAGTTGATGTGTTATTTAAATAAATCTGTCCCCTTTTTTACTCCTTTTTTACTGAAGTCCAACCGATTCCGCCAATAAAGTTATCGCTGCCTCGCGATGTTCATCGGTAGCAGGTAACTCCTTGGTGGAACCAATTGCAGAAAGACTTAGGAAAATAGCTATGGAATATCATCTAACAGAGGGGCAGCTCAATGGCCCGGCTGAAATTTCGGCTGTTGATGGTCTGTCAACACACTTGGGAGTCGAACTTCCTCAGAGTTATATTGAATTCCTTAAGACGCACGACGGTGGCGAAGGACTCATTGGCGACAGCTACATTATTTTTTGGAAGGTAGAAGAGCTAGTCGCATTCAATCGTGAATATGAGGTCGAGACATATGCGCCAGGTATATTTTTGTTCGCTTCTAACGGCGGAGGGGAGGGGTATGGGTTTGACACATTGGATGCAGCAATGTCGGTAGTTCGAATTCCGTTTATAGGTATGAATCGTCAGTATGCTATATCGGTAGCGAGCGACCTTCCCGATCTATTTGCTCGATTGGCAGACCAAAATGAGTGAGCTTAATAAGCACTCACGCCCTAAAGGCATGGAGCTATTCGAGATTAAACCCGCTATCGCTGGTGGTGATCCAACCAGTCCTGAGAACAAAACTTGGTTGACGAGACAGCGGCACTTTGAGGCTGTACGCTACTGGAATCGGATTATCAGCAGTCTGCGTAATGAACGGAAGTAACTAGGGAGAAAAGCGGAGAAAAGGAGACGGAGAAAAGGGGACAGATTTATTTAATACCGCATTTCCTTACGGGGCAGCGCTGGGAGCGCTGCCTGAAGTCTGTTGTTGATCAAGGGTATACGTTTTACGAGGAGGCTTCGGGTGAGAAGAAATAAATGGATCGGTGGGTTTTTCTTATCGATCTCACTGTTTTCCATGATTCTGGCGGCTAGCCTGCTACTCGCGATGATCATCGCTGCGGTGATTTCACTTGCCCTGCACACTGACTCGCCTTGGGTATACAACTGGATCGGCTTTCCTCTTACGTTTGTATTCTCGGCGTATTGGATCCTCACTCGATGGACGTATGTGAAGTCTTACATATCCGGTAATGGGGGAATGTAGTGACCCCCTGCGATAAACCCCGACAGGTGCACTGCCGGGTACCTTTACCTGTTCAAGGACAATCAATGAAACCCGGAGAAAAGGGATTTATTTAGTACCAACCAGCGCCAAACCTAAATAAATCCGTCCCCTTTTTCGTCACTTTTTCCACAGAACAGCCACAAACACCATGACGTTAAAGCCACAGCGTATGGACGCGAACGGGGCACGTACAACATGTGCCGGCCTCAATGACATCTCTTCGACTTTTGGATAAATGACTGTATGAGCGAATCAGTATCGACCGCAGGCACCTGGAACCTCGCCAGCCCAGGCAAGCGCCTGCTCGGCTATTTCATCGATATGGCGGTGGTGCTTTTCCTGCTGTTTTTGAACAGAAACCTCGACTATGCCTATTTCTATCTGGGGTCTGCAGGAGGCCCGGCATTGTTTGATGGCCTCCACTATGTGCTGCTGTTTTCAGCCTTCGGGTACTACTTGTTTTGCGATGCCTTGCCCAATGGCCAGAGCCTGGGCAAACGGGTGTGCCGCACGGCCGTGGTGGGTTACCCGTACCCCACGAACTGCACGCTGTTCCAGTCGTTCCTGCGCAATTTTCCGAAGATGCTGTTCATAGTGCTGGACGGTCTTTTTGTACTGTTCGGCCTGCGCCGTCGCTTGGGCGATATGTTGGCCAAGACGATCGTGATCAATCTCTGAGATCTACCGTCTACTGCATCCCGTTGACTGTATGGAAACCTGTCTATGACGCTGAAGTCCCTCGCCTTGATCAGTTCACTTTTGCTGTTGGGCGCTTGTAATCGTCAACCCTGGGTGGCCTATGTCGAGCCTGCCAGCGGTACTGACACCGCCCGGTTACGCGTGATCACCAACGGCGAAGTGCGTGGCGGCAGCTATGTGGGGTGTGTGGGCAATGAGCAAGGCTTGGCCAAGGCCGGGCGTTTTTATGACGGTGACAAGCCGAGCGTCAACTACCCACAGTCACCCCTGGTACCGCCTCGGTTAGGCATGGCGCCGCGCGTGCTGCCGAAGATGGCCGAGTACCTGGGGATGACCCGCATGGCCGAAGGGGTGTATGCCGAGATCGTGGCCGAGTACCGGGTGCCGGCGGGCAAGCCGTTCCTGTTGGTACGCGAAGAATTGGGGGTGGGCAGCTACGGCAGCACCTACAGCAAATGCCCGGCGCTGTCGCGGGTGTACACCTTTGAAAAGGGCAGGCAGTACGAGGCCTATGTCGGCATGGTCTACGGCGGTGATGTCGAGGGCAAGATGGGCGTGCGTTGCCCGTTCTTTGTCTACGAGTTGCAGGCGCCGAACCAAGCCATCCCCCAGGCGATGCAGTCGACACCGGCAGCGGATCGTCCTTGTCCTTGAGAGGCGGGTCAATCTCGTAAACGTGCATTAACCCGGGGACTGTCAGATATTTTGTGTGCGGGCCGGTAACGGCCTGCCGTCAGGCAGGCCATGCTTTACCAGGTTGGCCTGATAAATCGATCTCCGTACAGAATCGCAAATTGATTCATCGCACTTTTCCAGTCATGGGCCGCGGAGCCCCAGTTTGCGGTGATATTGCGCAGTCCAAGCCAGATCAGTTTTGTCGCCGCATCGTCGGTCGGGAAGTGACCTCGGGTCTTGATGATCTTGCGCAACTGAGCGTTGATGCTCTCAATGGCGTTGGTCGTGTAGATCACTTTTCGAATCGCCGGCGGGAACACGAAAAATGGGATCACACGATCCCAAGCGCGGCGCCAGGCAGCCACTACCGTCGGATACTGCTTGCCCCATGGCCCGCTTTCAAACGCATCCAGCGCCTGCTCGGCCGCTTCGGCGGTCACCGCCTGATAGATCGGTTTGAGCGCCTTGGCCAGTTCGCGACGCTTGTCCCAGGCCGCGTAATCAAGACTGTTGCGGATCAGATGAACAATGCATGTTTGCAGTGTCGTGTCTGGAAATACGGCGTTGAGAGCCTCTGGCATGCCTTTCAGTCCATCGGTCACAGCAATCAACACGTCTTCGACGCCGCGTGTCTTGAGGTCGTTGAAAACTTTCATCCAGAACTTGGCGCCCTCGGTATTTTCTACCCAGATGCCGAGAATATCGCGTGTTCCGTCAGGCAAAACGCCCAGGGCCAAGTAAATCGCCTTGTTGCGAACCAGCCCCTCTTCGCGAATTTTGACCCGTAGAGCATCGAAGAAAATAACCGGATACATCGGCTCCAAAGGCCGCTGTTGCCATGCACCGATCTC
Source organism: Pseudomonas fluorescens (assembly GCF_001708445.1). Taxonomy (NCBI): domain Bacteria; kingdom Pseudomonadati; phylum Pseudomonadota; class Gammaproteobacteria; order Pseudomonadales; family Pseudomonadaceae; genus Pseudomonas; species Pseudomonas fluorescens. The sequence continues at coordinate 156,239 of NZ_CP015637.1, forward strand.
TGCCATGACCTCGTCGGTTACAGAGCTGATGAAGTCGGGAGAAACGTCAGTACCGTACTGCTCGGAAAGAAACGCTCGGATCTCTCTGACCGTCATTCCACGGGCATACATGGCGATGATCTTGTCGTCGAAACCGGTGTAGCGGCGTTCGTGCTTGGGGATCAAAATGGGCGAAAAACTGCCGTCCCGGTCGCGGGGAATATCCAGTCGGAGCGGACCGTCGCCGGTTAGAACCGTCTTGCCGCTTTTGCCATTGCGCTGGTTGGTTTCATCCTCTGGGCGCTGCGCGCCCGGCGGATAGCCCAAGTGGTGACCTAGCTCTGCACTCAGCGCTCGCTCGATCAAAGCCTTCTTGAACGCCGCAGACGCGTCCTCGATAGCTTCAGCGGTCATCGGTCCATCGGTGAATTGCTCGAGCAGCTCTTTCGGGATTTTCGGCAGCTCTCGCAACGCGGGTTTCTTTTTGGTTGGCATACATGCACCTCTTACTCATGTTATGCCCGAACACAAAATTTCTGACACCCCCACGCGGGTTTCTTTTTGGTTGGCATACATGCACCTCTTACTCATGTTATGCCCGAACACAAAATTTCTGACACCCCCTTAACCCGAACCGCCCTAAGCTTGCGTCTGACCTTGTGAACGGATTATTCATTCACGAGGTTCAGCTCATGTCCCACACTCTGCTGTTGTTGCGTCCTGCGGCCCAGGGCTTTGCCGTTACCTTGCTGGTTACACTGGCCGGGTGCGGGCTGTCGTCAGCCCCTGAGGTCGCCCAGCCGATTGAGCCTGCGCCCATCGCCGAGCTGCACAGCGCGCAGGTCCAGGGCGCTTTGGTCAAGCGCGTGGCGATGCCTGCGCCGATGCTCGTGCAGGAATCCGCCGTGCTGGACTATCGCAGCGAGCCCCGTGAGCAATACGAAAACCTGCCGGACAACCCCGTGCACCGTGTGGCGGAAACGCCCGTCTCGACGTTCAGCGTCGATGTCGACACCGGCAGCTACGCCAACGTACGACGTTTCCTCAATCAAGGCAGCCTGCCGCCCGAAGGCGCTGTGCGATTGGAGGAAATGGTCAACTATTTCCCCTACAGCTACGCGTTGCCCACCGACGGCTCACCCTTTGGCGTGACCACCGAAGTCGCCGCCACCCCATGGAACCCCCGCACTCAACTGCTGCGCATTGGCATCAAGGCCTCTGACCGCGCTGTGGCCGACCTGGCGCCGGCCAATCTGGTGTTTCTGGTGGATGTGTCCGGCTCCATGGACCGCCGCGAAGGTTTGCCTCTGGTGAAAAGCACCCTGAAAGTGCTGGTAGATCAACTGCGCGACCAGGACCGTGTGTCGTTGGTGGTCTACGCCGGCGAGTCCCGCGTGGTGCTCGAACCGACTTCCGGTCGCGACAAGGCCAAGATCCGCAGTGCTATCGACCAGCTCACTGCCGGTGGTGCCACCGCCGGCGCATCCGGCATCGAACTGGCCTACCAGATGGCCCGCAAGGGGTTTATCGACAAGGGCATCAACCGCATCCTGCTGGCCACCGACGGTGACTTCAACGTGGGCGTCAGCGACTTCGACAGCCTCAAGCAAATGGCCGTCGACCAGCGTAAAAGCGGCGTTTCGCTGACCACCCTGGGCTTCGGTGTGGATAACTACAACGAACACTTGATGGAACAACTGGCCGATGCGGGCGATGGTAACTACGCCTACATCGACAACCTGCGTGAAGCCCGCAAAGTGCTGGTGGATCAACTCAGTTCGACCCTGTCGGTGGTGGCGCGGGATGTGAAGTTGCAGGTGGAATTCAACCCGGCGCGTGTCAGTGAATATCGCCTGCTGGGCTATGAAAACCGTGCGCTGAAGCGTGAGGATTTCAACAACGACAAAGTCGACGCTGGCGAAATCGGCGCGGGGCACACGGTTACCGCGCTGTACGAAATTGTGCCGAAGGGCGAGAAAGGTTGGTTGGAGCCTTTGCGTTACACCCGCGAGCCGAAGGCTGAACACAACACGGGCGAACTGGCCATGGTGCGTGTGCGCTACAAGCCTGCTGCGGGAGGTGACAGCCAACTGATCGAACGGCCCGTCAGCAACGTAACCACCAAGGCCAGTGACGACCTGCGCTTCTCCGCGGCCGTGGCGGCCTTCGCCCAACAGCTCAAGGGCGATGGCCGCTACACTGGCAGCATGAGTTTGCAGGACACTGCCGCACTGGCGCGCTCGGCCCGTGGCGATGACCCGTTCGGGCTGCGCAACGAGTTCGTGCAACTGGTGGAACTGGCCCAAGGTCTCAAACCCTGATCTCGAACATGACACTGATCAAATGTGGCAGGTCCCTATAAATCTCCGGCTTGGCGCTGTGGCGCAGCAAACTGGAATCGCCTGTGGCGAGCGGGCTGTTGTGGCGAGCGGGCTTGCCCCGCGTTGGGCTGCGCAGCAGCCCCAAAACACAGCCCCGGAGCTGCCTGACACACTGCAGCGCTTTTATTGGGGCTGCTACGCAGCCCAACGCGGGGCAAGCCCGCTCGCCACAAAAATGCGGTTGTTTAAGGAAAAGTTTTGATCCTTCCACATTTAGATCGGGTTCAACTTTAAAAAGGAGTTCGCCCCCTACATGGCTGTTCCAGATGATTCACCCAGCGACGAATCGCTGCTGGCCCGCTACCGAACCGGTGACGCCGCCGCATTCGAAGCCTTGTACGCGCGGCACCGCCAAGGTCTCTATCGCTTCCTCGTGTCCCTGAGCAACAAGGCCGAGCTGGCCGAGGAAATCTATCAGGACACCTGGCTCAGCCTGATCCGCAGCACCACCCAGCCACAAGGCCGGGCGAGTTTTCGTACATGGCTGTTTCAGATCGCCCGCAACCGCCTCATTGACCATTGGCGCAAGCACGGCATCCACAACCCGTTGCACGACAGCTACGATGAGCAGTTGCATGCTCAGCCCGACGACACGGCCGGCCCCGAGCAGCAACTGAGCCTGAGCCGCGACCAGGCGCGCCTCGAAGCCGCGCTGCAAGACCTGCCCGAAGACCAGCGCGAAGTCTTCCTGCTGCGCTTGCATGGCGACCTCGAAGTGCCGCAAATCGCTGCCCTCACCAAAGCCCCGCTGGAAACCGTAAAAAGCCGCCTGCGTTACGCCCAGCAGAAACTCCGGCGCCTGCTGGCCGAGGAGATACCCGCATGACCGACTCCCGACACACCCCGGATCCCGACGACTTGCTGCTCCAGCATTTTCGTCAGCACAGCGGCGGCGAACCGCCAGCGTCCATCGACGCCTTCATCCTCAACGCCGCGCGCCGCGAGGCCCCAGCGCCGCAACCGAGCTTGTGGCAACGTTGGTTGCAAGCCTGCCAACGCCCGCGCTGGCAGATGGCATTCGCCACCGTGGCCGGCCTGGCGCTGATGATCGGTGTGGTGATGCGCTCGCCAGTGCCGCAACCCGAAATCTCCACGGCGACCTTTTCCGCCCTGCACGAAGAAGCTGCCCGCCCTGCGCCGCAAGCGTTGCCTGCACCTGCGCCGATGGCTCGAATCGCCGCCGCCCCCCAGGCTGAGCGTGCGCCGGTTCAGGCTGAGATTGCCGGAGCGCTGGCGGATCAATCGGCGGTGAAGCTGAGCAAGCGCGCGCCGGTGGCAGTGCCTTCGTTGGAGGAAGGGTTGCAGGAGATTGTGAACCTGCGTCTGGCAGGGGAAACCAAGGCGGCGGATGAGAAGCTGCTGGCCTTGCATGAGCGATTCCCCGAGGAAGACCTGCCGGCGCGGTTGGAGGCGTTGCGCAAGCGTTGATCCAAAAATAATGCCAGCCAGTTAAGCGTACATCGTCTTCTGTAGGAGCGAGCAAGCTCGCTCCTACAGAAAAGCCTTAACTGACTGGCGTTGGGCTTTTTGGCCTGGTTTTTACCCCCTGCCGTGTTGCTGGTACCAAGCCACCGTGTCGGTGAGGGTTTGTTCCAAGGTACGGAAACTCAGGCCGAGCTCATCTTCACTCTTGCGGTGGTTAAAGCAGGTGCGGTGCTCTTCTCGTATCAATAGTCGCAAGGTCGCCATGCTCAGCAAAATGGGCTTGCCGGTCAGGTAGGCATAGGTCTCTTGCACGGCGGCCAACAGGTAAAGCGCCGGCAGGGGCAGTTGCCGGGAAGGTGTCTGGACGCCCGCGATACGCCCCAGCAGCGGGATTAATTGGCGCATGGTCAAGTTGCGGCCAGCCGCGAGATAACGTTCGCCGCGTCGCCCGTTCTGGGCGGCGGCAATGAGTGCCCAGGCCACATCGCGGGCGTCGACCAACGAAAAGGTGCCGGGGATCAGCCCCGGAAGCTTGCCGTTGATGACGTCCTTGACCAATTGTCCCGAGGACGTCGGCCCGCGGTCGCCAGGCCCCCACATCCAGCCGGGCAGCACCATGCACGCGTGCATCTGCGGATGGGTTTGAAGAAACGCCAGCACCTCACGGTCAGCGAGGATCTTGCTGCGGTAGTAGGCGTCCGCATCGGCTTCGGCCCGCAGGCACGTCTCATCGATAGGCGTATCCGGCGCACCGTCGAGCACGGCAATCGAAGAGGTATGCACAAACCTTCTGACACCCGCGTCATAGGCATGCTGGAGCAGCGCTCGGGTGCCGACTACGTTGATCCTTTCGAGGGCTTGCCAATGGCTGCCGCCCTTGTAGTTATCGCGAAAGAACGCCGCGCAATGGAACACCGTGTCGCAGCCTTGCAGGGCCGCCGCGAACGTATCGACGTCAGCCATGTCACCCACCACCCGTTCCACGCTCGGCAGGTCGTTGAACTGCTGTTCGCCCTTGGCCTGCGAGCGCACCAGCGCCTTGACCGCATAGCCGCGTGCGACCAGCTCCCTGACCAGGTTGTTGCCCAGCAAGCCGGTGGCACCTGTCACAAAGGTGCTGCGCAAGCGGTTGGGGTTCGTGTTCATACAGGCCATATCCATGGTTTGAAAGGCCGCTAGATATACCGCTGAGACCGCGCCCGGAAAACGGCGACTGCTGCATAATGGCTTTGCACATTTGCAGACCAGGGAAGAACACGGATATGGCGCTGCAAGCAAATTGGGATGATCTGCGCCTGCTGTTGGCGGTCTCGCGGCGGGGCAGCTTTCTGCAGGCAGGCCAGTTGCTCGGTGTCGCTGCGTCGACCGTTTCCCGACGCCTGAGCCAACTGGAAGCGGCCTTGGGTGAGCCATTGGTCGAGCGCGGGGTCGAGGGCTGCTGGCTGACCTCGCGGGGGCAATCCCTGGTGGACGTGGCATTGGCGGCCGAAGCCGGCCTGCGCCGCCAGACGACGGTGGAAGGGGGCGGGGCGCAGGCAGCGCTAAGCGGCACCGTGCTGATCAGTGCGGGAGAAGGGTTTGCGACCTGCATACTGGAGGCCGCGAATCGTTTTACCGCGTTGCACCCTGGCTGCTCGGTGGAACTGCAGATCACCACCGACTTTCACAAGATCGTACGTGGCGTGGCCGACATCGCTGTGCGCACAGCGCACCTGGGTGAGCCCTCGCTGATTTATCGAGCGCTGGGCACGCTGGCCTATGGCGTCTTCGCCGATGCCGGTTACCTGCAACGTTTTCCGGCGATGACGCCGGCCACGGCGGCCTGTATCGCCTTGCTCCCGCCGTTGGACCTGCTGCCGCAAATGCGCGCGGCAAAGGCCGCCGGCCTGGACCATGCGCCGATCCGCGTGAACTCATTTGCCGTGCAGCTGGAATCGGTGAGGCGCGGCATGGGCGTGGCGGTGCTGCCGCGTATCCTGGCCGAGGGCCTGAGCGAAGTGTTCCAGGAGATTGAACTGCCGCCGATGGAGGTCTACCTAGTCACCCGGCCCCAGGCGTTGAAACAGGCGCATATCCACGCATTCTTTACCCAGCTTGAACAGGTGCTGCGCGCGACATTGCAGGACACACCAACCGAGTGAACGCGTCGTTGCGCTGGTTGGCTGCGCCTGATGGTCGGGCGGGGGCAGGGCGCGCGGTAGACCGGGGTGGGCTGACAAAACGTCATAGCGGTGGCTTGGCCCGATCGAGCGTCGCCCGTGGGTACCGGGGCTGGCGATGAGACGCAACGTCTCACGGTCTCGTCGCTATCGCGTGCCGTCTGGCATGGCGCGTCTCATTTGAACGCGATGGCGGCCCTCCGTGGTTTCCATTGGGCCGCTCTAAAAAAGGGCTGTGCGGGCGTTCTTGCGGAGCTGGCACCGGCCTTGCTCTGGCTCTGGCAAACCGTCCGGCGCGTCAGTGCCAACCGTATCAAGGAGCCTTCGCTATGACCCTTTCGCTCAACTCGCAACGCAGCATGCGTGCCGCTGTCTGGCACGGTCGTAACGATATCCGCGTCGAAGACGTTCCACTGCCCGTTTCGCCGCCTGCCGGTTGGGTGCAGATCCGAGTGCAATGGTGCGGCATTTGCGGCTCGGATTTGCATGAGTACGTGGCCGGCCCGGTGTTCATACCGGTTGACGCCCCGCACCCGCTGACCGGGATAAAAGGCCAGTGCATTCTCGGTCACGAGTTTTGTGGCGAGATCGTCGAACTCGGTGCCGGCGTGCAGGGCTTCAGCGTCGGCGAGCCGGTGGCGGCCGATGCGTGCCAACATTGCGGCACCTGCTACTACTGCACCCACGGGCTATACAACATTTGCGAGAACCTGGCTTTCACCGGCCTGATGAACAACGGCGCCTTCGCCGAACTGGTCAACGTGCCAGCCAACCTGCTGTACAAGTTGCCGGCGAACTTTCCGGCTGAAGCCGGCGCACTGATCGAGCCTCTGGCGGTGGGCATGCACGCGGTGAAAAAGGCCGGAAGCCTGTTGGGGCAAAACGTGGTGGTGGTCGGCGCGGGCACCATTGGCCTGTGCACCATCATGTGCGCCAAGGCGGCGGGTGCGGCTCAGGTGATCGCCCTGGAGATGTCCGGAGCGCGCAAGGCCAAGGCCCGGGAAGTGGGGGCGACCCATGTGCTCGATCCCAATCAATGCGATGCCCTGGCCGAGGTACGACGCCTGACGGGCGGGCTCGGCGCGGATGTCAGTTTCGAATGCATCGGCAACAAACACACGGCCAAGCTCGCGATCGACCTGATCCGCAAGGCCGGCAAGTGCGTACTGGTGGGCATCTTCGAGGAGCCCAGTGAGTTCAACTTTTTCGAGTTGGTGGCGACGGAAAAACAGGTACTCGGCGCGCTGGCCTATAACGGTGAATTCGCTGACGTGATCGCTTTTATCGCCGATGGTCGGCTGGACATCACGCCACTGGTGACGGGGCGCATTCAGTTGGAACAGATCGTGGGCCAGGGCTTCGAGGAACTGGTCAAAAACAAGGAACACAACGTGAAAATCATCGTGTCACCCGCTCGGGTCTGAAGCGAAGGATGAGCGTTGCGGTCTTTGCCCCGCCTCTACAAAAGCCCCAGGTTCTTTGACCTGGGGCTTTTTCGTGTGTAAGTGATGAGCTTGCCGCTGAATCGATGCTCAGGGTGACAGTGCTGTCGATCGCGCGATTTTGGCAAACAATTTGCCTATGCTATGCCAGCATGCCAAGACGGTTTTCAAATGCATTGCCTTTAGAACCAGGAACGGACACCCATGACGAATGCTGCGCCCGCCATCAGACTCAGCACACTCAGGCAAGTCGCCCCCTATCTGAGTATGCGAGGGGTGTCGCCACTGGAGTTCTTTCGACGGTTCGGTATTTCTCCGCATGTTTTTCAAAACCCAGAAGCTTGGGTACCGCGAGCGGCCTGCTTTCATATCGCCAATGAAATGGCCGCTATCGCACAGGACCCCTTCGGCGGGGCGATGATAGGGCACCTCACCGATATGCGCTCAACCGGCATGTGGGGCGAATTGATATTGGGCTCGACCAACCTTGCTCAGGCGTGTGCGGCGGCGGCGGTGCACACGGATTTGCTGCATCAGGGAAGCGAAGTAAAGATCGTCACCGAAGGGCGCACGACGAAACTGATCCAACACTTTACCGGGCACCACGGGGCTGATCCGAAGCAGGTCATTTTCGGCACCCTTGCGGTGCTGAGAAAAGTGCCGCTCATGTCCGGCGCGCCAGGCGCTATACGGGTACATTTAAAAAATCCGCGAGAACGAGGCGACGAGGCGCTTGAAGAGCACCTGGGGCCGAACCTCGTAATGAACGCTGCGCACAACATGATCGAATTTGATCGTGAGTTGCTCGAGATCCCCCTGCAGCCTTTCCGAGATGTGGCCTGGAAAACCACCCAAGCCTTGAAGTCGACCGCTGACGCTGCTGATGTGCTCGCCCAGCAGATAGCCGATCAGGAGGTTTCCAAACTTGCCTCTATTTCAAGAAAAATTGGGCTGTCTGCTCGAACGCTACAGCGGCGTCTCGAACATTGCGGCATAGACTTCGACGCTTTACGTGACGAGACACGTCGCAGTGAAGCCCTTCAGTTGATTGCCAGCGGCAGATACAGCGCGACCGAAATTGCCTATATGGTCGGCTACAGCGACCCAGCGCATTTTACCCGCGCCTTCAAGCGTTGGACTGGGAGCCCGCCGTCGCACTATCGCGCGCTCTTGAAACAGGATCGTTAACACCCTCTTCTGACACCCATCCCCTCAAACACTTCACCCCTTTCCGGGGCGGCCTTCGCGTACGCGCTCACCTTGCTTTTGGCACCAAATGGCAAGTTTGCGCCAAGGCGTTCTTATACAGTCAAAAAATTAACGCCAACTAATAAAACCAAGAGGTTTAAATGTCCCATTCATCCACGGCCTGTGCCCTTGCGATGGCGCTGGTGGTTTTTGGAAGTGCGAACGCTCAGTCATCCCCGGAGGCGGCGATACCGGTAGGTGTAGATAACTTTGTCCGTGCCGAGTCCGACCTCTACTTGGGAAAAATGGTCGCAAGTGGCAGTTTGGGCCGCTTTGTTCATAGCCGCGAAGCGGTGGCCATTGACGCCCAGAATGTGGTCCGGATGAATCGGGACACGCTCTATTCGTCAGCCGTGTTCGATCTCGATGCAGGCCCCGTCACGATCACCTTGCCTGAGGCCGGTGGGCGGTTCATGTCCATGGCGGTGATCAATGAAGACCACTACGTGCCCCTCGTCACTTATGGCGCTGGCCGCCAGACACTGACGAAAGAGGCCATCGGCACACGCTATGTGTTTGTCGCTGTGCGCACGTTCTTCGATCCCGCGGATCGCAAAGACCTTGAAAAGGTCCATGCACTGCAGGACTCCATCGCGGTCAGCCAGGCCAAGGTTGGCGAGTTTGTAGTACCTAAGTGGGACCCGGCGAGCCAGGCCAAGGTGCGTGAGGCGCTGGAGGTCCTGGGTTCGACGATTCCTGACTACAACCAATCCTTTGGCCCCAAGGGCGCGGTCAATCCCATCCATCACTTGATCGGTACCGCGACGGGGTGGGGTGGGAACCCCGCCAAGGACGCTATCTACCTCGGCGGCGTTATGCCTGAGAACGATGGGAAAACCATTTACCGGCTCAAAGTCGGAGAGGTCCCGGTCAATAGTTTCTGGTCTGTCAGTGTTTATAACGCCGACGGTTACTTCCAGAAGAACCCCTATGACGCCTATTCGTTGAACAACCTCACCGCGAGGAAAAGTGAGGATGGCTCGATTGTCATCCAGTTCGGCGGTTGCGACGGGAAGATTGCTAATTGCCTGCCTACCACACCTGGCTGGAACTACACGGTCAGGCTTTATCAGCCGAAAGAACAAATTTTGAATGGAAAGTGGAGTTTCCCGAAGCCGCAGGCCGTCGAGCTCTAACTCATAACGTTCGACTTTTATAACTGGGCACCCACGCCAATAAGTTTGGTTTTACACCCAAGGAAAGAAGCAATGACAACCATCGGTGGTTCAAACTCTTTCAAATATAAAGCGGCGCTCATGACCAGTGCGACCCTCGCCTTTGCGATGGCGTTGCCTGCGCACGCAGACGACTCAAGTGAGCCCTCGGTGACCGTCGGTGGCGGACTCGCCGTCGGCCCCTTGTATGAAGGTTCTTCGCACTACGCCGCGTTCCCGTCACTGAAACTCAAAGCGGTTTTGCCTACCGAAAACTGGGGCAAGTTTACTGCCGCGTTCCCCGATGGTCTGCGTTGGGACTTGCCGGGGTTGTCACCTTTTGGAGTGGCCCTGCTGATTGGCTACGACCAGGGCCGCAAGGAAAGAATCCACACCCTGGGCGGTCGTGATGACTACCTCAAAGGCATGGGTAACCTGGACAGCACTGCCCTGGTCGGGGCGGAAGCGTACTGGGTGCTGCCGGCCGGCCGCCTGTTTGTTCGTGGGCTGCAAGCCAGCCAGAGCCGCGATTACGGTGGCGAGAGCCTGGGGCGTACCGCGTTCCTGGAAGCCGGTTTCGCCACAGCCTACGCGCTGTCTTCCACCTTGACCCTGGACTCGACCCTGTACGGCACCTGGAGCAATGAGAAAGACATGATGGCGCGCTTCGGCGTCACCGCCCAACAAGCCGCGCGTACCGGCTTCGAGGAATATCACCCCGGTGGCGGGATGCGCGACGTGACCCTGAAGCTGGGCCTCACCTGGCAATGGCAGCCACAGCTGGCGTTGGAAGGCGGCATCAAGACCTACGCCCTGGTCTCCGACGCCCGTAACAGCCCGCTGACGGGTGAGAACGTGGGCGCAGGCGCCTATCTGAATGCCCTTTACCGGTTTTGATAAGGGAACACTCGATGAAAACAGTACATAAGCAGTTGGGGCTGGCGGGCCTGCTCTGGTCGGGGCTGGTGCTTGCCGACGATGCTGCGCCCAAGGTCACGGACCCTCACTTCAAGCTGGCCCCCGGCTATCTGAACTCGGCAGACCTGCCATTGCGCCTGGCGTTGCTGGGCGCCCCACCAAAGCCTGACTCTGCGGCGCTGGCACGGGATGAGGAGGCTCGGCGAGCAGCGCTGTCGCTACGCGGTACGGCTCGGGAGAAACTCGCCGCGGCGGATGCGGAGCTGGCATTCCCAGGCCCGGCCAACGCATTCGCCTGTGCGCTGGGCACGCCGATCACCGAGAAAAATACACCGCATCTTTATACCTTGATGCAGCGCACCCTGTCGGATGCGGGCGGTTCCACCTATGCCGGGAAGAATGCCTACAACCGCACCCGACCCTTCGTGGCACATAACGAAGGGACCTGTCGCAAAGACATGGAACCGCTGCTGCGCACGGATGGTTCCTGGCCTTCCGGCCACTCCGCCGCCGGTTGGGCCTGGGGGCTGTTGCTGGCCGAGATTCAGCCTGCCCGTGCAACCGAGTTGATGACCCGCGGGTTGTCATTCGGCCAGAGCCGCGTCATCTGCGACGCCCACTGGCAGAGCGACGTCGATGCGGGCCGCATCATGGGCGCTGCGACGGTTGCGAGCTTGCATAGCAATCCGGCGTTCCTGGCGGATCTGGCGGCGGCGAAGGAAGAGGTCAAGGCCGCACAAAAAGCTGGCTTGAAGCCCACACAGGACTGTGCGGCCGAGGGCGTGGCGCTCTCGCTGACTCATCACTGATCAGGGACACACCATCATGCACAGTGACAACCCCCGCTCGGCTTTGTGGCGCAAGCACGCCCATCTGGCGCTGCTGGCTGGCGCCTTTGTCGCCGCCGGGCCCGCCATGGCGGCAGACAACGATGACTGGACATTCAACGGCGGCCCTTACGTATGGGGCGCCGGTATTCGTGGGCACGTGGGTCATAGCAGCACGGGCACCCAGTTCATAAAGTCCGACTTCTCCGACATCGCCAAGACGGTCGATATGTCGGTGATGCTGATGGGGGAGGCGCGTCGGGGCCCCTACAGCGTGCTCGCCGACCTGATGTACATCGACACCGACACCCGCAACCACCTGCCGGGGGGCGCCAAACTTGAGGTCGAAAGCAAGACAGCCTCCGGGTTCCTGGGGGGCGGCTACACGGTGCTGGGTGATGAAAACCGCCGACTGGATGTCGCCGGCGGCGTACGTGTCTGGTACAGCGGCACCACCCTCACCTTCCATGGCGGACCACTCGGTGGCTTATCCGGCTCTGACAACGCCACATGGGCAGACGCCATGGCAGGCCTGCGTGGGCACTATGCCGTGAACGATCGATTCTGGCTGTCATCCTGGGGGATGGCGGGTGCCGGGCAGTCTCGAGAAGACTGGGACCTGGCAGCGCTGGCCGGCTGGGAGTTTTGGCCCGGGTTTTCAGCGGTGGCCGGTTACCGGGCGATGGGGGTGAATTATCGCCATGATGGCTTCGTCTACGACATCGTCCAGAAGGGGCCTTTGCTGGGCATCAGTGGGCGATTCTGAAGCTTGCACCGTCAAGCTCCCCAACAGCCCAAGGGGCTGTCTTCCCACCTGAAAACAGGACGGATGCCCGCTGTTCGGGGAGGCCCCTCGGCCACCCCGAAAAGCGAATGCCCCGACGAGTCGGGCACTTACTTTGAGCTGCGCCTGAGCGCGTTCCACACAGCCTGGAACGCGGGCTTTTTTGCTGCCTGGAATTGACCCTGGCCGCCAATAGCCGTCGGGCCAAGCCGTAACATCGTTTTGATTTCACTCGAAAGGACTGTCGTGGAGACCCGGCCTATGGTTCAAGAATTCAATCACCATCGTGAATGGGTAGCGGCGCTTGATAAGTACGAGAAACGCCTGATTGAAAACCCCGACCTCCGCTGGGAAGGGCAGCCGGGCGATCAACACACCCGCATGGCACTCGGGCTATACAAACTCAAGTGTTTCGCCGAGCGCATGCGCAAGGACAGCACGGCAATCTGGACCAGACTGGAAGCCATGGACGAACTTCGGCTCCATCTGATCAGCGAACATCACTGGACCCTACAGGACGTGCGGCGAATACAGGACGAAGAGGATTTTGTGTTCCTTCTTCATGATGAATTGCAGCAGATGAAACTCACCGAGCAAGAGGCCGAACCTGTTCGGCAGTGGACGGATCATCTTGGGTCAAGGGGAGAGTTCCAGCAGCACTACCGGGATTGCGTTTTATAGGGCGGGGGCAGGGGATTCGTGGAGAGAAGATGGGGCGGCGGCGGTAGCGGTAAGTTGTCATGGGCAGCGAGGAAATAATCGACCACAAGGCATCTCCGGCCCTTAGCCCATGCCGTCCCGAGCGCTTCTTTCAAACCTGGGTCAGCCCAGCACTGGCGATCAGCAACTGGAACAAATTAAATGTCGTGTTGGTCTCAAGTGTGCCTCCTGGCAACGAACTGTTCTTACGTGGGGGGCAGTCCGCAGCGTTGGGGTATTTTTTCCATAGGAGGTTTCGCGTGCCCTGGAAGTCAAATCTGGTAGTGCTCGCCCTATCTGCCGTTGCCGTTTCGGCGCAGGCCCAATCCGATCTTGAAGTGGTCGAGGCGATGGTTACTCGCTCGGCCAATGTCTGCCCAGGCCACAGCACCGAACGCACCACGCCCACGGTGAAGGCGGTACCTGTTGGCGCGTTGCGGGTTATGCTTGACCGCGGTTTGGTCATGTGCCCCGACCGGCGCCTCGATATCGACGCGCCGGCTGTGTTCTACGGCAGAGTTGGCGTATTCGAATGGAACCCGGAAGTGCCTGCAAGCTCAGAGGTGATCGCCAAGCAGATCGACACCATGACCCGCAAGGACGAGTACCCATCGGACACCTTGGTTTGGGATGCCAAGGGTATGCCACTGCAGCAGCGCACTGTTCCGGCTTTCGAACCCAAACCAGGGGCTGCTGTGCTGTACCAGATACGGTAAGCCCAGTGTTCGGGGATCGGGGGGGTCATTAACGTTGTGCTGGGCTTTGGCTTGAATCGCCAGGTCCACGCCGAGGGTGGGCGCCATCCGTTCTTTTTCGTGCCCATGCCTGAGGTACGAGAAGGTGGTTAGGCTCAACCTGAAGCTGATGGCAGGTAGATGTGGGCAACTTCGAAGTATCTGTGAGGTTGGCTTAGGTCGGGGCTGCTATTTGGAAGCTTCGGGGAGTTCAAATTGAATGCTCATGACGAGCTGTCCACGCCGTTAGTTTCACTGCTTTGATGTGATTTCCTCCATCGAAAAACGCATCAACCAATCGTCCACGAAAAAGCCCCAGATCTTTCGAACTGGGGCTTTTTCATTTCTATATGGTGCCCGGCGGGCTTCTTACCGGATCACTATCCATTTGAAAATAAAAAGTTTTTCTTTGTGTTTTTAGGTAAGGGATACACCGAGGCAGGGGCCGACCCTGCCTTGGCAACCTGCTGAACCTTATCCGAAGGTGCTAACGGGAGGCTGGGTCTGGGCCTTGAATGCTTTTTCGGCAGCCTTTCTACGGGTAGCAATGTCGCTAGCAAATGTTCTCAACTCGTTAATATGAATTTTTATCTCCGCTGGCGTTGGCCTATTTTCTGATAGAGATCTCGACTTATCGTGACCATACATCCAACTACTCGCAAGAGACATGTTAGTAGTTACTCGGTTAGCATCTGAAGGTTCAATTGTTATTTGGCCTAATCTGGTAGTTTGTACGCTATTTCTTCCGCGGCTAACTATGTCGAAGAAAAGGTCCTGTTCAATCGACGACTCCCAAGCCTCCCTTAGTAGGCAGTAAAGCATTGCGGATTTTTTGTTGTAATTTGAAATGTCCGAATCATAAAGATCTTTGAAGGAATTTAGCTCCTGCTCTAAGTTGTGCGCCCTGCTACTCGTACTCATTCCACGCCAAGGTGCTTCTATATGACAGAATCCAGAATCTTTACCATTTCTTCTAACTGTAAATGAAGAAACGGCAGGGCGTATATTCTTACTTAAAGCCATTTCCGTGCACTTGCCATCGATTTCCATAATAAGTGCCAAGTCGTGTGTGAAAATTATTATTTGTCTAGATAAAGCTTCCAAGCATAGGCGGGACGCAATTTTTTCACGGTACACGTGATCAAGAGAACTAACTGGGTCATCAAAAACAATGGGTGATGAATTTGAAAACGTTTTAATTTCTGCGAGATACGCTGCTAGTGAAACAACTTTTTGCTCACCCTCACTGAGAACTTTTCCTGGTTTTTGTGCACCTATTGAAAAGCTGTGGGAAGTGTCGCTGTCCTTAACGATTGGCGCTATATTAACTTCTAGTTCGATACCAAATGCATCCAGCTCTGCTTTGAAGTTGTTAATAAAATCCGGCGTTACCAGTTCAGAAATAATTAGTTTTGCCTTGCTGGAAAATCGTGTTTTTGTTTGTTTTAGTGAGTTGATACCATTTTCTACATCTTTGTTGTGTTTGAGATTGTCGATGTAGTTAATGATTTTCTCGGACGCGTCTGATAGTAACTTCTTGGTATTTTTCTTCTTTAAGTTTTCTTTGTCTAATTCGTATTTTTCGGGAGATATATTTTCCTTAAGTTCTTTAAGTCTGTTGCTGAGTTTCTCAGTGACGCTGTCTTTTATAGAGTCAGCAGAAATGTTATTTTTGTTATATGGTGCTTTAGGCTGATCCGCTTTGAAAAAATCCTGTCTGGTCTTAAGTGTTCGGAACGCTTCAGCCAACCCAAAGTCTGAACCTATTGCCTCCACCAAATCATTACAAAGAGGTTCATAAGCTTCTGGCTCGGGTAAAGCCAGATTGATGATTTCATTTTTTTTGTTTTTTAAATTGGTGCAAGCTTTGTCGTAAGTTACTTTGCTCTCGTCTTGCATGAATTGCCAGAAGCGATCAAGACGATCTTTTGCATGGTCGTCAAGTGGTTGCATACAAAGGACACACAACGCGTCTTCGCTAGTGTTCGGAAATTCGCTTTCGGTGTAGGCATGAGAGGTAGAAAATTCTTTGGCTGCGGTGAAAAGAATTTTCCAAGGGTCGGAGTGAACTCCCTCTAATGGATCTGCTTTGTCAAAAGTTGTGAGCGAAAAGTCGTAAGCTTTTTTGGCAGTTACTTCAGAAACTTGTAAGTTGTCAATTTCGTCAGGTTTTGTTTCGTTTAATATTTTTTCGGCAGCAGCTAGTTTTTGAATTGCTCGGGGAAGCCGCTCCGTTGAGATTTTTGTTAATTTCGCAATAGTTTTTACTGTGGTGCCATTTTCGTAGTCGGTAACGGTGCTTGTTAAGTTTGTTAGGTCTGTTGAATCTTGCTCACTCCAAGTGAGAGTGAGTTTTACGTCGGCACTGTTGGTTTTTTCCGACATGCGATTTAACCAGGCTTGAACTTCTATGTTTTCTTCCAAGCCGTTTATAATTGGTTTCTTCGCGTCTCGTAGCTTTAACTGCAATGTATTTTTGACGCTTTCTATTGCTTGGGATACATGGTCGAAGATATCAGCGCCTCGGGGCTTGTATGTGACACGGTTGGTGCTATCAAGCAAGGTTTTTCCGCAGTCGGTATCAAATACATTAATGGAGGCTAATTCCGCATGGTTTCTTCCTGGAGTCCAGGTCCATTCCTCTCGACTGCCGTTTTTCAAAAAACTTATGCGGGCGGATTGCTTGGATGTCTTTGGCTTATAAATGTTGCTAAGAAGAGTTGGTTCTACATGTTTTGCAAAGCACGCGCTTTTTAATATCCGGCTGTATCCTGATTTTCCTGAGCCGTTTTCTCCATATATTAGTGTGATTCCAGAGTGTCCAAACGGTAGCTTTGCTTCTGAATGAATGGCATTGATATTTTCTACAATGTCGATGCTACACAGCTTTATAGGTTCTACGGAGGTTTCGGCAATGGTCCCGTCAAGTTGATACACAGGCGGAGAGCATTCCTTATTTTCATTCTCATCATTAAGGCCGAAGGCGCACAGTGCGTTTTTTGATATTTGCTTAAGCTGGTCTGGACTCAACGCTGAGTCTTGTAAAAGGCGACGAACAAGGTCTGCTTCCCATTCTGGCAGGTCTTTTGCCGCCCATTCCACAATCGCTTGATACGAGTTCATACACGTTCCCTGTGGTGGCTTTTTGATATGTTTTACTCGTAAAGCGCCTTGCCGTCTAGACGTCATAAGAACGCTCAAGCTTAGCCAAGAACGCTGACAATAATTAGTCTGAAGTAAAGCGGAGTAGCCGCCATTACTGACTAGATTTGCTTGGTGTATTGAGGTAGAGAACGGCAGGGATTTGCGGGGCTGCAGATCCTCAAAAAAACGGCTCAAGAGCCAGTACGGCCTTGACGTAGCATAGGTGTAGGGGGGGCGGAAAAAGCCATATATTTAGACCGCAGGTGTGGTGGGGGGACAACGGCGCGCGCCTAGTCGCGACCTAGTCAATCAATGCTGACATTCTTCATCAGTGGGACCATTTGTATAATTACTCCTGATGGAGGCCACGTGATCGCATCGCCCTTGACCAACCATTCACTTCGCGTTGACAGCTGCCGCCTTTCAGGGGGGGCACTGAGCGGTCTTAGGTGTACACGTGGCTCTTACTTTCAAACAGTCCCACGACTACCTTCGGTCCAAAAGGAATTGCGAATCAATTGGCCGTTTCAATGTTTAACAGCTGGTGATGTATGAATTTCTTGAAAAGAGGTGAGTCGGGAAACAAAAAGCACCCTGAATGACTTAACAACTTCTAGCCCACGCGATTCTCAGGTAAGGTTCAGGAGATTGATTTCGGAGCCTGAAGATGTCATGGATCTAAAAATAGCCTGGTGGAACTGTCATCTCTCAGCACCTGCCACGAAAGCAAAGCCCGGGAAGGTAACCATTGAGTTTGTAGCAGTGATTTTGGCTATGCTCGATTCAGGAGTTGACTTGTTATGCCTTTGCGAGGTGAACGAAGAGAATTGCGTTGACCTAGAACGCCATATCATTGCTGCAGCACTACGTGACCCGACGTATCTGGACTTTACAGTTAAACCGCTATATAAAAAAGATGGTAATGCGATTGATGACTATGGCGTAGTTTACAGAACTAGTAAGCTCAATCTGGCTGGCGCGGTCGTGGAGTTAAATGCTAAGGCAGTTACAACTGAAAAACGACTGAAAGTCGGACAGAAGCTGCTTTTCAAATTAGGTGGGACCACGGATGTTTGGGTAATACTCTGCCACTGGCAAAGTTTGCAGACCTATTCCGAGGGTGAGTATGTTAGGGTCGAGATAGCCTTGCAGCTTAGAGGCTATGTGGAGGATATTTATGAGCAAGATCCTAATGCTCTCATTATTATCTGCGGTGACTTCAACGACGAACCGTTCAGCATGCCGATCCAGATGACATTAAAAGCGAGTCGAGATATTAGTTACGTCAAGGCGCGTAGTACTGCACTATTTAATCCTACTTGGCGATTAATAGGTATGAATGACCTTGTCACTGGAAGGCATTTGCCTGCTGGTACTTGTTCAAGCTCCGATGCAAGACATATGACCAATTGGCGGACATTCGATCAGATTATTCTTTCTTCTGGGTTTCTTAGAGATGAATGGAGTTTTGTAGGGAGCGGCGTCGAAATCATGAGTAATATAATGGTCGGCGGAAATCCATTGTCATGGAAGGAGTTATCTGATCACTATCCCATTACCTGTAATTTAAAGAGGGCGGTTTAATGGACTTTTTAAAGCTGGTTCAAGAGGGTGTTGAAAAATCCAATCAGTCACTTGCTGCGATTAGAGAGGTGGATGGCGTTTTTGACAGAGTTAATACTGATCTACGTAAATTTCCAGCAGGCGAACTAAAGGTTTTTCGCTCAGTGTCGACTCTTTCCCAAGCGGCTTCGTTGGTGAATAATCTGGCAGGGATTGACTCTATCAATCTGAAGCAAGATTTGGTTGTGCTTTCTCTGACCACCGATATTGGTACATTTTCTCAGGAGGTTGCGGGCTGGAAGCAGCGCGCCACGGGCTACCCATGTATTCTAAAGTTTGAAGGGCAAGAGCTTAGCTTAAGCAATGAAACACAACTTATCAGTGGGTTCGGTGAGCTACTAGCGTCTGTAGGCTTCGGTAATGCCGTCAATAAACTGCTTAAGTTATCTGCTGAGGCTCATCAGAAACAAAATCAAGCGTCTGGCACCATTGTTTCGGCTGGTTCAGAAAAGAAAGTGATTGCGCCCATTAAACAGAGCCCTGTTAAGCTCGCCGCAGTTAAGTCTACTGCCAAACCAAATATGCAATCCAATGTTAAGTATGCAGCGAAACCCCTTGCTGCTACTGCGGCTGCCGCAAAACCTACTGCAAAGCCCACTTCTAAATTACCGGTACAATCCGGAGAAAAGAAGCGGACTCGCAAAGGTTCAGATAAACCTCGCGATGCGAAACCTGAGGCGCCAGCATAAAACATTTAGTTATTGTGCTGTCTGTTCTCTAGCATAGCTCGTTGCGCCGTTTGGCCAGTCGAGTCCATGTTATTAGCGATATGCCGTCGAGACGCGTCTTGGAACTTTCCCGGTCCCGTGTCCAGTGTCTATTTTGAGGAATTTATGCATTCTCGTAGCTATAAAAAGCCGCCCAGAGGCGGCTTGTAGACTACGAGAATGATAGTGCTCAGGGCGTTTGAGTTTGAGCATTTTGCCTAGTCATGGCATTCAATTCTGAAGGTCGACGTGTCCGGTAGATCTTGTTCTTCAACTCGCGCTCGCCAGCCGTGAAGTCATCTCGCGGAACAATAGCAAGCGAATGCCACACGGCATCGTCTTCGGTAGACAATGTAGCGCTTGCTTGGTCAATAAAGCCAAATAGGGCCTCGCCGAGTCGACGAGCCTGCTGTCTGCTGCCTTCGCATTATCATGAAACAACGCCTCTCGATAGAACGCATCCTTCTCAATGTCCCGCTGAATCACCACCTTCTTGCGCTGCAACGCCTTAAGAAAAATCTTAGCCTCGGGAATTTCGAAAAGAGATGTGGTGGCGTTTATGGCCGAAATCGGGTCAGATTTATTTACACCACCGAACTCCTTATTTTCACCATTTGGGCGAACGAGCAGATCACGTGGGGCGAGTAACGAGAATGTCGTTAGGCTCAACCTAGAGCTGATGGCAGGTAGATGATCTGTGAGGTTGGCTCAGCTAGGGCAGCTATCCGGAAACTTCGGACAGTTCAAACCCAATGCTCAAGACGAGCTGTCCACACCGTCAATCTCACCGCTTCAATGTGATTCCCCCCATCAAAAAAACCATCAACCAATCACCCACAAAAAAGCCCCAGATCTTTCGACCTAGGGCTTCTTCATCTCTATATATGGTGCACCCGGCGGGATTCGAACCCACGACCCCTGCCTTCGGAGGGCAGTACTCTATCCAGCTGAGCTACGGATGCTTGTGCGGGCGACATCATACCCATGTCGACCTTGGGCGTCCATGCTGGTCTTTGGCCGTTCAAACGTAGGATTTTGCCGCGCAGAGGCCCTGCGCCGTGCGGTAGGGATCAACCTGGTGGCGCACGGGCCGATCACGCTGATCAGAAAAATCCGGTAAATACGCGGTTTTCGTTCTTTTTTTCGAACAGACTATTGCCCTGCACCCCCATTGATCCTAGGATTCGTTTGAGATTTCAAACGCTCTGTCTCCCGTGCGCTCTTTCACTTCCCGCGCGTGCTGGGGCTGATTTCCCTGACGGCAGCCCACAAGGCGCCTTTCAACAACTCTAATTCGCTCCGCGTGCGCGCGGTGCTGTTAAGGAAAGCCGACATGCAGCTCAAAGATACCCAGTTGTTCCGCCAACAAGCCTTTATCGATGGCGCTTGGGTGGATGCGGACAATGGTCAAACCATCAAGGTCAACAACCCGGCCACGGGTGAGATTATCGGCACCGTGCCGAAGATGGGCGCCGCTGAAACCCGCCGCGCCATCGAAGCCGCCGACAAGGCCCTGCCGGCCTGGCGTGCGCTGACCGCCAAGGAGCGCGCCAATAAGCTGCGCCGTTGGTTCGAACTGCTGATCGAAAACCAGGACGACCTCGGTCGCCTGATGACCCTCGAGCAAGGCAAGCCGTTGACCGAAGCCAAGGGCGAGATCGTCTACGCTGCTTCCTTTATTGAGTGGTTCGCCGAAGAAGCCAAGCGCATCTACGGTGACGTGATCCCTGGCCACCAGCCCGACAAGCGTCTGATCGTGATCAAGCAGCCGATCGGCGTGACTGCCGCGATCACGCCGTGGAACTTCCCGGCCGCGATGATCACCCGTAAAGCCGGCCCGGCCCTGGCCGCCGGTTGCACCATGGTGATCAAGCCTGCCTCGCAAACCCCGTTCTCGGCCCTGGCCCTGGTTGAGCTGGCGCACCGTGCCGGCATCCCTAAAGGCGTGCTGAGCGTGGTCACCGGCAGCGCCGGCGACATCGGCGGCGAGCTGACCAGTAACCCGATCGTGCGTAAATTGTCCTTCACCGGCTCGACCGAAATCGGTCGCCAGCTGATGGCCGAATGCGCCAAGGACATCAAGAAAGTTTCCCTGGAGCTGGGCGGCAATGCGCCGTTCATCGTGTTCGACGACGCCGACCTGGATAAGGCCGTCGAAGGCGCGATCATCTCCAAGTACCGCAATAACGGCCAGACCTGCGTCTGTGCCAACCGCCTGTACATCCAGGATTCGGTGTACGACGCGTTCGCGGAAAAACTCAAGGTGGCCGTGGCCAAGCTCAAGATCGGCAACGGTCTGGAAGAAGGCACCACCACGGGCCCGCTGATCGACGGAAAAGCCGTGGCCAAGGTTCAGGAGCACATTGCCGATGCCCTGAGCAAAGGCGCCAAGCTGTTGGCCGGTGGCAAGGTGATGGAAGGCAACTTCTTCGAACCGACCATCCTGGTCGACGTGCCGAAGAACGCCGCCGTGGCCAAGGAAGAAACCTTTGGCCCGCTGGCGCCGCTGTTCCGTTTCAAGGACGAAGCCGAAGTGATCGCGATGTCCAACGACACCGAGTTCGGCCTGGCGTCCTACTTCTATGCGCGTGACCTGGGTCGTGTGTTCCGTGTGGCTGAAGCCCTGGAATACGGCATGGTTGGCGTCAACACCGGGTTGATCTCCAACGAAGTGGCGCCGTTCGGCGGCATCAAGGCCTCGGGCCTGGGCCGTGAAGGCTCCAAGTACGGGATCGAGGACTACCTGGAAATCAAATACCTCTGCCTGGGCATCTAAGTTCTGTAAGGGATAAGCCCGGCAAGGGATTGCAGTAAACGCAAAGGGCACGAGAGCGCTGACCCTTTGCGTGTTTCACATCGTTATTCGTAGTGGCCGGGAAAGCTGTGGCAGTCGATCATCGCATGCTGCCGTAGTTGCCTCCCCGCCACGTATTCCTTGGACCACGCCACCCGATGAGTGGCGAATGAGGACTTTATGAGCAAGACCAACGCTTCCCTGATGAAACGCCGCGAAGCCGCTGTACCGCGCGGTGTTGGCCAGATTCACCCGATCTTCGCCGAATCCGCGAAGAACGCCACCGTGACCGACGTTGAAGGTCGCGAGTTCATCGATTTCGCTGGTGGTATCGCCGTGCTGAACACCGGCCACGTGCACCCGAAAATCATCGCGGCCGTGACCGAGCAGCTGAACAAGCTGACCCACACTTGCTTCCAGGTATTGGCCTACGAGCCCTACGTAGAGCTGTGCGAAAAAATCAACGCCAAGGTCCCAGGTGATTTCGCCAAGAAAACCCTGCTGGTCACCACCGGTTCCGAAGCGGTAGAAAACGCGGTGAAAATCGCCCGCGCCGCCACTGGCCGTGCCGGTGTCATCGCGTTCACTGGCGCTTACCACGGTCGCACCATGATGACCCTGGGCCTTACCGGTAAAGTCGTGCCTTACTCGGCCGGCATGGGCCTGATGCCAGGTGGCATCTTCCGCGCGCTGTACCCGAACGAGCTGCACGGCGTGAGCGTCGACGACTCCATCGCCAGCATCGAGCGCATCTTCAAGAACGATGCCGAGCCGCGTGACATCGCTGCGATCATCATCGAGCCAGTGCAGGGCGAAGGCGGTTTCTACGTCGCGCCTAAAGCCTTCATGAAGCGCCTGCGTGAACTGTGCGACAAGCACGGCATCCTGCTGATCGCTGACGAAGTGCAAACCGGTGCCGGCCGTACCGGTACTTTCTTCGCCATGGAACAGATGGGCGTCACTGCCGACCTGACCACCTTCGCCAAATCCATCGCCGGCGGTTTCCCGCTGGCCGGTGTGTGCGGCAAGGCCGAGTACATGGACGCCATCGCCCCAGGTGGCCTGGGTGGCACCTACGCGGGTAGCCCGATCGCCTGCGCGGCGGCCCTGGCCGTGCTGGAAGTGTTCGAAGAAGAGCATCTGCTGGATCGCTGCAAAGCCCTTGGCGAACGTCTGGTCACCGGCCTCAAGGCCATCCAGGCCAAGTACCCGGTGATCGGCGACGTGCGTGCCCTGGGCGCCATGATCGCGATCGAGCTGTTCGAAGGTGGCGACACCCACAAGCCAAACGCCGCTGCCGTCTCCGCCGTGGTGGCCAAGGCGCGTGAGAAGGGCTTGATCCTGCTGTCCTGCGGCCCTTACGGCAACGTGTTGCGCATCCTGGTGCCGCTGACCGCGCCGGACGAGCAACTGGACAAAGGCTTGGCGATCATCGAAGAGTGCTTCTCCGAGCTGTAATCGGACGCTGGCCTGTTCGTAAAGAAACCCGCTTCGGCGGGTTTTTTTGTGCCCGAGGCAGCACATTCAGGCGTTGTTCATTGTACGCAGGCGGCGGCATTGACTAAGGTTGCAGGCATTGCCGATGGAGCGTGCAGATGACTGCTGTTGTTTTACCCGCTGTACCCCGTGTGCTGATTGCCGAGGCGGACCCTTGGTCGCGGGATCTGCTCAAGCAAGTCTTGCTGAATGTGCGCTGTGACGCGCGGCTGGATGTGTGTGCCGATGGGCAGCACGCGGCCACGTTGCTGCGCGAAAAACACTACGACCTGATCCTGGCGGATTGGGAACTGCCGGGCATCGATGGCCTGAGCCTGCTGCGCGACGTACGCCAGCAGCGCCGCTCGCCCGTGCTGCCCTTCATTCTGCTGAGCAGTCGCAATGACAGCGCCAGCGTACGCGAAGCCTTGCCCCTGGCGCCCACGGCCTATCTCACCAAGCCCCTGAACTTGGAAGGCCTGACCCAGCGCCTGCAAGACTTGCTGCTCAACGAAGGCGAAAGCGTGTATTGCGAAGTGCCGGCGCTGACGCCGGGCATGACCTTGCCGGCGTTCCTCGAACGTCGCCGCGATGCCTGCGATGGTGCGCCGTTGCGGGTCGATGTGAGGGCGGCCGTGCAGCACAGCCTTGGGCCTGAGGGCCTGGACCTCAAGCAGCTGGAAGACCAGGTGCGCATGGACCCGCAGATTACCGCCGTACTGATCGCCGCCGCCAACAGTGCCGGCCATCACGGCACGCCCGTGCAAACCCTGGCGGCAGCCCTGCACAAACTGGCGGCCGGGCAAAGCATGAACCTGATCCTCGGCCTGGCGCTCAAGCACAATGTGGTATTGGGCGACCCAGCCCTGGTGGCCTACGCCGAGCGCTACTGGCAGGTGTCCCAGGACACCGCCGACTACGCCCGACGCCTGGCGCGCATGTTGGAACTGGACCACGAGCGTTGCTACAGCGCCGGCATCCTGCATCGGCTGGGCGACCTGGCCTTGCTGCGCTGCCTGGAAGACTGGCGCCAGGGCGGCGGAGCCCTGGATGACGAAGCCATCGGCGAGTCCCTCTACACGTTTGGTGCCGCTTATGGCTCGGCACTGCGCGCACGTTGGCGCTTGCCGTTGGAGCTGCGCCAACTGATCGCCGCGATCTATTCCCTGGAGGGTGGGGTGTATGCCCGGGATGCGCTGGTGGTGCACCTGGCCGCGCAAATGGCGCGCTTGACCGAGCGAGAAGGGTTGAAAGAGTTGGCCAGCAGTAAAACGGCACGCTTGCTGAAAGTGGGGTTGTCGGAGCTGATGCGGTTGCGCAAGGCCTAGAGAGCGATGACATTCAAGTATGGGAGGTGCAGTGCTGTCGCGCAGCAAACTGAACCCCCTGTGGCGAGCGGGCTTGCCCCGCGTTGGGCTGCGCAGCAGCCCCAATAAGGCCACCGCATTTCTTCTGGTAGAACCGGGAGACTGGTTTTAGGGCCGCTACGCGCCCCAACGCGGGGCAAGCCCGCTCGCCACAAAAATACGCTCGTTTAAGGAAAGGTTTTAATCCTTGATCTGATCTTCTAACCCGCAACCACGCGATTCTTGCCCTGCCGCTTGGCTTCGTACATCGCCGCATCGGCGCGGGCGAACAGGCTGTCCAGGGTTGAATCTTCGTCGGTGAGGTTGGCCAGGCCCTGGCTGACGGTCACGGTGAACGCCTGGCCTTCGTAGCTGAAATTCAGGGCCTGGATCTCTTTGCCCAGGCGTTCGGCCACTTGCAACGCCATCTCCGGTGCGCATCCAGGCAGTACGGCGGCAAACTCTTCACCGCCAATGCGCCCGAACAGGTCGCCACGGCGCAATACGCCTCGACCGCTCTC
Source organism: Pseudomonas fluorescens (assembly GCF_001708445.1). NCBI lineage: Bacteria > Pseudomonadati > Pseudomonadota > Gammaproteobacteria > Pseudomonadales > Pseudomonadaceae > Pseudomonas > Pseudomonas fluorescens. The sequence goes on from NZ_CP015637.1 coordinate 181,600, forward strand.
GGCGATGCGGCGCAGCACCTGGTCGCCCTCCAGGTGGCCGTAGGTGTCGTTGACGTCCTTGAAATCATCGATGTCCAGCAACAGGAACGCCAGCGGCGCGCCTTGGGCGCGGGCGCTGTCGAAGGCCTGCTTGGCACATTCGAAAAAGTGCCGGCGGTTGCTGCTCTGGGTCAGCACGTCGGTGGTGGCCAGCCGGTGCAATTCCATCTCCAGTTGCTTCTTTTCGGTGATGTCTTCGGCTATGCCCACCACGATCACCGGTTCGCCCGGTCCGACCTGCTGGTTGATGTAGCATTTGTCGCTCAACCAGCGAATCTGCCCGTCGGCGGTGATGATGCGGTACTCACGGTCTTCCACGGCGCCGTGGTCCAGCACGCGGGCCAGGCTGTATTCGGCGTAGTCGAGGTCTTCGGGGTGAATGCTGTTGCGCCATTCCCGATAGTCGGCGAGCAGCAGGCCGGCCGGGCGTCCAAATATCCGCTCATAGGCCGGGCTGACGTACAGCACGCGGCGCGTCTGCCAATCGACGGCCCACAGCACGGCGTTTACGCTGACCAGCAGTGAACTCAGTAATTGCTCGCGCTCACTGAGCCGTTCGACTTCGCCCTGGGCATGCATGAGCGCCAGCAAGGTCGCCGCCGCTGCGGGTCGGGGCGGCTCTGTGGTGGGCGGATCGGACAGGTAGGGTTTTTCGTGGACCATCGGCACAACTCTCTCTGGGCGCGCCGCAGGATTCAGCAGCGGTCACAACAAGGGGCCACCATGATGGCGAAGTGTTGTTTGAGAGGGACGAATTGCAGCGAAGTTCCGTCATCAGGGGCGATTAGGACGGATTAGCGCGTGTCTGGAGAATGACGTCAAAAAAGTGATTGCGGGGGAGGGCAGGCCCCTCCCCCCGCATCATCAGACCGCCGCAGGGCGCAGCGAATAGGTTTTCAGCTGGTGGGCAAAATCGCGCAGGGACTGGATACCACTGGCCTCTGCCTCATGCACCCATTCCTTGATTGCCGCCAGCATGTCGTGGCCATTGGAGCTGGTCTTGAGCCAGATCTGCTGCAGTGCCAGGCGTTTTTCGTAGATCACGGTCAGCGCGTGGCTGTGTTCCAGCATGCTCTGGATACGCAGGTGATGGCGGTCATCCAGCAAGCTGGTTTCCCGCGACAGCAGGCGCTTGGCGCGGTGGAACTGGTGGCGCACCGAGTGATCGACCTTTTCCAGCTCTTGCTTGACCAGTGGGCCGATCACCAGCTTGCGGTACTGGGCCATGATCTGGAAGCGGTTGTTGAGGATCGCCATGGCGGTGTCCATGTCCAGGTGGCCCTTGCCTTCCACGCGGTGGGCAATCGGTGCCACGCGCTGTACCTTGGCCAGGCGCAGGAAGCTGAATACCTTGATCCACGCCCAACCCAGGTCGAACTCCCACTTTTTCACCGACAATTTGGCGGAGTTGGGATAGGTGTGGTGGTTGTTGTGCAGCTCTTCGCCACCGACGATGATGCCCCATGGCACCAGGTTGGTCGCCGCATCGCGGCATTCGAAGTTACGGTAGCCGATGGCATGGCCGAGGCCGTTGATTACGCCGGCGGCCCAGAACGGAATCCACATCATCTGGATCGCCCAGATGGTGATGCCGATGGTGCCGAACAGCAGCAGGTCGATCACGCCCATGATCGCCACGCCCAGCAACGGGTACGGCGTGTAGAGCTTGCGTTCAAGCCAGTCGTCCGGGCAGTTCTTGCCGTAGATGCGCAGGGTCTCGGGGTTTTCCGCCTCGGCCCGGTACAGCTCGGCACCTTTGCGCAGTACGGTGGACAGGCCTTTGATCACCGGGCTGTGGGGGTCGTCGACGGTTTCGCATTTGGCGTGGTGCTTGCGGTGGATAGCGGTCCACTCGCGGGTGTTCTGCGCCGTGGTCAGCCACAGCCAGAAGCGGAAGAAGTGTTTCAGGCCGGCATTGAGCTCCAGGGAGCGATGGGCTGAATAGCGGTGCAGATAGACGGTGACCGCAACGATGGTCACGTGGGTCATCAACAGAGTGACTGCCACCAGTTGCCAGGCCGACAAGTCAAGAAAACCGTTGTACCACATAGGCTGTATGGCCCTCAGATAAAGAAAAAAACAGCTCACGCATTATCACTAAGCCTACAGAGAAAACCAGCCACCCTTTCAGATAGGAGTGACTGGATGTTTCTTATTCTATAATCCGCAGCCTTTGTAGGGCGAATCTGGCTTTTTAGTAAGGACTACTAACCATATGCTGTTTTCATACCGAGGCGCCCGCCGTGCCGGGTTGGTATATCTGCTGGTTTCGATGCTGTGGGTTGGGCTCACTCAACGGGTATTGATCGAGTTTCTCGATAATCCCAGCGAGCTGAACCAATGGCTGCAGGTGCGCGGCTATGTGTGGGTGGCGCTCAGTGCCCTGGCGATCTACCTGATTTGCGCGCGCTTTGCCCGGGCCAATCTGCTTGCCCAGCCCCTGAAAGAAAACCGCGAGCGCCTGCGCCAGGCGGCTGCTGTATTCGATTGCACCCGTGAAGGCGTACTGGTCACCGACGCCCGTGGGCTGATCGTGCATGTGAACCGCGCTTTTATGGCGATCACCGGCTATCGACGCGAAGACGTCATGGGCCAGCAACCGAGCCTGTTCAAGTCCGGGCGCCATTCGTCGAGTTTTTATCAACAGATGTTCCAGACCCTGGAGCGCACCGGCGAATGGAGTGGCGAAATCTGGAACCGGCGCAAAAGCGGCGAAATTTATCCACAGTGGCAAACCATCCGTGTGATCCATGATGATCACGGCCAGCTCAGCCATTACGTCGCGGTGTTTTCCGATATCACCGCGATCAAGGATTCCGAGCACGAACTGGCCCACCTCGCCCACCACGACCCCCTGACCGGCCTGCCCAACCGCCTGTTGTTCACCGACCGCGCCGAGCAGGCACTGGCCTCGGCGCAAGTCCACAAGCGCGGCTGCGCCTTGCTGTTGCTTGACCTGGACCACTTCAAGATCATCAACGACAGCCTCGGCCATAACGTCGGCGACCAACTGCTCAAGCAGGTCAGTGAACGCCTCGCAGGTCTGTTTGGCCCGGGTGTCACCCTGGCACGCCTGGGCGGGGATGAGTTCGCCGTATTGGTGGAAAGTTGTCCACAGGTGGTGCAGGCCGCCGCGCTGGCGCAACGCATACTCGATGCTTTGCGGGAGCCGTTCATCTTCGACGGCCATCAGTTGTTTATCAGTGCAAGCATCGGTATCAGCCTGTTCCCCAGTGATGCCCTGAGCGCCGAACAGTTACTGCGCAATGCCGATTCCGCGCTGTTCAAGGCCAAGAGCGTGGGCCGCGAAGGTTACGCCCTGTACACCGAAGAGCTGACCGCCCACGCGCAGAACCGGGTGGAAATCGCCAGCGAACTGCGCCGCGCGCTCGAACAGCAAGAGCTGCGCGTCTACTACCAGCCGGTGCATGACCTGCACAACAGCCGCCTGATCGGTGTCGAAGCGCTGGTGCGCTGGCAACACCCGGAGCGCGGCCTGGTGCCGCCGGTCGAGTTCATCCCCATCGCCGAACGGACCGGGCTGATCGCCGATATCGACGCCTGGGTCATGGACCAGGCCTGTCGCCAAATGTGCCAGTGGCTGGCCGATGGCGTGCAACTGAGCTTTATCGCCATCAATGTCTCCAGCCGCCTGTTCGCCCGACGCGAGCTGTATGAGCAAGTGGCGCAGGTGCTGCACACCACTGGCCTGGACCCCGCCTTTCTGGAGCTGGAAGTCACCGAGAGCGCAGTGATGGAAGACCCTGAAGTGGCCCTGGAACAACTGCACCGCCTGCGCGAACTGGGCTTGCGCCTGGCCATCGACGACTTTGGTACTGGCTATTCCTCGTTGTTGCGCCTCAAGCGCCTGCCGGTGCAGAAGCTCAAGATCGACCAGGGGTTTGTTGCCGGGTTGCCGTGGGACGAAGATGACGCCGCGATTGTGCGGGTGGTCATCGCCCTGGCCAAAAGCATGGGCATGCAGGTGCATGCCGAGGGCATTGAACAGGTGGAGCAGGCCCGGTTCTTGTTGGAGCAAGGCTGCGATATGGGGCAGGGGTATTGGTTTGGGCGGCCAATGCCGGCGCAGGACATTGATTGGCAGCGCGCCCCGCCAATCCAGACCTGAAATGCAGTCAAATGTGGGAGTTAAGCGTACATCGCCTTCTGTAGGAGCGAGGGGGACGCCTAGTTCTTGCTCGCGAAAAACCTCAACGATAACGCGTGTGTCCTGAATGAACTCGGTGCCTGTGAGTTTTTCGCGAGCAAGAACTAGGCGTCCCCCTCGCTCCTACAAAAAGCCTTCAGCAAGCCCCCTCCCACATTTGGAACTTCACAAGGCGTTATTTCGGCGCTCGGGCGCAAAAACCTCGCGCAACCCCGCGTCCTGTCAGAAAATTCTTTCTGGTTATATAAACATTCTTAAATAGTATTTTTAAGAATATCCGCGCTTATCTACTATCGCCCTCACGCCGCAAGCAGTGCCGCCACTGCGAGGCACTATTCATTTCAGGAGCGAGACCATGAGCGCATCTCTACGTAGCGTCGACGGCCAGGACGAAGCAGCCATTTTGCGTGAGATCCAGAGCGCCCTGCGCGATCTGCGGTTTGGCGCGGTGGAAATCACGGTGCACAACGCCCAAGTGGTACAGATCGAACGCAAGGAAAAATTCCGTCTGCAGAACCCGGGGAACAAACCGAGCTAGGCAAGAACGGCGATAGACCCGCAACTATAAGAAAAAGCCAACACCCCCAGAATTTCAGGAGCTTCTATGTCGTCGATTCGCCGTTATGCCCTGGCCGCATTGGCCAGTGCCGTGTTTGCCGGTTCCGCCGTTGCCAAGGACTACGAGTTGCTCAACGTCTCGTATGACCCTACCCGTGAGCTGTACCAGGACTACAACGCTGAGTTCACCGCCTTCTGGAAACAGTCCCACCCCGGCGACAACGTCAAGATCCAGCAATCCCACGGTGGTTCGGGCAAGCAAGGCCGGGCCGTGATCGACGGCCTGCGCGCCGACGTGGTGACCTTGGCCCTGGCCGGTGACATCGACGAAATCGCCAAGCTGGGCAAGACCCTGCCGGAGAATTGGCAGACCCGCCTGCCGGACGCCAGCACTCCATACACCTCGACCATCGTGTTCCTGGTGCGCAAGGGCAACCCCAAAGGCATCAAGGACTGGGGCGACCTGATCAAGAAAGACGTGTCGGTGATCACTCCGAACCCGAAAACCTCCGGCGGTGCGCGCTGGAATTTCCTCGCCGCCTGGGCCTATGGCCTCAAGGCCGGTGGCAGCGAAGCCAAGGCCCAGGAATACGTGAAAGAGCTGTTCAAGCACGTACCGGTTCTGGACACGGGGGCTCGTGGTTCGACCATCACCTTCGTCAACAACGGTCAGGGTGACGTGTTGCTGGCCTGGGAAAACGAGGCGTTCCTGGCGCTGAAAGAAGACGGCGGCGCCGACAAGTTCGATATCGTCGTGCCTTCCCTGTCGATCCTCGCCGAGCCGCCAGTGGCCGTGGTCGACAAGAACGCCGAGAAAAAGGGCAACACCGAAATCGCCACTGAATATCTGAAGCACCTGTACAGCCCGGCTGGCCAGGAGATTGCAGCCAAGAATTTCTACCGCCCACGCGATGCAAAAGTGGCTGCCAAATACGCCCAGCAGTTCCCGAAACTGGACCTGGTGACTATCGACAAAGACTTCGGCGGCTGGAAAACTGCCCAACCGAAATTCTTTAACGACGGTGGCGTGTTCGACCAGATCTACACGGCGCAGTAAGCCAAAGTACCTGTAGGAGCGGGCTTGCTCGCGAAGATCGTCAATGATGACGCGGGCATTCTGAATGAACGCGGTGCCCTTGAGTTCTTCGCGAGCAAGCTCGCTCCTACAGTGGTTTCTACCTTTAACCAAGGACTCTTATGTCGCGTCGTATTTCCCCCGTCATACCCGGCTTCGGGCTGACGCTGGGCTACACCGTGGTGTACCTCAGCCTGATCGTACTCATCCCCCTCGCGGCGATGTTTGTACACGCCGCTCAACTCACCTGGGATCAGTTCTGGAACATCATCTCCGCACCCCGTGTGCTGGCGGCGTTGAAACTGAGCTTCAGCACCGCGTTGTACGCCGCGCTGATCAACGGTGTGATCGGCACGCTGCTGGCCTGGGTGCTGGTGCGCTACACCTTCCCCGGCCGCAAGATCATCGACGCGATGATCGACCTGCCGTTCGCCCTGCCCACCGCCGTGGCCGGTATCGCGCTGACCGCGCTGTACACGCCGACCGGCCTGGTCGGTCAGTTCGCCGCCGACCTGGGTTTCAAGATCGCCTACAGCCCCTTGGGCATCACCCTGGCGCTGACCTTCGTCACGCTGCCGTTCGTGGTGCGCACGGTGCAGCCGGTGCTCGCCGATATCCCCCGGGAAGTCGAAGAGGCCGCCGCCTGCCTGGGCGCCAAGCCGTTGCAGGTGTTCCGCTATATCCTCGTGCCCGCGTTGCTGCCCGCCTGGCTGACCGGCTTCGCCCTGGCGTTTGCCCGGGGCGTCGGTGAGTATGGTTCGGTGATTTTCATCGCCGGCAACATGCCGATGAAGACCGAGATCCTGCCGCTGCTGATCATGGTCAAGCTCGACCAATACGACTACCGCGGCGCCACGTCCATCGGCGTGTTGATGCTTGTGGTTTCCTTTGTCCTGTTGCTGCTGATCAACTTGTTGCAGCGGCGCATCGAACGTCCATAAGGAGGCGCGGAACATGTCCCAATCGTCTATTTCCGCTGCAGCCTCGGCCAACGCAGCCCGCCGTGGCAGCGCTGTTTCCCGGCGCATCCTGATCGGCCTGGGCTGGCTGGTGTTCTTCCTGTTCCTGTTGCTGCCGCTGTTTATCGTGGTGTCCCAGGGCCTGAAGAACGGCCTCGGTGCGTTTTTCACCGCGATCCTTGAACCGGATGCGTTGTCCGCGTTGAAACTCACGGTGATCGCCGTGTTGATTTCGGTGCCGCTCAACCTGGTATTCGGCGTCAGCGCCGCCTGGTGCGTGAGCAAGTACTCGTTCCGTGGCAAAAGCATCCTGGTGACGCTGATCGACCTGCCGTTCTCGGTCTCGCCGGTGATCGCGGGCCTGGTCTACGTATTGATGTTCGGCGCCCAGGGCCTCTTCGGGCCCTGGTTGCAGGCGCATGACATCCAGATCGTGTTCGCCTTGCCCGGCATCGTGTTGGCGACCATCTTCGTGACCGTGCCCTTTGTCGCCCGTGAACTGATCCCGCTGATGCAGGAACAGGGCACCCAGGAAGAAGAGGCCGCGCGCCTGCTGGGCGCCAATGGCTGGCAGATGTTCTGGCATGTGACCGTGCCGAATATCAAATGGGGCCTGATCTACGGCGTGGTGCTGTGTACCGCGCGGGCCATGGGTGAGTTCGGCGCGGTGTCGGTGGTGTCCGGCCACATTCGTGGGGTCACCAATACCTTGCCGCTGCACGTCGAGATTCTCTACAACGAATACAACCACGTCGCCGCCTTTGCGGTGGCGAGCCTGCTGCTGATCCTGGCGCTCTTCATCCTGCTGCTCAAGCAGTGGAGCGAGAACCGTATTAACCGCCTGCGCGCCGCAGCGGCTGAGGAATAAGTCATGTCGATCGAAGTCCGTAATGTCAGCAAGAACTTCAACGCTTTCAAGGCCCTGGACAGCATCAATCTGGATATCCAGAGTGGCGAGCTGGTGGCGTTGCTGGGCCCCTCCGGCTGTGGCAAGACAACGTTGCTGCGCATCATCGCCGGCCTGGAAACCCCAGATGCCGGCAGCATCGTGTTCCACGGTGAAGATGTCTCCGGCCACGACGTGCGTGATCGCAATGTCGGGTTTGTGTTCCAGCACTACGCGCTGTTCCGCCACATGACCGTGTTCGACAACGTTGCCTTCGGCCTGCGCATGAAGCCGAAGAACCAGCGCCCCAACGAAAGCCAGATCGCGGCCAAAGTCCACGAACTGCTGAACATGGTGCAGTTGGACTGGCTGGCCGACCGTTACCCGGAACAACTCTCCGGTGGCCAACGCCAGCGTATCGCCCTGGCCCGCGCCCTGGCGGTAGAGCCCAAAGTGCTGTTGCTGGATGAACCGTTCGGCGCCCTCGACGCCAAGGTGCGTAAAGAGCTGCGCCGCTGGCTGGCGCGCCTGCACGAAGACATCAACCTGACGTCGGTGTTCGTGACCCACGACCAGGAAGAGGCCATGGAAGTCGCCGACCGCATCGTGGTGATGAACAAGGGGGTGATCGAGCAGATCGGCTCACCGGGCGACGTCTACGAAAACCCGGCCAGCGATTTTGTGTACCACTTCCTCGGCGACTCCAACCGCCTGCACCTGGGTGAAGACCAGCATGTGCTGTTCCGCCCCCATGAAGTGTCGCTGTCACGTCATGAGCTGGAAGACCACCACGCCGCCGAAGTGCGCGATATCCGCCCCTTGGGCGCGACCACGCGGGTGACGTTGAAGGTTGAAGGCCAAAGCGAGCTGATCGAAGCCGAAGTGGTGAAAGACCACGACAGCCTGACCGGCCTGGCCCGTGGCGAGACCCTGTTCTTCAAGCCCAAGGTCTGGCAAAAAGCCTGATAACTCCGCACTACCCAATGTGAAAATGGAACCAAATGTGGGAGGGGGCTTGCCCCCGATAGCGGTGTGTCAGCTAACGAATACTTGGCTGAAGGACCGCAATCGGGGGCAAGCCCCCTCCCACATTTAGATTTCTCTCGGCTTTAGATCGCGGCGCGCCACCGGGCCCGAGCGTTGCTCAATGTCCGCCTTCAGGTCATGCCGCAACCCCAGCAGAAACGCCAACTCCGCCACCACAAACAGCGGCCCGACAATCAGCCCCGACACATCATCCACAAACGCCGGTTTCTTGCCTTCGTAGTAGTGCCCGACGAACTGAATCACCCAGCCCACCACGAACATGCCGATGCCGCTGCCGAGCCACACCTGCGTGCTGTGCGCGGCCAGCTCATGCCCGACCCACACTGACAGCCCCATCAGTACCGTCATCAACACACCCAGGGCCAGTTCCAGGCGCAGGTAAAACCACGCCGCCAGCAGCGCGACCAAGACGGCCGGCGATAGCCAGAACCCGGCCAGCGGCCATTCCGGGCGTGAAAGCAGCACCGCGACGGCCACCACGATCAGCGGGATGCCGATAAAGTGGCTGGCGATATTGCGCGGGTCGCGGTGGTAGGCGGCGTATTGACTGAGGTGGTCGACGAGGCTTTTCATTGTTGTTCCTCCTGTAGGATGTTTGATCATGCCCTGTCAGCCTGCGACTAACTGTCAGTTGGGCGACAATCTTCGGAGTTCCCATGGATGCGACGCAATGGCACGCCCGGCTGGCCGTCGGTCACTGGTTCAGTCACCTGCCTGTACCTTTCCAGCATAGTCTGCTGGCCCATGCCCGGCTGCGGCAGCTGACGGCGGGACAATACCTGTTCAAGCGCGGTGATCCGCCCTGTGGCTTGTATGCGGTGCTTGAAGGCACCTTGCGTGTCAGTGCGGTGAACGAGCACGGCAAGGAAGCGCTGTTGAGCCTGGTGGGCGCGCCCTATTGGTTCGGCGAAATCTGCCTGTTCGACGGCTTGCCGCGCACCCACGACGCCTGTGCCACGGGGCCGTGCACGCTGGTGCAGGTGCCGCAGCAGGCGTTGCTGAAGATCCTCGAGGCGTCCCCCCGGTACTGGCGTGACCTGGCCTTGTTGATGAGCCAGAAGCTGCGCCTGAGTTTTATCGGCCTTGAACAGCTCAGCCTGATGCCCGCCTCGGTCCGCCTGGCCCATCGGCTGTTGATGATCGTTGAGGGTTACGGCGACATGGAACCGTCAAAACGCGTGCTGCAACTGCCCCAAGAAGACCTGGCGGCGATGTTGAGCCTGTCGCGCCAGACCACCAATGCCTTGCTCAAGGACCTGCAAGCCCAGGGCATCGTGCGCCTGGGCTACGGCGAGATCGAAATCCTCGACGCACAGCGGCTACGAGAGGCGGCGCACACCTGAGGGTGTTAGCCTGCAACCCTGATCAATCGAGGTGTGTTATGCGCGTGCTGTTAGTGGAACATGAATCCGAAGAGGCACAGCGGATGGCCCAGGGTTTGAACGAGGCGGGCTACACCGTGGAAGTCGCGGCCAACGGCATGGCGGCGCAGCGGTTTGTCGAAAGCGCGGAGTACGACCTGGTGATCCTGGATGTCATGCTGCCGGGCTTGAATGCCTGGAAGTTGCAGCAGGCGATTCGGCAGAAGGGCGAAACGCCGGTGTTGTTCCTGACCACGCCGGGTGGGATTGAAGATCGCCTGCGCGGGCTGGAATTGCACGAGGATGATTACCTGCTCAAGCCGTTTGCGGCCAAGGCACTGGTGATGCGGGTCAAGAAACTGTTGCGGCGGGATCGGAGCCGCTGAATGATCCCGTGACGGTAGTGTCCGAACGATCGCCATCGGGGGCAAGCCCCCTCCCACAGTTGAAATGCGTCCCCCTGTGGGAGGGGGCTTGCCCCCGATGAGGCCTTCAGCCACCCCGCAAATCCACCTACCGCAACCCATCCCGAAACTGCCCCGGCGTCATCCCCGTCCAGCGCTTGAACGCGCGATTAAAGCTGCTGGTATCAGCAAACCCGAGCAGATGACTGATCTCCGCCAATGAGCACTGCGGATCACGCAAGTGCAGCAGCGCCAGGTTTTCCCGGCATTCATTGAGCAACGCATCAAAGCGACACCCCTCGTCCGCCAGATGCCGTTGCAAACTGCGCAAACTCAAATGCAACGCCTGGGCAATCCGCTCGGCATTCGGCTCGCCATCGGGCAGTTGCGCCTCGATGGCCGCGCGCACCTTGCGTTCCCAGGTCAGCGGTTGCAGTTGGGCGAGGGTGCGTTTGAGCACGGTTTCGTTGTGTTCGGCCAGTTCCGGGTTGGCATCGTCCAGGTGGCTGTCGAAATCCCTGGCGGCGAATTCGAGGCGGTCTTCCTCGGCGCCGAAAAACACCGGGGCGCGGAACACCGTGTGCCAGGGCTTGGGGTCGGCGGGTTCCGGGCGCCGTAGGTAAACCGCCAACGGCGCATAGTCGCGGCCCAGGCGATTGCGGCAGGTGCGCACATAGATCGCGGCAAATGCATCGATGGCTTCCAGCGCCGGCGCCGGGCTGCCCGGCGGTTGCAGCAGGCGAAAGCGGTAGCGCTCGCCCTCCCGGCTCAGCTCCAGCGTCAGGGCATCGCTGACCACCTGGTGATAACGCACGATGCGTTCGAACACCTCGCGCAGGCTGCCGCTGGCCACCAACGCATAGCCCAACGCATGAAAGGTGGTCGGGCTGACAAACCGCGACACCCGCAAGCCGATCGCCGGGTCGTTGCTGGCCTGCACCGCCAGTTCCCATAGCCGGGTGGTGGCCGACAACGGGTAGCGCGCATTGGGGTCGTCCATCTGCTGGGGGTCGAGACCGGCCTGGGCGCACAGGGCGGCGCTGTCGAGGCCCAGGGCGTCGAGCTGCTTGCGCAGTGCGCGGGTCCAGCTGGCGAGGGAAGTTGGTTCGGTCATGGCGATTGGCGCTTGCGGTCAACAGGTTGGCGTCCGGGGCTAGCGTCCTGCCGGATCGCTTGGGGCAGGATGGACACATCAGTAAACAAGAGGATGGAAGCATGGACGGTACTTCTGCAAGTCCCCAGCAGATGAACGCACAACAGCGTTCGGCGCATATCCGTGAGGTGGTGCTGGCCGAAGGCGTGCGCTTGCGCCAGCAGCACCCCTGGCTGTTGCATCAAGACGCATTGGGCGCGGGCATACTGGCGTTTGCCTTGGCCGGCATGATCGGCTCGGCGGCGCTCTATATCACCGGGGCCATGGCCTGGTGGGTGTGCCTGTTGCTGAACGCGTTCCTGGCCTCACTGACCCACGAGCTGGAACACGACCTGATCCACAGCATGTATTTTCGCAAGCAGCGCCTGCCGCACAACTTGATGATGGGCCTGGTCTGGCTGGCGCGGCCGAGCACCATCAACCCGTGGATTCGCCGGCACCTGCACCTCAATCATCACAAGGTCTCCGGCACCGAGACCGATATGGAGGAACGCGCCATCACCAACGGCGAGCCCTGGGGCTTGGCGCGGTTGCTGATGGTGGGCGATAACGTGATGTCGGCGTTTATCCGCATGCTGCGCGCCAAGACCTGGGACCACAAACTCAAGATCCTCAAGCGTTCGCTGCTGGTGTATGCGCCGCTGGCGTTGCTGCATTGGGGCGCGTGGTACGTATTCCTCGGTTTCCACGCGGCCAACGGCATCGCCAGCCTGCTGGGCACGCCGATCGCCTGGTCCGCCGGTACCTTGCAGGTGATGCACGTGATCGATATCGCGGCCGTGGTGATCATCGGCCCCAACGTGCTGCGCACCTTTTGCCTGCACTTCGTCAGTTCCAACATGCACTACTACGGCGATGTTGAGCTGGGCAATGTGATCCAGCAGACCCAAGTACTCAACCCCTGGTGGATGTGGCCATTGCAGGCGTTCTGCTTCAACTTCGGCAGCACCCACGGGATTCACCATTTTGTGGTCAAGGAACCGTTCTACATCCGCCAGATGACGGCCAAGGTGGCGCATAAGGTCATGGCGGAGATGGGCGTGCGGTTCAATGATTTCGGTACGTTTGCGCGGGCCAATCGGCTTGAACCCGCCACGCGGCCGCAGGCCCGCCTCAATCCGGCTGAAACGGCGATGCGCTGAGCACCACGCCGGTTTCGTCCACATACTGTTGCCAGTGGCCGATTAACGTGGCGAGTTTGTCCGGATGACTCAAGGCCAGGTCGTGGATTTCTCCAGGGTCCTGGCCCAGGTCATACAGCTGCCAGGTCGCCGGGCCCACGGGGCCGGGGATGTATACGGCCTTCCACTGGCCCTGGCGAATCGCGCGGCGGCCAAACAGTTCCCAGCCGGTCACCGTATTGTCGTCGTGCACCTGGGTGGTTTCGCCAGAGAGGAAGCCCAGCCACGACTTGCCCCGCAGCGGCGCCACCGGCTTGCCGCGCCATTGTTTGCCCGGATGACGCACGCCGGCCAGGTCCAGGATGGTCGGCGTGATGTCCATCACCGTGCCGAACCCGTGGCTGATACGACCTTTGAGCGACAGCTGCGGATAGTGCACCAGCGCCGGTACGCGAATCCCGCCTTCGGTGGTGAACGCCTTGAACAACCGCGACGGCGCCGTCGCCACCTGCGCCCATGACGGGCCATACCAGACATAGGAGTTGGCGCGGCCAATGTTGTCCAGGCTGTTGTCGTAATGTTGGTTGAGGTAGGTGAGCAACTGCGGTCCGAACTTGGGGAACGCCTCCAACAGCGCACCTTCGGCGCCGTTGTCGGACATGAACACAATGAACGTATTGTCCAACTGCCCCTGCTGGCGCAGGTAATCCACGACCCGGCCGATGTTCCAGTCCATGCGCTCGACCATCGCCGCATACACCTCCATGGCCCGCGCCGATACCTGGCGCTGCTCGTCGGTCAAGGCGGCCCACTGGGTGGTCAGCTCGATCAACGGGTGGGGTTCGACTTCAGCGTCGATCAGCCCCAGTGCCTTGAGTTTTTCCAGGCGTTCCAGGCGCAGCACTTCGGGGCCGGCGTCGTAGCGGCCACGGTACTTCTCGACGATGTCCGCAGGCGCTTGCAACGGCCAGTGCGGCGCCGAAAACGGCAGGTAAGCGAAGAACGGCCGGGCCTGGTCGCGCTCCTTGAGGTAGTGCAGCAGCTTGTCGCCGAAGGCATCCGAGGAATAGAAATCCTTGGGCAACTGCTCGACGAACCGGTCGTCTTCGATGTACAGCGCCGGGGTGGATTTGAGCAGGCCTGGGGTGTCGTCGTTATAGGTCGGTTCGAAGCCGTAGTGGTTGGCCGCCCCCGGCAGCAGTGAGAACGAACGCTCGAAACCGCGGGCGTGAGGCGCCAGTTCGGCGGTCAGGCCCAGGTGCCACTTGCCGCTCATCAGCGTCTGGTAACCGGCCTCGCGCAGCAGCTCTGGCAGCGCCACCACCTTGTCATTCAAGTAACCCTCGTAGCCGGGCTTACCGATCAGCTCCGGGGTCAGCGCCTCGGCCATGGTGCCGATACCGGCGATATGGTGGTCGGTGCCAGTCAGCAGCATCGAGCGGGTGGGCGAGCAGGTGGGGGCGGTGTGGAAGTCGGTCAGGCGCAGGCCGTTCAGCGCCAGGGCGTCCAGATGCGGGGTGGAAATTTCCCCGCCAAAGGCGCCGAGGTCGGAGAAGCCCATGTCATCGGCCAGGATCACGAGAAAATTGGGACGTTGCGGCATCAAGGCACTCCTCATTAGCAGGCGGTTTTTCAGCAGGCAATAAAGGCCAGTGGCAGGTCGCGGATCTGTTCGCGCGCGGGCGGCTGGTAATGGCCGTCGCTGGTCAGTTCGTGCAGCAGCTCTTCACGCAGTTGGTGGAATTCGAAACTGCTGCGCTGGCGCGGGTGGGGCAGGGCGATATCCACCACCTGCTTGATTCGCCCAGGCCGGGGCTCCATCACCACCACGCGGTCGGCGAGGAAAATCGCTTCCTCCACATCGTGGGTCACTAATACCGTGGTGATTTTGGCGCGGGCGCGGATTGCCAGGAGTTCGTCCTGCATTTGCTGGCGGGTCAGGGCGTCGAGGGCGCCGAACGGTTCGTCCAGCAGCAGGATGCGCGGGCTGGCCACCAGGCCGCGGGCAATCGCCACCCGTTGCGCCATGCCACCGGACAGTTGGTGCGGATAGGCGCGGGTGAAGTCGGTGAGGCCGACCAGTTCGATAAAGTCTGCAATGCGCCGGTTTCGCTCGGCCTCGCTCAACGGCTCGTTGACCAGGCCCAGGCCGATGTTTTCCGCCACGGTCAGCCAGGGGAACAAACGGTGCTCCTGGAACACGATGCCGCGTTCGCCGCCGATGCCGTTGACCGCTTTGCCGTCGACGCGGATCTCGCCGCGAAACTGCGTATCCAGCCCCACCAACAGGCGCAGCAGGGTGGATTTGCCGCAGCCGCTGGAGCCGACAATCGCGACGAATTCGCCTTCGGCAATCTCCAGGTTGAATTCACGGATGGCTTCCAGCTCGAAGCCATCGACGTCAAAGGTCTTGCCCACATGGTTGAAGCTGACGATAGGTGCGTTCATGCGTGTCTCCAGCGGGTGGCGCGGGTTTCGATGCGCTGGCCGATCAGGTTGAGGGCCGCGCCGGTGAGGCCGACCAGGAGCATGCCGCTCATGATCAGGTCCATGCGCAGCAGTTGTTGGGCGCCGATCATCAGGCTGCCGATACCGCCGTTGGACGGCATGAAATATTCCGCACCGATGGTGCCCAGCCAGGCGTAGATCAGGCTCAGGCGCAGGCCGGCGAAAATACCGGCTGCGGCGCCTGGCAGCACCAGGCGTCGTAACCGTTGGAACAGGTTCAGGCGCAACACCTGCGCCGCTTCGTTGAGCTGCGGCGACAGATTCAGCACGCTGCGTTGGGTGGCGATAAACAGCGGGAAGAAGGCGGCGAGGGCGATGAACACCCACTTGGCCAACTCACCCAGGCCAAACCAGGCAGTGAGCAACGGCACCCAGGCGAAAATCGCGATCTGGCGCAAGGCAGCCAGGGTCGGCCCGAGGACCCGCTCGCTGCGCCGGGACAGCCCCAGCCACAGGCCCATGGCAAAGCCAAGGCCGCCCCCGAGTACCAACCCGCCCAGGCTTCGCCCCAGGCTGGTGCCCAGTGCAGCGCTCAGGTTGCCATCCACGACCCCGGCGACGGTGGTGTGCAACACCACCCATGGGCTGACCAGAATGTTCGGGTCTACCCAGCCTTGTTGCGTCGCGACCTGCCACAGCGCCAGCAACAGCAAGGGCAGCAACCACGGTTGCAAACGCTGCCAGCCTTGATAGCGCGGCCCGCGACGAATCTGCGCCGTGGCCGGATGGGGCCAGTGCACCCATTTGCGATCCAGCCAGCCAATGCCGCGATCCATCACCACGCCGAATACGCCGATGACCACGATGCACACGAAGACAATATCGAGCATGAACAGCTGGCGCGCCCACACCATCAGGTAGCCGATGCCTTCGCTGGAGGCCAGCAATTCCACCGCCAGCAGCGAGGTCCAGCCGGCCGCCAGGGCCAGGCGTACACCGGCCATGAATGCCGGCAGCGCGGCGGGCAGGATCAGGCGACGGATCAACAGATACGTGGGCAGGCGCAATACACGGGCGGCTTCACGCAACTGGGGTTGGGCGTCGCGTACGCCGACCAGGGTATGCAGGGTCACGGGCACCACGATCGCCTTCACCAGCACCACCAGTTTGAGGGTTTCGCCAATGCCGAAGAACACCATGAACAGTGGAATCCAGGCCAGCGTCGGTACTTGCGACAATGCGCTGAACGTCGGAAACACCAGGCGCTCGGCGCGCGCACTGAAACCCAGCAACGCCCCCAGCAGCGCCCCGGCGCCAATGCCCGCCAGCAGCCCCCAGAACAGGCGTTGCAGGCTGACTGCCAGGTGGCTCCACAACTCGCCGCCGGCCAGTTCCACAGCGCTGCTCCACACCAGGGACGGTGGCGGCAGGATCTGCTCGCTCATCCAGTGATTGCGGCTGGCCAGCCACCACAGCGCCAACAGCGTCACCGGCAGCAACCATGGCAACAGCCGTTCACTGCGCAGCGGCCAGCGTGGCGTGGCGCCGGGGGCCGCGAGCGGGAGGCTCAAAAGTGAAATTCGGGCCATGGAGGACCTCCGTTGTCGCCGATGGCGTTATGTGTTTTTGATCTTATAAAAACGCAATCAAGATGATTGAGGGATAAGAAAAATCATTTAAAGCTTCTGCCCGGCACGCATCCAATGCATTCGAAGAATATTTTCGATGCTGTTTATGCATAGTCCTCTGGGGCCGGCGTTTTCACTTGCATAGATCTAAAAGCTATTAAATTGTGAATTTATAGTATTTAAAGTTTTTATCTGCCTGTGCCTACTTTCTGCTCCCCAGGCGACCCTCGCCCACAAGGAGCTGCGCTTATGAAACTGCCTTTCAAACGTCTGATCACCCTGGTCGCAGGCACCGCACTGGCGGGCCTGGTACAGGCTGCCGACCTCAAGGAAATCCGCATCGCCGTGCCCGACCTCAGCGCCGGCAGCCAGCACAGTGGTGGGGGCATAACGGACGTGCTGCGCGAGCAGCAGATCTTCGAAAAAGCCTTTGCCGACCAAGGCATCAAGATCCAGTGGAACTACTTCAAGGGCGCCGGCCCCGTGATCAATGAAGCCTTCGCCAATGGCCAGGTGGATCTGGCTTACCTGGGCGACCTGGCTGCGATCATCGGTCGTTCCAATGGCCTGGAGACGCGCTTGCTCAGTGCCAGCGCGCGCGACGTCAAGCAGTACCTCGGCGTGGTGCCGGGCTCAGGCATCAAGACCTTGCAGGACCTCAAGGGCAAGCGCGTCGCGGTGTTCCGTGGTACGGCCAGCCAGTTGTCGTTCGATGCCGCATTGGCCAGCCAGGGCTTGAGTGAAAAAGACCTGAAGGTCATCAACCTGGACTTCAACGCCGCCGGTGCGGCGCTGGCCGCCAAGCAGATCGACGCCACCTGGGGCGGTTCGAACCTGACGGCGTTGCAAGCCAAGGGGCTGGCTGAAATACCCCTGACCACCAAGGACCTCGGCGGCGCCGGCAGCGTCCAGGCGGTGCTGGTGGGCAGCAAACAGTTTGTCGACGAGCATCCCGACGCCGTGGCCAAGCTGCTCAAGGCCCAGCAGCAGGCGGTGCAATGGTTGACCGATGACAACAACAAGCAAGCCTACATTGCGCTGGTGTCCGGGCTGGCCAGCTACCCGCCGCTGATCCTCACCAATGACTTGAAAGACCAGACCCTCAGCGAGGTCTTCCCGTCGACCCTGGACCCGGTGTTCCTGGCTAAATTGCAGGGCGCGGTGGACCTGGCCTCCCAGGAGAAGCTGATTCGCAAGTCGTTCCACGTGAGTGACTGGGTGGCGCCGAATCTGGCCGCGGCGGGGCTCTGAGTTGGGAGGTGTCCAGGCGATGAGCCCCTTCAAACCGCCACACTCATCTCCTGGCTGTCCACCTCCACCAAGGTCTCGATCATCGCCTTCGCCGCCGGCGACAACCGCGAACCGGTGCGGCTGACGATGCCGCAGCGGGCGCTCATGGTCTCCATGTTCTGCGGCAGGTTGCGCCAGTGCAGCAGCTTCAACGTGCCCTGGGCGATGTCGTCGGCGAACGCCTCCTCGGTGCCCACTCCGATGGCATTGGACTGCAGCACAATCTTCACCAGCGCCGGGAAATGTTCGGTCTGGATGCTCGGGGAAAAATCCATGCGCCCACTCAGGTTCGCCAACAGTTTGCGAATGCCCTGAGAGATCAGCGGCGACGCCAGCGGGTAGTCGAACATGTCGTTGGTCGACAGGCTGTCCTTGTCCAGCAGCGGGTGCCCCGGGCGGCAGAAAAATACCCCGCGCTTGGGCGTCAGTGCACGGGTCTGGAAATTCGGATCAGCTTCGAACTGACGGATGTCGGCGATAAAGAATTCGATCTCTTCGCGGCTCAGGGCGCGGCTGAGTTTTTCCCAGTTATCCACCTGGAAACTGGTACGGATTTTCGGGTGGGCGCTGATAAAACGCGCCACCGCATCCGGCACCAGTTTCACCGCCGGCGCGGGGCCGCAGCCAAAGCGCAGGTCGCCGGCGTCGAGCTTGGTCATGCGCGTCACTTCACTGCTCAGCAGGTTGGCGCCATGCACCAGGGTCAGCGCGTGTTGCAGTACCACTTGGCCTTCCGGCGTGGGGCGCAGATCCTTGTGGCCGCGGTCGACCAGCACACAGCCGAATTCCTGTTCCAGCCCCTGGATGCTGCGGCTGAACGCCGGTTGGGTGATGCCCATGGCGTCCGCCGCACGCACGAAACTGCGGTGTTCGTTGAGGGCGATGAAGTACCGCAGTTGGCGAAGATCCATATGCTTTCCCTGCATCTTAAAAATAGGTCGAAGGCATTTGCGACCACGGGAGCAGAGGTTTTAAATGCAAGCTCTTATTCCGTCAATGAAGCATTGGTTCATTTGCTAGATCTAAATTGCATATGAATAGAGCGTTGTCGGAAAGCTCCCCACCATCAGTAGGCACAAGAGGGTCATCACAATGAGCAACGCCGCATTAGCTGTTCAACCCGTCGCCCAGGCACTGGATATTCACCCGGTCGCCGGCCGCATCGGCGCCGAGATCCGTGGCATCAGGCTGTCCGGCGATCTGGATGCCGCCACGGTCGACGCCATCCAGCAGGCGCTGGTGCAATACAAGGTGATCTTCTTCCGTGAGCAGACCCACCTCGATGACCAGAGCCAGGAAGCTTTCGCCCACTTGCTCGGCGAGCCGATTGCCCACCCGACGGTGCCGGTGCGCGACGGTACGCGCTTCCTGATGGAACTGGACGGCACCCGTGGCCAGCGCGCCAATTCCTGGCACACCGACGTGACCTTCGTCGACGCCTACCCGAAAGCCTCGATCCTGCGTTCGGTACTCGCCCCCAAGTCCGGTGGCGACACGGTGTGGGCCAACACCTCAAGCGCCTACAACGACCTCAGCGTCGAACTGCGCGCACTGGCGGATAACTTGTGGGCGGTGCACAGCAACGAATACGACTACGCCGCGCTCAAGCCGGATGTGTCGGCAGAGCGGCTCGAGGCATACCGCAAGGTGTTCACCTCGACGGTGTACGAAACCGAGCACCCGGTGGTGCGCGTACACCCGGTCAGTGGTGAGAAGACCCTGTTGCTGGGGCACTTCGTCAAGCGCCTGAAAGGCTATTCCCAGGCAGATTCGACCCAGTTGTTCAACCTCTTGCAAAGCCACGTCACCCGCCTGGAAAACACCGTGCGCTGGCGTTGGAATACCGGCGACGTGGCGATCTGGGACAACCGCGCGACCCAGCATTACGCGGTGGACGACTACGGCACCCAGGAACGCATCGTGCGCCGGGTGACGCTCAAGGGCGATGTGCCGGTGGGTGTGCAGGGGCAGCGCAGCCAGACCACCAAAGGTCTCTGAGCTGACAACGCTTCACCTGTGGGAGGGGGCAAGCCCTGATGCCATTCAGTTAAGGCTTTTTTGTAGGAGCGAGCTTGCTCGCGAAAAACGTCAACGATAACGCGTGTCTCCTGAATGAACGCGGCGCCTGTGAGTTTTTCGCGAGCAAGCTCGCTCCTACAAAAACGTCAACGATAACGCGTGTCTCCTGAATGAACGCGGCGCCTGTGAGTTTTTCGCGAGCAAGCTCGCTCCTACAAAAGGCGATGTACGCTTAACTGAACGGCATTAGGGCAAGCCCGCTCGCCACGGGTTACTGTTTGCCCGTTCTATCTCTTAACTGATCGGCATCAGGGCTCGCCACGGAGGTACCCATTTGCTGCGCGACAGCGGCACCTCCCACATTCGATTTGTGGTTTACCAGACGCCGATTTTCACCACTTTCTCCGCCTCCGGCTCACCGTAACGAAACCGTTGGCCACGCAGATCGATCTCTGTGTGGCTGATGGTGGTGCGCCGTTTCAACCCGCGCAGCCATTCGAACAGATACCCCAAATGAATGTCGCGCACTTGGGCATAGGCCGGGTCGCTGCCCAGGTCGTGCAGCTCCTGCGGGTCGTTTTCCAGGTCGAACAGTTGTGCGCGAAAGCCGTCGTACGCCAGGTATTTCCAGCGCTCGCTGCGTACCATCGTCATCCGGCAACGGTCGATGGGTTGCGCCAGGCGTTCGCGGGCCGGGGCCTGGAAGGCGTAGTCGTACTCGGCGATGGCGTAGCGGCGCCAGCTCGTTTCTTGGCAATGCAGCAGCGGGATCAGCGAGCGGCCTTCCAGGCGATGGTCGGCGGCGGGCAGACCCAAGGCCTCAAGGAAAGTCGGCAGCGCATCGATGGTTTCCACCAGCCGCGCGTCCACTGTGCCACGGCTGATATCGGCCGCGGCCCGTGGGTCGCGCACGATCAGCGGAATGCCCACGGCCGGTTCCAGCAAAAATTCTTTTTCGCCGAGGAAGTGATCGCCGAGAAAGTCGCCGTGGTCGCTGGTGAACACAATCAGGGTGTCGTCCCAACGGCCGTTGCTTTGCAGGAAATCGAACAGTCGCCCGAGTTGGTCGTCGACTTGTTTGATCAAGCCCATGTAGGTGGGAATCACCGTGAGCCGTACCTCGTCACGGGAAAAGTTCAGGCTCTCCTGGTGTTGGCGGAACGCCTGGTACACCGGGTGATCGCTGGTTTCCCCGGGCTGGATCGGTGCCTGGATATGCTCGGCGCCATACAGCGCGTGATAGGGCGCCGGTGCGATGTAGGGCCAGTGTGGCTTGATATAGGACAAGTGCAGGCACCACGGTTGTTCGGCCTGCTCGCGGATAAAGTCGATAGCGCGGTCGGTGGTGTAGACGGTTTCCGAATGCTCCTCGGCCACGCGCGCGGGCAGGCCGGCATTGCGCATGTGCCAACCGCTGAGCACTTCGCCGTTTTCACCTGCTGCGGCATTGGCCCATTCGTGCCACGGGTTGGTGCCGCTGTAGCCCTGTTCGCGCAGGTAATGGGTATAGGGCGCGGACTCGCGTTTGTCATCGAACAGCGGGCTGTCGGGGTAGATGCCGTCGTGACGCAAGTACGCCTCGAAGCCGACCTCGTTCAATGGCTCGGCCTGCTCGCTCCCAGGGTCGATATTCAGGCGCTGCAAGGCTTCGACATTCGGCGTGGCGTGGGTCTTGCCGACCAGCGCCGTGCGGATACCGTAGGGGCGCAGGTAGTCGCCGATGGTCAGTTCTTCCAGGGGCAACGGCACCGCGTTCCACGCCACCTGGTGGCTGCTGACGTAGCGCCCGGTATAGGCCGACATGCGCGAGGGCCCGCAGATGGTGCCTTGGGTATAGGCGCGGCTGAAGCGCACACCGGCGGCGGCCAGGCGATCGATGTTCGGCGTGTGCAGGTGAGCGTGGCCGTAGCACGACAGGTAATCGCGGCGCAGTTGGTCGCACATGATGTACAGCACGTTGCGCACGGGTTGGGCATGGGGCATGGGGTTTCACCAGACGGAGGACAGGTGAGGTTTTTCGCCGTTCGGGTGGGGGGCTGGCAAGTGCATTTGGGGACTGGATTTCATGCAGGGGATGCATGGCCTAAACCGCGACATTCTCCAGTGCACACACATCCTCATCCAACTCATCGATCTGTTTGATCTGCTCGATCATCGCTTGCGCCAGCGGCGACAAGCGATACCCGGCCCGGCTGACGATGCCGTAGCGGGTGTAACGCTCCTCCAGATCCTCGGCCAGGCCCTCGATCTTCAAGCACACCAGCTCGCCCCGGGCCATGTGCAGCACATCGCTGTTGGCGCTGACGATGCCGATGGCGTCGGAGCGCAGCACCACACCCATCAGGCTATAGCCGTTCTCGCATTCGACATTGGGCTGGTAATCGGGGCGGCCGCTGAGGTCGACGATGACCTTGCGCAGGTTGGGCGGGCGGATGGTCACGGCCAGCGGGTAACTCATCAGCTCGGCGGCGCTCACGCTGTCGCGCAGGGCCAGCGGGTGGCCGGCGCGGCAGCAGAAATACCAGCGGCGCGGGCGCAGGCGGTGAGTGTGATAGTCCGGGTTGGCTTCGAAGTGGCGGGTGTCGGCGACGAAAAACTCGAACTCTTCACTGAGCAGGCGTTTGCTCAGGCTTTGCCAGTCGTCGACCTGGTACTGCACCCGTGCCTTAGGGTAGCGCCCGATAAAACTGCCGATGGCGCGGGGCACCAAGCCACCCGCCGGCGCCGGGCCACAACCGAAGCGCAACTCCCCTGCCTCCAGGCCATTGAACTGGTCGATCTCGTTGGCCAGTTGCTGCGCACCGCTGACCAGGCGCCGGGCGTGCTCCAGCAATACCTGGCCTTGTTTGGTCGGTGCCAGGTCTTTACGGCCACGGTCAATCAGCTGGCAGCCGGCGCTGTGTTCCAGGGCCTGGATGCTGCGACTGAACGCTGACTGCGACAGGTTCACCGTCAACGCGGCTGCGACAAAACTGCGTTGTTCGGCAAGGGCGATGAAGTGACGAAGCTGGCGCAAATCGATATGCATTTTTCACATCAAAAATATCCGGGAAATGCATTGGCTATGCATTAGGTCGACTCTTTATAAAGGCTATCTCTTATGCAGTAAATGTTAGTTAAAACATAAATAAATAACCTAAAGGAATATCTCTCGATGGATATTTCCGGGTTCCGGAGCCGCTTATGAGTCTGTTGAAGTCCGCTGTCCCTTCCTCTCCCTGGCGGCTCAAGCGTTTGCCGCTGGCGCTGTTGCTGGCCGGCAGTGCCAGCTGGACGCCCAGCCACGCGGCCGACGCAAACAAGCCTGCGCCCGAAGGCGAGAACGCCACTGGCCAACTGGAAACCGTCACGGTCACCGCTCGGCGCCGCACCGAAAGTGCCCAGGATGTGCCGACGCCCATGAGCGTGATCGGTGGCCAGGCCCTGGAGAGCCAGCGGGTGTATCGGATTCAGGATTTGCAGCAACTGGTGCCCAGCGTCAACGTCGCCTACATGCATGCGCGCCAGTCCAGCGTGTCGATTCGCGGCCTTGGCAACAACCCGGCGAGTGACGGCCTTGAGGGCAGCGTGGGGCTGTATATCGACAACGTTTACCTCGGGCGGCCGGGCATGGCGGTGTTCGACCTGATGGACATCGAGCAGCTTGAAGTCTTGCGCGGCCCGCAAGGGACGTTGTTCGGCAAAAACACCACGGCCGGGGTGATCAACATCAGCACGCGCGCGCCGAGTTTCACCCCGGAGCGCAGCATTGAAACCTCGTTGGGCGAGGACGGCTACTTCCAGACCAAGGGCACGATTTCCGGCCCGCTCACCGATGAGCTGGCGGGGCGTTTCTCGGCGTATCGCACCCGCAGCGACGGCGACATCAAGAACGAATACAACGGCCATGACCTCAACGGTGGCTCGCGCCAAGGCTTTCGCGGGCAACTGCTGTACAAGCCCAGCGAGGCGTTCAACCTGCGCTGGATCGGCGATTACAACGAAGAGGATTCCAGCGCCGGCACCCGTGTGCTGTACAGCATCGGGCCGACCATCAACGGCACCAACCTCTACCAGTCGCGGGCCAACGCGGCAGGCGCGACCCTGGTCGATGGCACCCATCGCAAGGTCAACCTGGACAGCGACCAGCAGGTCACGGTGTTCCAGGGCGGCACGTCGCTGGAAGCCAACTGGACGTTGCCAAGTGACTTCACCCTGACCTCGGTCAGTTCCTATCGCTTCTGGAACTTCACCCCACGCAACGACGACGGCCTTAACGTGCCGGCGTCGTATAACGCCGGGGTGTCGGTGGAAGATAAGCAGTGGTCCCAGGAATTCCGGCTGGCTTCGCCCACCGGCGGTTTCTTCGATTACGTGCTCGGTGCCTACTACTTCGGCAACTCGCTGGACAACAAATCCTTCGCCTATTACGGGCCCCAGGCCGACATTTGGAACGGCACGCCAGCCGGGGCATTGGCCAACGTCAGCAGCGTCGGCAACGGGCACATTCGCACCGACAGTTTTGCACTGTTTGCCCAAGGCACCTGGCACCTCACCGAGCGCCTGGATTTCACCGCCGGCCTGCGCGGCACCTATGAAGAAAAAAGTGCCTGGGTCACGCGTAACAATCCCCTCGGCGGTGCGGCGGTCAGCGGTGCTGCCGCTACGGCTCGACGTGGCCGCGCGGGGGCATACGATTCCGGTGACCTCACGCAATACAGCACCAGCCCCTCGGGTTTGCTCAACCTGAGCTACCGCTTCAACGAAAACCTGTTGGGCTACGCGACGCTGTCCCATGGCGAAAAGTCCGGCGGGGTCAACCTGGCGGTAGGCTCGGCACCGACGGCCGGTGCCGATTCACTGCTGATCGGCACCGAGCGCGCCAACAACGCCGAACTGGGTTTCAAAAGCACGCTGTGGGACCGACGGCTGCAGCTCAATGCCAACCTGTTCTGGACCCAGGTCAATGGTTACCAGACCAATGCCTATGACCAGGACAACCGTGTGCAGTACCTGACCAACGCCGGTTCGGTGCGCTCGCGGGGCGTCGAAGTGGAAAGCACCCTGGTGCCGATCAAGGGCCTGACGCTGAACGTGAACGGCTCGTTCAACGATGTGAGCTACCTGTCTTACAAGGATGCGCCGTGCCCGCCGGAAGTCAGTCTGCGCCCCGGTGCGCCGGCCTCGTGCGACCTGAGCGGGCATCAAGTGGTGGGGGCGTCGAAATGGATCGCCAACGCCAACGGCGAATACAAGTGGAACCTGGATAACGGCTTCGAACCCTACGTCACCGCCAGCTATGCCTTCCGCTCCAAGGCCGTGGGCACGGTGGAGGACTCTGACTATGGACAGATTCCCGCCTACGCCGTGGTCAACCTGTCCACCGGCCTGCGCGGCAACTATGAGCAGGGGCAGTGGGACGTGTCGTTATGGCTGAAGAACGCCTTCGACAAGACCTACTACACCACCCTGTGGACCGGCGGTAACGGCGGTTATGAAGGGCTGCTGGGCACGCCGCGTACGCTGGGCCTGACCGGGCGCTACGACTTCTAGCCGGGTACGGCGGCGGTGCGGTAGGTGGCTGGGCTGAACACTCGCGTCACCATGAGCATCGCCACTGCCGTGACCGTCAACACCCACCAGGCGCTGGTGAAATGGCCGGTAAGTTCGCGCAGCCAGCCGGTCATCCATGGCGAGACCGCGTTGATCAAAAAGCCTATGCCTTGCACAAAGGCCGCCAGTTGCCCGGCTTGCCGAGGGTCGCGATGGTGGTCGAGGGTCAGCAGCAGGCTCAGGGCGAAACACGCGCCCAGGCCGAAGCCGCACAGGGCGACCCACAGGTGGGTCAATTCCAGCGGCGCCAGCAACAGGCCGAGATAACCCACGGTCTGGGCGAGCAAGGCAATGCCCAGCAGCGGCCGCCGATCGATACCGCGTTGCGCAAGCACGGGCATCAGCAGCGCGGCGATCACCTGGAAGATGGTCATGAACGCCAGCAACGAACCGCTGGGCAGCACGCCCCAGCCCAATTGCTGATAGTAGGCCGGCAACCACGCCACCAGGCTCATGTAGCCGCAATTGACCAGGCCGAAGTACAGCGCCAGCAACCAGGCGCGACGATTGCGCAGGCCCTTGAACGTGGGCATCACCTTGGAACTTCTGGCCGCGCCCAGCGGTAAGAACACCCACAGCAGCCACGCGGCCAGCGCCGGTAGCAACCAGATTCCCAGCCCCGCCTGCCATTGCTGGAAATGGCTGGCCACCAGTGGGCTGAGCAGCGCTGCCAGCCCACCGCCGGCCATCAGCGCCGCCGAATACACCCCCATCGCCACCGGCACGCGCTGCTGGAATTCGCGCTTGATCATCGCCGGCACCAACGCCTGGATCAGCGCGACACCGGCACCACCGAGCAGGGCAGTGGCCAGCAATGCCGAGCCCTGGCCCATCAGCCAGCGCGCCAGGCACGCCAGCAGGATCATCATCAAGCCCAGGGCAATGCCGCGCCGTTCACCCAAGCGCGCTTCCACCCGCACACCCACCAGCGCCACCAGGCCCATGCACACCACCGGCAGGCTGGTCAGCAGGGCGCTGCTCTGGAAACTCAGGCCGGTGGCCTGGCGAATCTCGCCGAGCAACGGGCTGATCGAGCTGAGGATCGGCCGCAGGTTGAGGCCCAGTACCACCAGCAGGCCCCAGCCCGCGAGTTTGCTCACGAATGAAGAGTTAAACGTCATGCGGGGCCTGTTCGAGGTGCAAAAAGAGGCAGGTAGTATCGCCAGCTGGCGAGGTATTCTGAAATTAAATATAACCATGCCAATCAGTGGCAAATGGAATGGTGACGAGCATGTTCGATCCTGTGTTGTTGCGCAGTTTTGTCGCGGTGGTGGATTGCGGCAATTTCACCCGCGCCGCCGAGCGCCTGCACTTGACCCAGTCCACCGTGAGCCAGCAAATCCGGCGGCTGGAAGAAGCGGTGACGTGCCAACTGCTGGACCGCGACCAGCGCCGTGTGGTCGCCACTGCCGAAGGCGAGCGGCTGCTGGCCTATGCACGGCGCATCCTGGCGCTGCATGAAGAAGCCGCCGATGTGTTGATCAACCAGCAAAGTGATGGCGTGCTGCGCCTTGGCGTACCGGAAGACTTTGCTGCCGAGCGCCTGATGCCGTTGCTGTCGGCGTTCGTTGTGGCGTATCCACGGGTGCGCCTGGAGGTCACCAGCGGTCTCGGCCCCGAGTTGCAGCGTCAGTACCGCAGCGGCGAATTCGATGTGTTGCTGGTCAAGCAGATGGGCGACAGCGCCGACTGCCTGGCCTCATGGCCCGAGCCGTTGTGCTGGGTCGACAGCCGCAGCACACCCTCCCTGGGGCGCGATCCATTGCCGTTGGTGGCGTTTCCGGTGGGCGGCCTGTACCGCAATGAAATGCTCCAGCACCTGGAGGTGGCGGGTTGGCGCTGGCGCATCGGCTATTCCAGCGCGAGTTTGGCCAGTGTGTGCTCGGCGGTGGCGGCGGGGCTGGGGATCAGCCTGTTGCCGCGCCGGGTGGTGCAGGCCGGGCATGCGGTGCTGGGGGCCGAGAGTGGCTTGCCGGCCGTGCAGGGCGTGCGACTGGCGTTGTATGGCCGCAGTGGCCTGGGAGCGGCAGGGCAGAGTTTGCAGCGCCAATTGCTCGATTTGTGCGCAAACAGCCCTGCCTGATCCATGCCTTTGCTGAATATTTTGTATGCCTGAGAAGCATCGAAAAACCGCGCTGGGGCGCCAGGCCACGTACTACGGGGCTTTGGCGCCTGCGGGTATTTTTCTTATTCAGATTAGATCTATCTATAACTTTAAAGATTACTTTAAGAGATAAGCGTCTGGCCCCGATGATTCAGCCCTCGACGGCCGCTTTGGCAGGCCTGTCGGTTTTTTTGTTTCAAAACCGTAGGGAGTGAATCAATGGGCAATGTCCAGACCGCCGCCAGTGCACCCGAGGCGCTATGGCGCCAGGCACCGAGTGGTGAGTTGGTCGACCTTGGCCGGCCACATCGCGCGCCGTTAGGGCAGTTGCGTTTGCAGAAAACCCCCAAGCGCTTTTCGAGCCGTCGCGAGGGGATTCTGCTCGGGTTGCTGGTGTTGGCCCTGCACGGTGCGGTGATCTATTGGGTGAGCCAGAAGCCCACCCCGGTGCTGCCGATTGTGCCGCCGGAAATCCCGCCAATGACCATCGAATTTTCCCAGCCGGCACCGCCCGTGGTGGAACCGCCACCGCCTGTGCCGCCACCACCGCCGCCGCCCGTGGTCGAGCCACCGCCGCCGGTGGTGGATGAGTTGGCCGCCAAGCCGGCACCGCCCAAGCCGATTCCAAAACCTAAGCCCAAGCCGGTGCCAAAGCCTGAGCCCAAGCCCGCACCGAAACCGGTCGAGCAGGCGCCCACGCCACCGCAACCGGCGCCACCGGCCCCCGCGCCCGCTCCGCCCGCGCCAGCCCCGGTGACCCCTGCTTCGGCCAACGCCGCGTACCTCAAGAACCCGGCGCCGGAGTACCCGTCACTGGCGCAGCGTCGCGGTTGGGAAGGCACGGTGTTGTTGCGAGTGCATGTACTGGCCAGCGGCAAGCCGGGTGAGATCCAGATCCAGAAAAGCAGCGGTCGCCAGCAACTCGACGACGCCGCACTGACCGCCGTGAAGCGTTGGAGCTTCGTGCCGGCCAAGCAAGGCGATGTGGCCCAGGACGGCTGGGTCAGCGTACCGATCGATTTCAAGATTCACTAACTATTCGGCTGCGGTGTGTTGCACACGCCGCGACCCGCACAAGAGGGAAAACATCATGGCATTAGCATCTCCACTTGAATCCATCGAAAGCGCGGTGATCTGGCTGCTGGTGGTCTTTTCGGTCGCCACCTGGGGCCTGGCCCTGCTCAAGGGCGTGCAGTTCGGTCGCCTTAAAGCGCAGGATCGCAAGTTCCACAAACAGTTCTGGGCGGCGTCGAGTCTCGACTCGGCCGCCGAGTTGGCCGAGACCCAGCCCGGTGCCGCTGCCCGTGTGGCCCAGGCCGGTTACGCCGCGATCCAGGTCGGGGAAGCGCCGCACGCGGCCGACCTGAGCCAGGCGATCAACCACCAGGACCGCCTCGAGCGTGCCCTGCGCCAGCAGATCGTACGTGAGCGCCGCTCCCTGGAAACCGGCCTGGCCGTGGTCGCCAGTATCGGCAGTACCTCGCCGTTTATCGGCCTGTTCGGCACCGTGTGGGGGATCATGGAAGCGCTGAAGGGGATCAGCGCGGCCGGCTCCGCCAGCCTGGAAACCGTGGCTGGCCCGATCGGTGCGGCGCTGGTCGCTACCGGCGTGGGTATTGCCGTCGCCGTCCCGGCGGTGCTGGTCTACAACTACTTCCTGCGTCGCCTGAAGCTCACGGCGGCCGACCTGGATGACTTTGCCCACGACTTCTACAGCCTGGCGCAGAAGCATTCGTTCCGCGTGCTGCTGCACCCTGCGCTGACCAAAGGCGCGGCCGGCAACCCGCAAAAAGTGAAGGAGGCGTCCTGAGATGGCCTTCTCCACCCAAGACAGCGATGAGGTGCTGAGCGAGATCAACGTCACGCCATTGGTCGACGTGATGCTGGTACTGCTGGTGGTGTTTATCGTCACCGCGCCGCTTTTGACCAACGCGATCCCGATCAACCTGCCCAAGACCGAGGCGGTCGCCCCGGTGGAGCAGAAGGACCCGCTGGTGGTGAGCATCGACGGTGCCGGCAAACTGTTTATCAACAAGGACGAAATCCAGCCGGACCTGCTGGAATTCAACCTGCAGGCGGCCAAGGCCAAGGACCCCGATGTGCGGGTGCAACTGCAGGCCGATGATGGTGTGAACTACGGCGAAGTGGCGCGAGCCATGGCGTCTATCGAGCGCGCGGGGATTACCAAGCTGTCGGTGATCACGGCACGTTAGTTTCAAAGCCTCGATAATTTTTTGGCCGTTTCCTTGGCAGGGTGCGGCCTTTTTTATGCCTGGAATTTAAGTCGCGCCGCCAAATCCCGATCGGGAATGGGGCCAATGTGGGAGGGGGCTTGCCCCCGATGGCGGAGTGTCAGTTGGCCAATTTGTCTGCTGACCCACTGCCATCGGGGGCAAGCCCCCTCCCACATTTTGATCTCATGCAGGATTGGTTTTTTGGTTATTAATAAATAGCTTCTTATTCCTTAACGAATATAACCCTCGTCCCTATACTGTCCTACAACGTTAAACGCTGCAGGAGGGCACACCCATGCACAGCGAGTTGATTCGTTATCTGATCGTGCCGGGCTGGCAAGGATCGCCAGAAGATCATTGGCAAAGTCACTGGCAGAACAGCCTGCCCAACAGCGCACGCGTGGAGCAGGCCGATTGGCTCACGCCGCGCCGTGAAGACTGGGTCGCCGCGCTGGCCGAGGCGATCGCCGCCGACAGCACGCCGGTGATCCTGATCGCCCATAGCCTGGGTTGCATCACCGTGGCCCATTGGGCGGCCACTGCCCCGGTGCAGTTCCTGCGGCAGGTGCGCGGTGCCTTGCTGGTGGCCCCGGCGGACGTCGAACGTCCGGCGTGCTCGCCTGCCCTGCGCAACTTTGCGCCGATCCCGACCGACCTGTTGCCGTTTCCCAGCCAGGTGGTCAGTTCCGATAACGACAGCGCCGTCAGCGCCCCCCGGGCCCTGGAATTGGCCCGCAACTGGGGGGCCGAAGCCGGCATTCTCTCGGGGGCCGGGCATATCAATGTGAAGTCCGGTCACCAACGCTGGGAGCAAGGCTTCGCCTACCTGTATCGCTTGCAAAGTCGCCTCGAGCATCACGCCCGGCGCACTGCCTGATATTTTTTAAACGCCCCGTCCCTGAGCGGATTTGGGGCGGGAGCCTGCCATGAGCCTGCATGAAACCTTCGGTCAGCCCCTGCTGACCTTCCCCGACGCCGAAAAAAGCCCGCTGAGCATCCGCGCCAAGGCGCTGGTGTTTGTCGACCCGCGTTCGCGGCAACTGCGCGAAGAGCTGGAAAACCTCGCCCCCCGTGCCTTGCCCGTATTGATTCGCGGCGAGACCGGTAGCGGTAAAGAGCTGCTGGCGCGGCATATCCATCGTGGTAGTGATCGTGCCGGGCTGTTTGTCTCGGTCAATTGCGGCGCCATCAGCCCGACCTACGCCGATGCCGAGTTGTTCGGCTACGCTGCCGGCGCTCACAGCGGCGCGGCGAGCAGCCGTGCCGGCTGGTTCGGGTCGGCCAATGGCGGCACCTTGTACCTGGATGAAATCGGCGATTTGCCGCTGCCGATCCAGGTCAAGTTGCTCGCCGCCCTGGAAAACCACGAAGTCACTCGCGTCGGTGCGCATCAGCCAAGCCCGGTGGATGTGCGCCTGGTAGCAGCCACCAGCATCGACCTGGCCCAAGCCGTGGCTGCCGGCAAGTTTCATGAGCGGCTGTTCCATTACCTGAGCGAAGGCCAGCTGGAATTGCCGGCATTGCGCGAGCGGGTCGGCGATATCCTGTCCCTGGCCGAGTACTTCCTCGGTATCTACAGCCAGCGCCTGGACCTGCCGGTGCCGTTGATCAGCGACGCCGCCCAGCGCGTACTGGAACACCACAGCTGGCCGGGCAATACCCGCGAGTTGGAGAACGTCATTCACTTTGCGCTGCTGGTCAGCAGCGGCGATGAGATTCTGCCGGAGCATCTGAATCTGCCCGTCGCCGGTTCGCCCCTTGAACAGGTGCAGCGAATATTCGATAACGCCAGCCCCGCCGAGCAGGAAACCTTGCGCCGCTTTCTACATGAACAAAATGGAATATCAACGTGAATAAAAGATATTGTTCGGGAATAAAAAATCTAGGTATTGTCGCTTGCATGCCGCGATAGCACTTCGCTGGCACTTCTCATCAAAACGGTCGTCAGAGACGCCCCGCAATTCCGATAAGGACACTGCATGAAAAAGGTTCTGTTGTTTACCGCACTGGCGGCTGCCCTGACTGCAAGCTTCGCCCAGGCCAACGAAAAACTGGTGGTGGCTGCCACTCCGATCCCGCACGCGGAGATCCTTGAGCTGGTCAAGCCGACCCTGGCCAAAGAAGGCGTGGACCTGGAAATCAAAGTCTTCACCGACTACGTTCAACCCAACACTCAAGTGGCCGAGAAGCGTCTGGACGCCAACTACTTCCAGACCCTGCCGTACCTGGAAAACTTCAACAAGGGCAAGGGCACCAACCTGGTCACCGTGATCGGTGTGCATGTTGAACCCATCGGTGGCTACTCGAAAAAGATCAAGAATATTTCCGAGCTCAAGGACGGCGCCACCGTTGCCATCCCGAACGAAGGCTCCAACAGCGGTCGTGCCCTGTTGCTGTTGCAAAAGAATGGTCTGATTACGCTCAAAGACCCGACCAACGCGCTGTCCACGCCGAAAGACATCAAGGACAACCCCAAGCACCTGAAATTCAAGGAGCTGGAATCGGCCCTGCTGCCACGTGTGCTGGACCAGGTCGACCTCGATGTGATCAACACCAACTACGCCCTGGAAGCTGGCCTCAACCCAGCGAAAGACGCGCTGATCATCGAAGACGCCAAGTCGCCTTACGTGAACTTCCTGGTGGCTCGCCCGGACAACAAGGACAGCGCCGCTATCCAGAAATTGGCCAAGGCGCTGACCAGCCCGGAAGTCAAAGCTTTCATCGAGAAGAAGTACAACGGCGCAGTCGTGCCAGCGTTCTGATGTAAGCCCAAACCCCTTCAAGGTTTCAACGCCGACGGCTACTACAGCGTCGGCGTTTTTTATGCTGGAATTTGGAATGCAATAAAAACTGTGGGAGGGGGCTTGCCCCCGATGGCGGTATGTCAGTCACAGATGCATTGACTGAACCACTGCTATCGGGGGCAAGCCCCCTCCCACATGGGATCTACGGTGTTTTAGAGATCCCGGCTATTGATCGCCCTGCGCAACGCCACCAACCATTTCACCAGCTCCTGCGGATCAATCGGCTTCGTTTTGTTCATTGTTCATTCCTTCGAAACACAGACCCCCCAACCATAGCCGTCACTTGGAAAACCCGCGAATCCGGCGGTTATCTTTTTGGGTGATATCAATATGCTATTTCGGTATTTAAATTTTATTTTTTATACCTTTAGAGTTCGCGCTACCCGGCGTTACCCACGCCGGCCTGGACGGCACTCGCTGCATTACCCCTGCGGCGTCATGGACTCAAGATGACCTTCGATTTCGCTTTTATCCTCAGCACCCTGCCGGCGTTTTTCAAAGCCGTGGGGGTGACGCTGCAAGTGGGCCTGATCGCCATTGCCACCTCGCTGTTGGTGGCGCTGATCAACGCCGCCTTGCTGGTGTTTCGCACACCTTACCTGTCGCGCCTGGTTGGGCTCTATGTGGAGTTGGCGCGTAACACCCCGCTGCTGATCCAGCTGTTTTTCGTGTACTTCGCCCTGCCGGCCCTGGGCTTCAATATTTCCGGGTTTTGGGCGGCGATCATCACCATGACCTTCCTCGGCGGCGCCTACCTCACCGAAGTGCTGCGCGCGGGCGTGGAAGCGGTGCCGCTGGCGCAGGTCGAATCGGGCAAATCCATCGGTCTGTCCGACTGGCAGTTGCTGCGCCATGTGATCCTGCCCCAGGCCGGCATCCTCAGCCTGCCGGCGCTGTTCGCCAATTTCATCTTCCTGCTCAAGGAGACCACCGTGGTCTCTGCCGTGGCGGTGCCGGAGATTCTCTACACCACCAAGAGCTACATCGCTCTCTACTACAAGACTTACGAAATGCTCGCCGTGCTGACGCTGATTTGCGTGCTGCTGTTCCTGCCGTTGTCGCTGCTGCTCAGCCGCCTGGAAAGGAGGCTCCAGCATGGCCAGTTCGGGTCTTGAATTGTTGTGGGTGTCGCTGCCGCAACTGGGTAAGGGCGCTGCGCAAACCCTGTCGATTTCCTTTCTGAGCATCGCTTTCAGTACGGTCGGCGGGGTGCTGTACGGCGTGTTGCGCACGTTGAATCAAACGGTGATCAATGGGCTGCTGCGCATTTACCTGGAGCTGTTCCGTGCGATCCCGGTGCTGGTGTGGCTGTACCTGCTGTTTTTCGGCCTGCCGATTTTCTTCGGCCTGAGCATTCCGAGTTTCTGGTGCGCGGTGTTGGTGCTGTCGCTGTGGGGCGCCAGCGAGGTGGGCGAAGTGGTGCGCGGCGCTTTGCATTCGCTGCCCCGTGGCCAGCGCGAGGCGGGCTTGTCGATTGGCCTGTCCGCCCCGCAGCTGTACGGCTACGTGCTGCTGCCCCAGGCCCTCAAGCGCATGACGCCGCCGACCATCAACGTCTACACGCGCATCATCAAGACCAGCTCCCTGGCGGTGCTGATCGGCGTGGTGGACGTGATCAAGGTGGGCCAGCAAATCATCGAGCGCACCTATGAGTCGGTGTTGATCTACGGCGCGCTGTTCCTGTTTTTCTTCTTCATCTGCTACCCGTTGTCAGCCGCCTCCAAGCTGCTGGAACGGCGCTGGGGCCAAGCATGAGCGCACTGATCGAGTTCCGGGGTTTCAATAAGTTCTTCGGCGACCAGCAGGTGCTCAAGGGCATCGACCTGAGTGTGCAAAGCGGCGAAGTGGTGGTGATCCTCGGCCCCAGCGGCTGTGGCAAAAGCACGTTGCTGCGCTGCCTCAACGGCTTGGAAGCAGCCCATAGCGGCAGCCTGCGGTTTGCCGGCAAGGAGCTGCTGGCGAAACACACGGATTGGCGCCAGGTACGCCAGGATGTGGGCATGGTGTTCCAGAGCTACCACCTGTTCCCCCATATGAGCGTGCTCGACAACCTGCTGCTCGGCCCGCTGAAAGTGCAAAAGCGCGAGCCCCGCGAAGCGCGCGCCCAGGCAGAAAAACTGTTGGACCGCGTCGGCCTGGCCGACAAGCGCGACGCCTACCCGCGCCAGCTTTCCGGCGGCCAGCAGCAACGCATCGCTATCGTCCGTTCGTTGTGCATGAACCCCCAGGTCATGCTGTTTGACGAAGTCACCGCCGCCCTCGACCCGGAGATGGTCAAGGAAGTGCTGGAAGTGATCCAGGGCCTGGCCCGCGACGGCATGACCCTGCTGATCGTCACCCACGAAATGGCCTTCGCCCGCGCCGTGGCCGACCGCGTGGTGTTCATGGAGGCCGGTCGCATCCTCGAACACAACACCCCCGAAGAATTCTTTACGAACCCGCAAACCGCACGCGCGCAGCAGTTCCTGGAGAAGTTCTCCTTTGTTTCAACACTGCCCAAGAAAACCCAGGAACTGGAGCTGATATGAAAAAGTTACTGCTGCCACTGTTTGCCGTTGCCTTACTGGCCGGCTGCGATAAAAAGGCCGAAGAGCCCGCTAAACCTGCCGCCGCCGTGAGTTACATCGACAAGATCAAGGCGCGCGACAAACTCATCGTTGGCGTGTTCACCGACAAACCACCGTTCGGCTTTGTCAACGAAGCCGGGCGCTACGTCGGCTTCGATACCGACATCGGCCGCCGATTCGCCAAGGACTTGCTGGGCGATGAGAACAAAGTCGAATTCGTCGCCGTCGAGCCGGCCAGCCGTATTCCCTTCCTGCAAAGCGACAAGGTCGACCTGATCCTCGCCAATATGACCGTGACGCCCGAGCGCAAGGACGCGGTGGACTTCACCAACCCCAACCTGAAAGTCGCGGTACAGGCCCTGGTGCCCAACGACAGCCCGGTCAAGAGCCTGGATGACCTGGCTACCCGCACCACCATCGTCACCACCGGCACCACGGCCGATATCTGGCTGACCAAGAACCACCCGGACTGGAAACTGCTCAAGTTCGAGAAAAACTCCGAGTCGTTGCAGGCGCTGTCGGCCGGGCGTGGCGATGCGTACGCGCAAGACAACCTGGTGCTGTTCAGCTGGGCCAAGCAGAACCCGGGCTACCGCGTGTTGGAACAGAAACTCGGCGACGAGGCCCCGATCGCGCCAGCGGTGAAGAAGGGCAATATCGAATTGCGTGACTGGGTGAATGCCGAGTTGGCGAAGCTGGGTGAGGAGAAGTTCTTGCTCAAGTTATATGACCAATATGTGCGCAAAGAACTGAGCGACGACACCAAGCCTGAGAGTGTGATTGTCGAAGGCGGGAAGTGGCAGGGGTGATGCTGCGCTGACTGTTTTACTGCTATCGCAGGCAAGCCCTAATGCCGTTCAGTTAAGGAGGAACACTGTAACTGTGGCAAGCGGGCTTGTTGTGGCGAGCGGGCTTGCCCTAATGCCATTCAGTTAAGCGTACATCGCCTTCTGTAGGAGCGAGCTTGCTCGCGAAAAACGTCAACGATAACGCGTGTTTCCTGAGCCACAGCAAACCCCCTCAATACGCCTTCCCCATGCAGAAAAGGAACCCTGATCTAAGCTCACAGTCGCATGCACACTGGCACATCGCATCGCGCACAAGGAGTCCGCATGGGCGGTCGTATTTCCATCTGTATGGTCGGCATGGGTTTGGCGGTGTTGCTGAGTGGTTGTGGTCAGGAAAAACCCGAACCCAAGCAGCATTCCCGGGTGTTTGTGCAAACCGTGCAACCCGCGGATTTCGCTGCGGCCGTCACGCTGACCGGTGATATCCAGGCCCGTGTGCAAACCGATTTGTCCTTCCGCGTGGGCGGCAAGATCATTCAGCGCATGGTGGACGTGGGCGACCGGGTCAGCGCCAAGCAAGTGCTGGCCAAGCTCGATCCCAAGGACTTGCAGACCAACGTTGATTCCGCCCAGGCCCAGGTCGTGGCCGAGCAGGCGCGGGTCAAGCAAGCCGCCGCGGCCTTCGTGCGCCAGGAAAAGCTCTTGCCCAAGGGCTACACCAGCCGCAGCGAATATGACAGCGCCCAGGCCGCGTTGCGCAGCAGCCAAAGCGCCTTGGCCGCTGCCCAGGCGCAGTTGGCCAACGCTCGCGAGCAATTGGGCTACACCGCCCTGGTCGCCGAAGCGCCTGGGGTGATTACCGCACGCCAGGCGGAAGTGGGCCAGGTGGTGCAGGCCACCGTACCGATCTTCAGCCTGGCCCGCGACGGTGAGCGTGACGCGGTGTTCGACGTGTATGAATCGTTGCTGGTGGAACCGGCCAATGATGACGTGATGACGGTCAAGTTGCTGGATAAGCCGCACGTGCAGGCCACCGGTAGAATCCGCGAGACCACCCCCGCGGTGAACGCTGCCAGCGGTACCTTGCAGGTGAAGATTGCATTGAACACGTTGCCCCAGGGCATGGACCTGGGCGCCGTGGTCAGCACCACTCTCCATGCCCCGGCCAAGGCCAGTATCGAACTGCCATGGGCGGCGCTGACCAAAGACCTCAGCGAACCCGCCGTATGGCTGGTAGACGGCGACGGCAAGGCGCAGTTGCACAAAGTCAGCGTGGCGCGTTACCTCACCGGCAAGGTGATCATCAGTGACGGCCTCAAGGGTGGCGAAAAAATCGTGGTGGCGGGCGGGCAATTGCTGCACCCCGGCATGCAGGTCGAGATCGCCCAGGCGCCGGACACGGCGCAGGCCCAGGGCGTGCAACCATGAAGTACCTGACAGTTGTCCTCATCGCCGGCCTGCTGCTCGCGGGCTGCTCCAAGCAGGAACCGCCGCCCGAGCCGGTGCGCCCGGTGCTGTCCATGGAAGTGAAATCCGAAGACCAGGAAACCTTCGGCCGTTTCGCTGGCACCATCCAGGCGCGCTATGAAAGCAACCTCGGCTTTCGTGTTCCCGGTCGCATCGCCCGGCGCGCCGTGGATGTGGGCGCCGAAGTGGAGAAAGGTGCGGTGCTCGCCGTGCTCGACCCCACCGACCAACAAAACCAACTGCGCGCGGCCCAGGGCGACCTCGCGCGCGTCCAGGCGCAATTTATCAACGCCCAGGCCAATGCCCGGCGCCAGCAAGCGTTGTTCAACCGTGGCGTCGGCGCCCAAGCCCAATTGGATGCGGCCCAGACTGACCTGAAAACCACCCAGGCCAGCCTCGACCAGGCCCAGGCCACGGTCAACCAGGCCAAGGACCAGCTCAACTATGCCGAACTGCGCACCGACCATGGCGGCATTGTCACCGCCTGGAGCGCCGAAGCCGGCCAGGTGGTCAGCGCCGGCCAGCAAGTGGTGACCCTGGCCCGCCCGGACGTCAAGGAAGCGGTGATCGACCTGCCCGCCGGTCTTGCCGAGCGCCTGCCGCCGGACGTGGTGTTCCTCGTCGCCGGGCAGCTGGACCCCAGCATCAACACCACCGCCACCGTGCGCGAGATCGAGCCCCAGGCCCAGAGCGCCACGCGTACCCGTCGGGCGCGGCTGACCCTGGCCGAAACACCGCCCGCGTTCCGCCTTGGCACGGCGATCAGTGTGACCTTGAGTTCGACCATCGCCCCACGTATCGAGTTGCCCCTGAGCGCCTTGCAGGAAGTCGATGGCAAGACCCGCATTTGGCTGCTCGATACCCACAGCCAGACCGTGCAACCGCGCGACATCACCGTGCTTAGCCGTGACGCTGACAGCGCCTTGCTCAACGGCGGCGTCAACCCCGGCGAGCGTATCGTCACCGCCGGCGTGAACAGCCTGAAACCCGGGCAGAAAGTCAAAATCGACGAGGACAGCCCGCGATGAAAGGGAGCTTCAACTTATCCGACTGGGCCCTCAAGCATCAGTCCTTCGTCTGGTACCTGATGTTCGTCGCGCTGCTGATGGGCGTGTTCTCCTACCTGAACCTGGGCCGCGAGGAAGACCCTTCGTTCACCATCAAGACCATGGTCATCCAGACCCGCTGGCCGGGTGCGACCCAGGAAGAAACCCTCAAGCAGGTGACCGACCGCATCGAGAAAAAACTCGAAGAGATCGACTCTCTCGACTACGTGAAAAGCTACACCCGGCCTGGAGAGTCCACGGTGTTCGTGTTCCTCAAGGACACCACCAGCGCCAAGGCGATCCCCGAGATCTGGTACCAGGTGCGCAAGAAGCTCGACGATATTCGCGGCACCTTCCCCCAGGGCCTGCAAGGGCCGTCGTTCAACGATGAATTTGGTGATGTGTTCGGCTCGGTGTATGCGTTTACCGGCGATGGCCTGTCGATGCGCCAACTGCGCGATTACGTGGAGCAGGTGCGCGCCGAGATCCGCTCGGTGCCGGGGTTGGGCAAGGTCGAGATGATCGGCCAGCAGGATGAAGTGATTTACCTGAATTTCTCCACGCGCAAACTGGCGGCCCTGGGCATTGACCAGCGCCAGGTGGTGCAGAGCCTGCAATCGCAGAACGCCGTAACGCCCGCTGGGGTGATCGAGGCTGGGCCGGAGCGGATTTCCGTGCGCACCTCCGGGCAGTTTGCTTCGGAAAAAGACCTGGCCGACGTGAACCTGCGGCTCAATGATCGCTTCTATCGCCTGGCGGATATCGCCGAGATCACCCGCGGCTACGTCGACCCGGCGCGGCCGATGTTTCGCTTCAACGGCAAGCCGGCCATCGGCCTGGCTATCGCCATGCAGAAGGGCGGCAATATCCAGTCGTTCGGTGAGGCCCTGCACACGCGCATGGACGAGTTGACCGCCGACTTGCCCGTGGGCGTCGGCGTGCACAAGGTCTCCGACCAGGCCGAAGTGGTGGAAGAGGCCGTCGGCGGCTTTACCAGTGCGCTGTTCGAAGCGGTGATCATTGTCTTGGTGGTGAGCTTTATCAGCCTCGGCCTGCGTGCCGGGCTGGTGGTGGCGTGTTCGATCCCGCTGGTGCTGGCGCTGGTGTTCGTGTTCATGGAATACAGCGGCATCACCATGCAGCGTGTGTCGCTGGGCGCGTTGATCATCGCCCTCGGCTTGTTGGTGGACGACGCGATGATCACCGTGGAAATGATGATCACACGCCTGGAAAAAGGCGCAACCAAGGAACAGGCGGCGACCTACGCGTACACGTCCACGGCATTCCCCATGCTCACCGGCACGCTGGTGACCGTGGCCGGCTTTGTCCCGATTGGCCTCAACGCCAGCTCGGCGGGGGAGTACACCTTCACCCTGTTCGCGGTCATTGCGGTGGCGATGCTGGTGTCGTGGGTGGTGGCGGTGCTGTTTGCGCCGGTGATTGGCGTGCATATCCTCAGTGCCAATGTGAAGCCCCATGGCAACGAACCGGGGCGCATCGGCCGCGCGTTCAATGCCGGTATGCTCTGGGCCATGCGCAACCGTTGGTGGGCGATCGGCATCACCGTGGCCCTGTTTGCCGCGTCGGTGTTTTCCATGCAGTTCGTGCAGAACCAGTTCTTCCCGTCGTCGGATCGCCCGGAAATCCTCGTCGACCTCAACCTGCCGCAAAACGCCTCGATCAATGAAACCCGCAAGGCGGTCGACCGTCTCGAAGCCATCATTAAGGATGACCCGGACATCGCGCGCTGGAGCACCTACATCGGCCAGGGCGCGATTCGTTTCTACCTGCCCCTCGACCAGCAACTGGAGAACCCGTATTACGCGCAGTTGGTGATTGTCAGCAAGGGACTGGAGGAGCGCAGTGCGTTGATCACGCGTCTGCAAAAACGCCTGCGTGACGATTTTGTCGGTGTCGGCAGCTTTGTGCAGCCGCTGGAAATGGGCCCGCCGGTGGGGCGGCCGATCCAGTACCGCGTTTCCGGTAAAGACACCGACCAGGTGCGCAAGCACGCCATCGAATTGGCGACCTTGCTCGACAAGAACAGCCACCTGGGCGAGATCATTTACGACTGGAACGAGCCGGGCAAAGTGCTGAGGGTCGACATCGCCCAGGACAAGGCGCGGCAGTTGGGTTTGTCATCCGAAGACGTGGCGCAGTTGATGAACAGCGTGGTCAGCGGGGCCTCGGTGACCCAGGTGCATGACGATATCTACCTGATCAACGTGGTCGGCCGCGCCGTAGACGCCGAACGTGGCACGCCGGAAACCTTGCAGAACCTGCAGATCGTGACGCCCAACGGTACCTCGATCCCGCTGCTGGCCTTCGCCACCGTGCGCTATGAGTTGGAGCAGCCGCTGGTGTGGCGCCGCGACCGCAAGCCGACCATCACCATCAAGGCGGCGGTGCGCGACGAGATGCAGCCCACTGACCTGGTCAAGCAGCTCAAGCCCGAGATCGACGCGTTCAGCGCCGGCCTGCCGGTGGGCTACACGGTCGCCACGGGCGGCACCGTGGAAGAAAGCGGCAAGGCCCAGGGCCCGATTGCCAGCGTGGTGCCGTTGATGCTGTTTTTGATGGCGACCTTCCTGATGATCCAACTGCACAGCGTGCAGAAGATGTTCCTGGTGGCCAGTGTCGCGCCGCTGGGACTGATCGGCGTGGTGCTGGCGCTGATCCCCACAGGCACGCCCATGGGCTTTGTGGCGATCCTCGGTATTCTCGCGCTGATCGGCATCATCATCCGCAACTCGGTGATCCTGGTGACGCAGATTCACGAATATGAAGTGGCCGGCCATTCGCCGTGGGATGCGGTGGTGCAAGCCACCGAGCACCGGCGCCGGCCGATCCTGCTCACGGCCGCGGCGGCCAGCCTGGGCATGATCCCGATTGCACGGGAAGTGTTCTGGGGGCCGATGGCCTACGCGATGATTGGCGGCATCATCATCGCCACCTTGCTGACGCTGTTGTTCCTGCCGGCGCTGTATGTGGCCTGGTACAAGATCCGCGAACCCCAACAGTAGCCCGTGGCGAGCGGGTTTGTTGTGGCTAGCAGGCTTGTTGTGGCGAGCGGGTTTGTTGTGGCGAGCGGGCTTGCCCCGCGTTGGGCTGCGAAGCAGCCCCAATAAGGCCGCCGCATTTCTTCTGGTAGAACCGGGAGACTGGTAACTAGGCGTCCCCCTCGCTCCTACAGAAGGCGATGTACGCTTAACTGAACGGCATTAGGGCAAGCCCGCTCGCCACAGTTACAGTGCTCCTCCTTAACTGACTGGTGTGACGGCAAGCCCGCTCGACACATGGGGTATAGTCGGGCCATCTCAGCGCCCGGTATTCATCACCATGCCTCTCAAGCCCGACGACCTCGACCAGATCACGTCCACCACCCTCGGCCACTACAACAAGGTGGCCGAGGACTTCCGTGAAGGCACCCGCGACCACGATGTGAGCCAGAACATCGACGCGCTGCTGCGGCATATCCAGGGCACGCCGCCCTTTACCGTGCTGGACTTCGGCTGCGGGCCGGGGCGGGATTTGCAGACCTTTACGCGCATGGGGCATATCGCCGTCGGGCTCGATGGTTCGGAACGCTTTGCGCAGATGGCGCGGGAAGACAGTGGCTGTGAGGTGTTGCAGCAGGATTTCCTCAAGCTGGAACTGCCCGCTGAACGCTTTGACGGCATCTTTGCCAATGCGGTGCTGTTTCATATCCCCAAGCAGGAACTGCCGCGTGTGCTCAGGCAACTGCATGGGGCGCTGAAACCGGGTGGAGTGTTGTTCAGCTCCAATCCACGGGGGGAAAACCAGGAAGGCTGGAATGGGCCGCGCTATGGGTCTTATCACGACCTCGATGCGTGGCAAACACTGCTCACCACCGCCGGGTTTGTGGAGCTGGAGCATTACTACCGCCCGGCGGGATTACCCCGGGAGCAGCAGCCTTGGCTGGCCAGTGTTTGGCGCAAGGCTTGAGTCCGGGGTTGCCTGGGCGGATGCCATCGGGGGCAAGCCCCCTCCCACATTTGAAATGCATGCCCCTATGGGAGGGGGCTTGCCCCCGATGACGGACTGATGGACGCCACTACTGCACCTGATACACCACCGATTTCTCATCCACCACCGCTGTCACGCTCCTTGCCGCAAACCCCTCTCTCGACGCCGTGGAAAAATTCGCCACCAACCGCGTGCCATCGGCAAACGTGGTTTCCTGCACCTGTCGATCCGCCGTCAGCCAGCGAAACCCGGTCATCGCCTGGGTGGTCAGGCGCTCATGCAACGGTCGAAAAAATCGGTCCTGGCGCTGGATCAGCGGCAGCCGCGCCTTGAGCGTCGCGGCACTCAGGTGATACAGCGGCGGCACGTTGTAGAGCAGTTGGGCCAGCTCGTTCTCGGCGCGCACATTGCTCAGTTTGAGGCTGTCGAACAGCCAGTGATGGGTGGTGATCACCGAGCCGTGGAACACCGCCTGATACAGCGGCAGGCGCAGCGTCGGGTCGAAGTAGAGCGTACGAAACGGCTCGTTCAGCGGCACCGACTTGAAGAACACCGCCGGTTGCTCCGGCGGGTACCAGTTACCCACGTAGTAGGGCGACTGCTTGTCCTGGGTCATGTCGCGATCACCCCAGCCCAGCACCGGGGTTTGCATGCCATGGGCGAACAGAATGCCCTGGGCGGTGATGGCGTTGCCGTCTTCGGAACCTGTCGGCATTTGCAGCGTGGTATTCAGCCAACGGGACGCATCGATATTGCCTTCGGCGTTCTGCGCCTGGGTCATCGGAGCGCTGTCGCGGTAACTGTCGAGCACCATGCTGGTGGCATACGCATCGAGAAACCAGGCATTGAAGCCGGCCCTGGCCTGCACGGCTTTCACCCGCGCTTCCAGCAGAGGCCGCACACAGCGCGGGTCAGTGTAGTGGCCGGACTGCTGGAAGCCGGTCTTGAGTTTGCCGTCCTTCAACACGATGGCGCAGTCGCGGTAGGCCCGGTTGCCCAGGTGGGCGGTGGTCCAGTCGGGGTTTTCGGTGGCGGACAACGCGGTTTGATAGGAATCGTAGGGCGCCATCAGGTAGCCGGCGTCGACACCGGCGCGGATGGTTTCGGGGTGCCAAAGGCCGCCTTCCCAGCCTTCGCCCAGGGTCAGCATCAAGCGTGGCAAGCCGGCGTCGCGCAGGGTTTGTACCGCCTGGCTGCCCCAGGTGTCGGGACTGTCGCCGAGGGCACCGGCAAAGTCCACGGCCAGTTCGCGACGCAATTCACCGTAGCGGGCGGCAAGACGGCTCATATCGGGCTCGTCCACCTGCCAACTCTGCCGGGCCTTCCTGTTGATAGCGGCGTTGAGGCCGCGCAACAGCACGCTTTGTTCGTAGCGATTCAACCCGCCGGGCTGCGCCAGGATCTTGGCGGAGTCCTTGTCCAACAGGCCTTTGAGCTCATGAGCGCGCAAGCGCTTGAGCAACAGCGGCCAATCACGCACATCCTCCGGCGCCAGCAGGTCATTGCCCCACAGGTAAACATGGCTGGCGCCCAGCAGCTTTTCAGCCCCAGGGGTTTGTCGCAGCTTGTCTGCCAGGGGTTCATAGCGGCCCTGCTCAACCAGCCATTGGCGATAGCGCCTGGCGCCGGCCAGCGGATCGCTTTCGCCCAGGTGCAACAACAGGGTCATGGGGGCGGCAGGTGCGAGCGAGGTGAACTCATGGGTCAACGACAACGCCTGGCCCCGCCAGCGCAGGCGGTTGTTATAGGGATTGGTCAGCAACCAGTTCAGGGTGAAGGCGCCGTGATCGACACCCCACAACGGCAGGCTGAGGTCCTGG
The DNA here is from genome assembly GCF_001708445.1 of Pseudomonas fluorescens. NCBI lineage: Bacteria > Pseudomonadati > Pseudomonadota > Gammaproteobacteria > Pseudomonadales > Pseudomonadaceae > Pseudomonas > Pseudomonas fluorescens. Next base: position 226,165 of record NZ_CP015637.1, read on the forward strand.
GTGGTTTTGATGTCGCCCTGGGCCACCAGGAAAGTGTTCCACGTGGTATTGCCGACCGGCACGTAATGCCCTTCGGCCAGCGGCCACATCAACCCTCGGCCCATGGCGCTCGCCGGCTGCAAAAGTATCGGCAGCTCACCGGCTTCCCGCGCCGTGATCGACAGCACCAGGTCGCGCTGCTCCAGGCTGGCAGTTACCCGATAGGCACCGTCATCCCATTGCCAACTGGCCTGTTGATCGTGTTGTGCAAGTTGACTGACGGCACGGGCCGCTACGCCGTTGGAGGCCTGGACCTCTGGCTGGCCGCTGGGTGTCACGCGGATGGCGAGGGTGGCCGGGTCGAGTTCGACTCGCCACAACGGGTTTTCCAATACAGTGCTGGCAAAGGCCACGGGCGACAGCAAGCAGCAACACATCAGCAAGGTATGACGCATACGGTTCATGGCAGGCGACCGTTGAGAGGTGGAGGCCGGAGGTTAAATCACTCAACGGTCGGCCAGGGTAACAAGCGTCACTTCCAGAAATTTCCCACGGCTCAAATGCCCAGCCGAGAACACATTGTGGGAGGGGGCAAGCCCTGATGCCAGTCAGTTAAGGAGCAACACTGTAACTGTGGCGAGCGGGCTTGTTGTGGCGAGCGGGCTTGCCCTAATGCCGTTCAGTTAAGGCTTTTTTGTAGGAGCGAGCTAATGAACGCGGCGCCTGTGAGTTTTTCGCGAGCAAGCTCGCTCCTACAAAAAAGCCTTAACTGAACGGCATTAGGGCTTGCCCCGCGTCGGGCTGCGCAGCAGCCCCAGCTTTCAGCGCTTATTCAGCCCCCGCGCCAACCGATCGCCACCCAACTGGATCACCGCCACCAGGATCACCAGCAGCACAATCACCGTGAGCATGATCTGCGTATCGAAACGCTGGTAGCCGTAGCGGTAGGCAATGTCGCCCAAGCCACCGGCGCCGATTGCCCCGGCCATGGCCGACGAGTTGATCATGGTCACCAGGGTGATGGTGAACCCGCCGACAATCCCCGGCAGGGCTTCGGGCAACAGCACGTGCCAGATGATGTGCCAGCGCCGGCAGCCCATGGCCTGTGCGGCTTCGATCAGGCCGTGGTCGACCTCGCGCAGACTCACTTCGGCGATCCGCGCAAAGAACGGTGTAGCGGCGATAGTCAGCGGTACCACCGCCGCCCATACGCCATAGGTGGTGCCGACGATCAACCGCGTGAACGGGATCAGCGCCACCATCAGGATCAGGAACGGAATGGAGCGGAACAGGTTGACGAACGCCCCCAGCACGCGGTTCAACGCAGGCGCCTGGTAGATGCCGCCCTTGTCGCTGGTGACCAGGAACACCGCCAGCGGAATGCCCACCAGCAACGCGATCAGCGATGACACGCCGACCATCAACAAGGTGTCGAGGGCACCCTGTACTAAACGATCAAACCACATAGCCCACCACCTCCACCTGTTGTGCCCAACGCCCGGCGCGATTGCGCAGTGCTTCGGCGTTATGGGGCGAGCTGTTCACTGCCAGCAGCAGTTGCCCCAGGGCATGCCCCTGGATGCGTTCCACGCCGCCCTGCAGCAAGCGCACGCGCCCGCCAAGTGCGCCGAACAGCGCGGCCAGGTCCGGTTCATCGGTAGCGCTGCCGGTGAACTGCAAGCGCAGCACCACGGCCGCGTCTGACGACGCGGGCGTGGCCTGCAAACGGCTTTGTAGTTCGTCCGGCAGCCCGTGTTGCAACGGTGCCAGCAGGGTCTTGCTGACCTCATGTTGCGGGTTGCCGAACACTTTCCACACCGGGCCTTGCTCGACGATGCGCCCGTGTTCCAGCACGACCACGCGGTCGCAGATTTCGCGGATCACCGCCATCTCGTGGGTGATCAACACGATGGTCAAACCCAGGCGCCGGTTGATCTCGCGCAACAGGCCGAGGATCGATTGGGTGGTCTCCGGGTCGAGGGCCGAGGTGGCCTCGTCGCATAACAGGATTTGTGGGTCGTGCACCAGCGAGCGGGCAATGCCCACACGCTGTTTCTGCCCGCCTGAGAGCTGCGACGGGTAGGCCTTGTGCTTGTCCTGCAAACCCACCAGTTCCAGCAGCTCACGGACCTTTTGCTCGCGTTGCGGCTTGGGCACGCCGGCGACTTTGAGCGGCAATTCGACGTTCTGCCACACGGTCTTGGCCGACATCAGGTTGAAGTGCTGGAAGATCATGCCGATACGCCGACGCAGCGCCACCAGGCGGTCTTCGTCGTAGTCGCCGATGTCCACCTGATCGATCAGCACGCGCCCGCTGCTGGGTTGCTCCAGGCGGTTGATGGTGCGGATCAGCGATGACTTGCCGGCGCCGCTGCGGCCGATAATGCCGAACACTTCACCACGCTGGATCGCCAGGTCGATGCCTTGCAAGGCATGCACGCTGCCGTCGTAGGTCTTGCCCAGGTTGATAAAGCGCACGTGCGCGCGGTTCAGGTCCGGGTGCAGTTCGGTCTGCTCGGCGTCCCTGGGCGGTAAACCCAGGTCGCGCAGTTGAGAGTGGGCGGCGGTCATTTTTTGTCTTCCCAACCGACTTGGTACAACTTGCCAAGGGATTTATCCAACGCCGCGCGCACCACTGGCGAGTGCTGGTAGATGTCGACGAACTTGATCACGCGTGGGTCGGTTTTGCTTTTGGGCTGGATCACGAACTGGATCACGTATTCCGGGTGGTCGAGACCGTCGAACAGCAGCGCCGACTCGGCATCGAAGGTCTTCGACAGGCGGATATACGCCGGGTAGCCCTGCACCAGGTCCGCATCGTCATACGCGCGCACCAGTTGCACGGCTTCGACTTGCAGGATCTTGATCTTCTTCGGGTTGGTCACGATGTCTTCTTCGGTCGCCTTGTAGCCCACGCCCGGCTTGAGAGTGATCAAACCGGCCTTGGCCAGCAGTTGCAGGCCGCGACCGCTGTTGATCGGGTCGTTGGCAATCGCCACGCTGGCGCCTTGGGGCAGGTCGTTGATGCTTTTGTATTTTTTCGAATACAGCCCGACGTTGTTGATGATGCCCGGCGCGTACGGCACCAGGTCAAAACCAGCGGCGGCCTTGGCGTTTTCCAGGAACGGGATGTGCTGGAAGTAGTTCACGTCGATGTCACCGGCGGCCAGGCTGACGTTGGGCGCGATCCAGTCGGTGAATTCCACCAGCTCGACTTTCAAGCCTTGCTTGCCGGCTTCGGCGACGGCGGCTTCCAGGGGAATGGCGAAGGCGGCGGTGGTGCCGATTTTCAACGGTGCATCGGCGGCGAACACCGCCGCGCTGAACAACCCGAAGGCCAGGGCCAGTGCTTTGACTGGGTGGGAGAGCAGGATCTTTTTCATAATCGAGTTCCAGTTGTAGGAGCGAGCTTGCTCGCGAAAAATTTGAGGGCGCTGCGGGGTATCAGAGGCCACGCGTTATCGTTAACTATCTTCGCGAGCAAGCTCGCTCCTACAGGGGGCAGTGGCGGTAGGTGGAGCCGGTGTGTTGTTTGGGCAAGCGCGCGCTGCGCTGGAATACCTTTTCCCGTAGCGTGCCGTTCTCATACTCGGTCTTGTACGACCCACGCTTCTGCAACTCCGGCACCACCAGGTCGATAAAGTCCACGTAGCTTTCCGGCGTCACAATGCGCGTGAGGTTGAAGCCATCCAGGCCGGTTTCGCTGATCCAGGATTCCAGCTCGTCAGCGACCTGTTCGGGCGAGCCGACCAGGGTGATATAGCGCCCACCGAGGGCGTGCTGCTCGAGCAATTTGCGCCGGGTCCAGTCGTTGTTTTGCAGGTTCTTGGTGGCCGACTGGATCGCGTTGCTCTTCACGTACTGGATCGGTTCGTCGATTTCGTATTGGGAAAAATCAATCGCGGTGGACGCCGAGAAATGCGCCACGCCGGCCTCCGCGCTGGCGTAGCTCAAGTACTCGGCGTGCTTGGCCCACGCCAGTTCTTCGGTGGCGCCGACGATCACGTTGAGGCCCATGAACACCTTGATGTCGTCCGGGTTGCGCCCGGCCTCGACTGCGCTGGCGCGCACCTTGTCCACCTGCACCTTGGTAGCGGCCTTGTTTTGCCCGCTGATGAATACGCACTCGGCATGCCGCCCGGCGAACAGCAAGCCACGCTCCGAACTGCCGGCCTGGAACAGCACGGGCGTACGCTGCGGCGACGGTTCGCACAGGTGGTAACCCTCCACCTGGTAGAACTCGCCGTGATGCTCGACCTTGTGCACCTTGCCCGGCTGCGCATACACCCGCGCTTGCGGATCGTTGAGCACCGCGTCGTCTTCCCAGCTGCCTTCCCAGAGCTTGTAGAGCACCTCCAGGTATTCATCGGCCTGGTCGTAGCGCCGGTCATGCTCGACCTGTTCGGACAGGCCCATGGCCTTGGCGGCGCTGTCGAGGTAGCCGGTGACGATGTTCCAGCCGACACGGCCACGGCTCAGGTGATCGAGGGTGGACATGCGCCGGGCGAACAGGTACGGCGGCTCATAAGTGAGGTTGGCGGTGAGGCCGAAGCCGAGGTTTCTGGTCACGGCGGCCATCGCCGAGACCAGCAGCAACGGGTCATTGACCGGCAGTTGGATCGACTCCTTGAGCGGCACATCAATCGAGCGCTGGTACACGTCGTACACGCCGACGATATCGGCGATGAACAAACCGTCGAACAACCCGCGCTCCAGGGTTTGCGCCAGGTCGGTCCAGTACTCGATGCTCTTATATTGGGTGGAGGTGTCCCTTGGGTGGGTCCACATACCGTGGTTGATATGCCCGATGCAGTTCATGTTGAAGGCATTGAGCAGGATCTTTTTCTTCGCCATCAGATGGTCCCCCGCAGTGGCGGGTTTTCAGCGTTGAGGTAGTAATTACCTACCGCGTGGTACTTCCAGCGCACCGGGTCGTGCAGGGTGTGCACGCGGGCGTTGCGCCAGTGGCGGTCGAGGCCGTGCTCGGCCAGGGTGGCCTGGCTGCCGGCCAGTTCGAACAGGGTGCTGCCGGCGGCCAGGGAAATCTCGGTGCTCAAGGCGCGCACTTCGGCCACGGCAATCGATGCCGCCGCCACGGTGTCGGCATTGCTGTCGGCCTGGGCGCGGTCGAGGTAAACACCGGCACGTTCCAGCAAGGCTTCGGCAGCGTGCAGGCGGATGCTCAGGTGGCCAAAACTCTTCAGGGTGAGCGGGTCTTCGGTGGCTTTGTCGTTGCCGGAATCGATCCACGGGCGGGTCTTGGTGCGCACAAAGTGCAGCGCGTCCTCGAAGGCGGCGCGGGCGATGCCGGTGTCGATGGCGGCGTGAAGGATCTGCGCCAACGGGCCTACGGTGGTGGGGCGCTCGAAGGCGCTCTGGAACGCAATCACGTCGTGCGCGGCGACCCACACATTGTCGAAGACGACGGAGCCGCTGCCGGTGGTGCGCTGGCCGAAGCCACTCCAGTCGTCGATCACGTTCAGGCCTTCGCTGTCGCGGGGCACGAAGGCCAGTTGCTGGATGCCGTGTTCATCCACCACCGAGGTGGGGATGCGTTGGGCATAGATCGCGCCGGTGGCGTAGAACTTGCGTCCGCTGATACGAAAGCCATCGCCATCGCGGGTGATGGCGGTCACGCGGTCGTGGGCGGTCTTGGTGCCCAGTTCCGCCAGGGCGTTGCCGAAGCGTCGGCCGGCGAGCACTTCGGCGTACAGGCGTTGTTGCTGTTCAGGGCTGCCATTCACGCGCAGCACTTCGAGGGCATAGAAATGGTTTTGCGGAATCTGGCCCAGCGAGGCGTCGGCCTGGGCGATCAGCGCAATGACTTTGGCGAGGGTGACGTTGGATACGCCGGCGCCGCCGTATGCCTTGGGTACGCTGATACCCCACAGGCCGGAGCGCGAAAACACGTCCAGTTCGGGCAGCGGCAGGCGGCGTTCGCGGTCGCGCTGGGCGCTGTCGCGGCGCAAGTCTTCGGCCAGGTCGCTGGCGACAATAAGGGCTTGTTCGTCGCTGGTGATAACCGCGACACGGTGAGAAAGGGTCATGAGTTTCTCCAGAGGTCTGGTCGGTTAAATCCAGGAATGGCGAGCCGGCAATGTGCCGTTCAAGCGATAGGCGCCAACGGCGTGATACTTCCAGCGCACCGGGTCGTGCAGGGTGTGCACCCGCGCGTTGCGCCAGTGACGGTCGAGGTTGAATTCGGCGAGGGTGGCGCGGCTGCCGGCCAGTTCGAAGAGTTTTTCGCTGACCAGCAACGACACTTCAGTGGTGAGCACCTTCGCCTCGGCCACGGCAATCGACGCCCGCGCGGCGGACTGGGCGGTGATCGGCGCGGCGCTGACCTGGTCCAGCACCTGACCGGCCTTGCGCAGCAGCGCCTCGGCGGCGTGCAGTTCGATTTTCAGCTTGCCGATATCGGCGATCACATACAGGTCATCGCTGGCGCGTTCGACCTTGGCGTCGATCCACGGGCGCGAACGCTCGCGCACAAAGGCGATGGTGTCATCCAGCGCGCCACGGGCAATGCCGGCGTCGATGGCGGCCTGGATCAATTGCGAGACGGCGCCCTGGATATTCGGGCTTTCGCCGATGCGCCAGTTCTCGACCACCAGCTCTGCGTCGACCGGCACCTGGTCCAGCAGCACGGTGCCGCTGGCGGTGGTGCGTTGGCCAAAGCCGGACCAATCGTCGACGATGCGCAGCCCTTCGGTGCCACGGCGCACAAATGCCATGACCTGCTTGCCGTCATCGTTCAACGCTTTGACCGCCACCCAATGGGCAAACAGCGCACCGGTGGAATAAAACTTCTGGCCGCTGATCACATAACCATCGCCCTTGGCAGTGATGCGCGCCTTGAGTTCCAGGGTGTTCCTGGTGCCACGCTCCGGGCCGCCGTTACCAATGCGCCAGCCGTCGAGCACGCTTTGGAACAGCTGCTTTTTCTGGCGCTCGGTGGCGGCACCCTGCAACAGGTGCAGGATGCCGAAATGGTTCTGCGGGATCTGCCCGAGGGCCGGGTCTGCCGCGCTGATGATCGCGAACACATCGGCCAGGGTCACGAACGACACTTGTGGGCCGCCGTACTCACGGGGAATGGAAATACTGCCCAGCCCGCTGCGGGTGAATTGCTCGATCTGTGCCCACGGCAACTTGCGCTGCTGGTCGCGCTTGGCGGCTTGCAGGCGCGCAGCCTGGGCCAGCTCATGGGCCGCGCTCAACGCTTGGGCGTCGTTGCGCAGCACAGTGGCTGGCAACAGCAGGGGGGCTACGTCCAGATCACTCTGGGGGGGTGTTAGAGCCAAGTTAGACATCAGCGCCGCTCCTTGGCTGCACGTAATGCCCTGGCGTTGCGCACCGGGGTAATTCTGACCATACCGACCTCGCATTCAATGAAATGAAAACAAAACAATCAGGAATGTCCGGTGGTCCGGTGCATATACCCTAATCGTGTTAAATCTTTAAATAAACTAACTTTTAGGAATATGCATAGAAGGTCCGTCACCCAGGTTCCAAGGGGGAACCGAGGCGACGCGGTTGATAGGGCAGCGCGTCCCTGGCCGCACGGGTCGGCGCCTGGGGCGCACAGGCGGCGATGCGCAAAGTGCGGGCGGGCGCCCAGCGTGAATTATTGCCAACCCGATCGAGGATGCAGTACGTCACGTCCAGCCGGCTGTCGTCGCCCGCTTCGAGAATCACCGCTGAAGGTACCCACACCTGGACCGCCAGGCCGACGCTGCGCGTCGTTATTTTCGGCAGGTCAAGGCGCACATCACCCCAGCGCAGGGTGATGGCGTCGCCGCTGGCCATGTTCAGGTAAGGCTCGATGGTCAGCGGAATACCGCGACGTACCTGGCTGCCGTTGACGCCGTAACGGCCGATCATCGCGGGTACCCTGATGGGGGCGAGGTTCTGGTTTTCGTCGCTGTACAGCGGCGAGGGCTGGCCGCCTGGGCCGTTGGTCTTGACGCGTACCTGCGTCACCGCCGAGCGGGCCGGGCTGCGGCCGACTTGCATGACCTGGTAGTGAACCTGTGCCAGGCCATCCTGCACGAAGCTTTCGGGCACCCGCAGGTGGGTGGGGGTGCCGACCTTGCACGCCGTTACCCGACGTGAGGCGGCGAAGCAGTTGTTCCAGAACAGTTCGATCAGGTCGCCTTCATCCATGCCCGGATAGGGGGCGATATCGACCTGCAGTTGGGTGGCGGCCAGGGCGTTGATGCCGTGCGGCAGGGCCTGGGGCAGGGTCGGGGCGGTGAGCATGGCCGGGGTTGCAGTGCGCGTCATAAGTCATCTCCTTGATGCAGCCAGCAGCAATCGTTCCGGACCTTGGGCGCAGGTGCGCAAACGGGACCGAAAGGAACGATTCAGTGAGTAGCCGGGATAGGATCCAATCCTCTGGGTGCTAGATAAGAGGGTTGGCCAGGGAGCGTCAATGGCGGCAAAAGGCTAAACGGCGGGTTCGGGAAGATTCAGAAGGGTCTGACTGGGCGGGGGATTTTAAGAGGGGGTGGTGGGGCGATTTACTGGCTGGAACGAAGCATTCCTGTAGGAGCTGGCTTGCCAGCGAAGACCGTCCAGACGACACGGTTAATCCGGTTAAACGCGTTATCGTTGACGATTTTCGCTGGCAAGCCAGCTCCTACAGGGTTACAGGGTGGGTCTCAGTGGGCCAGGAATTTGCTCAGGAACTGCCGGGTCCGTTCTTCCTTGGGGTTGGCGAACAGCGCCTTGGCTTCACCCTGTTCGACGATCACGCCCTTGTCGAAGAAGATCACCCGGTTGGCCACATCACGGGCAAAGCTCATCTCGTGGGTGACGATGACCATGGTGCGGTTTTCTTCGGCCAGGCTGCGAATGGTCGCCAGCACTTCACCCACCAACTCCGGGTCGAGTGCCGAGGTGGGTTCGTCAAACAGGATCACCTCCGGCTCCATGGCCAAGGCGCGGGCAATCGCCACGCGCTGTTGCTGGCCGCCGGACAGGCGCCGTGGGTAGGACGCTTCCTTGCCCGCCAGGCCGACCTTGGCCAACAAACTGCGACCCAGGGTAACCGCCGCTTCGCGGGGCATCTTCTTGACCACGATCGGGCCTTCGATGACGTTTTCCAGTGCGGTGCGGTGGGGGAACAGGTTGAAGTTCTGGAACACAAAGCCCACGTGCTGGCGCAGACGCCGCACCAGGCCCTGTTGCTGGTTGAGCGGCTTGCTGCCGTCGATCTCGATGTCACCCACCTTGATGCGGCCGCTGGTGGGTTCTTCGAGGAAGTTCAGGCAGCGCAGGAAGGTGGTCTTGCCGGAACCGCTGGGGCCGATGATGGCGACGACTTCGCCTTCCTTGACCTCAAGGTCGATACCGTTGAGCACCACCTGGCCGTTGAATTGTTTGGTCAGTTTTTCAACAACGATCATGCTTCAAGACTCCAGGTCATGCCGGTTGACCCGGTCTTCCAGGCGGTTTTGGAAGTGCGCCAGGATGCTTGCCAGCACCCAGTAGATCAGGGCGGCGGACAGATACATGGTGAAAATCTCGAAGGTGCGCGCCGACACCAATTGAGCCTGGCGGAATAGCTCCGGCACCTGGATGGTGGCGGCCAGCGCGGTGTCCTTGACCAGCGAAATAAAGCTGTTGCCCAAAGGTGGCAAGGCGGTGCGCATCGCCTGCGGCAGGATGGCCCGGCGCAGGGTCTGCGCACGGGTCATGCCGATACTGGCGGCGGCTTCCCACTGGCCACGCTCGATGGAAGCGATGGCGGCCCGCAGGATTTCACAGGCGTAGGCGGCCATGTTCAGCGAGAAGCCGATCATCGCCGCCGGGATCGGATCCAGCTCGATGCCCACTTGCGGCAAGCCGTAGTAGATCAGGAACAGCTGTACCAGCAAGGGCGTGCCGCGAAAGAACGACACGTAGACGCGGGCTGTCCAGCTCAGCAGCTTGAAGCGCGACAGCCGCATCAAGGCCAGGCCGAAGCCCAGCAGCAAACCGAAAAACATCCCGCCAAGGCTGAGAATCACCGTGTAATACGCGCCCTTGAGCAGAAAGGGCGCGGAGTCCAGCGCGAGTTGGAAACCTGCTTCCATTATTGAGTGACGTCAGCGTTGAAGTACTTCTCGGACAGCTTCTTCAAGGTGCCGTCGGCGCGCAGCTTGTCGAGGGCCTTGTTCACCGCTTCAAGCAACTCGGGCTCGCCTTTGCGTAGGGCGATACCGGCTTCCTGACGGGAGAAGGCGTCGCCGGCAGCGGCGGTGTCCGGGGCTTTCTTGGCGTATTCCAGGGCCGCCAGGCGGTCGATCAGGATGGCGTCGATACGGCCGATGCGCAGGTCCTGGAACTTGGTCGGGTCATCGTTATAGGTCTTGATAATGGCTTTGGGTTGGTTGTCCTTGAGCCATTGTTCGTAGTTGGTGCCCAGGCCTACCCCGACTTTCTTGCCGGCCAGGTCGTTGGCGGTCTTGATGGTGTCGAGGTTCTTTTTCAGCACCAGCGCCTGGATACCGGAAACGGTGTAAGGCGTGGAGAAGTCGTATTTCTTCTTGCGCTCTTCGGAGATGGTGACTTGGTTGACGACGGCATCCAGGCGCTTGGATTCCAGGGCGGCGAGGATGCCGTCCCATGGCGTGGCCTGGAGCTTGACCTTGACGCCCAGCTCTTTGGCCAGGGCTTCGGACAGTTCGACTTCGAAACCGCTGAGCTTGCCGCTTTCATCGACGAAGCTGAACGGCGGGTAGGTGCCTTCCAGGCCGATTTTGATCTCGCCGGCCTTTTTGATATTGCCCAGTTGCTCGCCGGCAACTGCCTGGCCCAGCCAACCAGCCCCGAGAGCCAGCCCCAATGTGCCGACCAGCAAGGTGCGACGGAATACGGAAATAGTCATGAAGAGCCCCTGTGTTTTTTATGTTGAGCGAAGCAGGTGACGCGGTAGTCGTATCCTGCCTTAAAGCGCGAAGCGCGTCTTCGCCTTCGGCGCGATGATAAAGCCGGGTTTTAAGACTTGAAAATAATATAAATCAATTCATTTATGCTTATCTGGAATATGTGGCGACCCTAATGTGGGAGGGGGCTTGCCCCCGATAGCGGTGTATCAGTAACAAGTGAGCTGGCTGACACTCCGCTATCGGTGGCAAGCCCTAATGCCATTCAGTTAAGCGTACATCGCCTTCTGTAGGAGCGAGCTTGCTCGCGAAAAACGTCAACCTTGCTCGCGAAAAACGTCAACGATAACGCGTGTTTCCTGAATCAACGCGGCGCCTGTGAGTTTTTCGCGAGCAAGCTCGCTCCTACAGAAGGCGATGTACTCTTAACTGAACGGCATTAGGACTTGCCCCGCGTTGGGCTGCGCAGGAGCCCTAATGAGAACGCTGCAGTGTGTCAGTCAGTTCCGGGGGAGGGTTTGGGGCTGCTGCGCAGCCCAACGCGGGGCAAGCCCGCTCGCCACAACAGGCCCGCTCGCCACAACAGCCCGCGTCCACATGTTGAAGGCGGGCACGTCAGTTATTCAGTAACTCGCACAACACCTGCATCTCATCGTCACTGAACAACCCCGCCGGGTAGCGTTCACTCATCACACTGTGCAAATCCGGCTGCTGCCTGAGCTGTCGCGAACCGTTTGCCTTCAACCAGAGCGCCAGCGCATGGATGGCGTCACCGTTGACCCGCAAGGGGTGAAACGTGCGCGTATTCATTGGGTTGATGTTGGCATTCATTTCAGCGCTCTCTCCTACTGCGTGAGCGGCTAACTTACTCAAGGTTTATGACAGAACTGCGCAGTCATCAGCCTTGGCTACTGTGACAACACCAATACAAGAGCTATGCCAATGTCCCGGATTTATAGGTATTCAGACACAAAAAAGCCCACGGCCTTGCGGGGCCGCGGGCTTGCTGCGAGCGCTGGAACCGAGTAGTGCCCGGTCGCCGTTGAGGCGCTGTTACAACTGCACTCAGTTTTTGTGCGGGGCCGGCTGTTGTTGGGTCAGGCAATGGATATTACCGCCACCCAGTAACAGTTCGCGGCCCGGCACCATCACCACTTCGTGCTGCGGGAACAGGCTCTGCAGGATGGCCTTGGCCTGGCTGTCCAACGGGTCGTCAAAGCTCGGGGCGATGATGCCGCCGTTGACGATCAGGAAGTTGACATAGGAACCGGCCAACCGCACGCTCGGATTACGCTCCTGGGTGCCATCCACCGGGTCCACGCCGGCACACTCTTCCTCGGTGGCATACAGCGGGCCCGGAATCGGCATTTTGTGCACTGTGAACGAGCGGCCCTGGGCGTCAGTGCTGCTTTGCAGGACGTCCATGGCTGCGTGGCAACGGGCGTAGTTCGGGTCTTGCGGGTCGTCGGTCCAAGCCAGCAACACTTCGCCCGGGCGCACATAGCAACAGAAGTTATCCACATGGCCGTCGGTTTCGTCATTGAACAGGCCATCCGGCAACCAGATGATCTTATCCACCGCCAGGTTGGCACTGAGCACCGCTTCGATAGCCGCACGGTCGAGGTGCGGATTGCGATTGCGGTTGAGCAGGCATTCTTCGGTGGTGATCAGAGTGCCTTCGCCGTCGACGTGGATCGAACCGCCTTCCAGCACGAACCCTTCGGTGCGGTAACGCGGCGCGCGTTCGATCTCGAGGATCTTGCCGCCCACCTGCGAGTCACGGTTCCACGGCGCATACAGGCCACCATCAAAACCACCCCAGGCGTTGAAATCCCAGTTCACGCCACGCACTTCGCCGGTGTTGTTGATCACAAACGTCGGGCCGGTGTCGCGCACCCAGGCGTCGTCACTGGACATTTCCACCACGCGGATATTCGGCACGTCCAGGCGGGCGCGGGCGTTTTCGTACTGGCCGGCAGACACCGCGACCGTCACCGGTTCAAACCGCGCGATAGCCTTGGCCACCGCCACGTGAGCGGCCTGCGCCGGTTTGCCACCCAGGCGCCAGTTGTCCGGGCGTTCGGGCCAGATCATCCAGGTTTGGGTCTGGGGCGCCCATTCGGCGGGCATATAAAAGCCATCGGCGCGAGGTGTGCTGTGCAGGGTGGTCATGGCAATCAGGGCTCCGAATGGGGGTGAAGGCCGACTTTATAACGGATAAAAATCGGCTTTAACAGCGGCCTGCAATCATAGGCGATAAATATGACAGCAAATAACCGATAACAATCGATTATTTACGCTTGTTCATTCAACGCCTTCGACAGCATGTCGACAAAGAAGTCCACGCTGCGTTTGGAGGTGACCATCGGCGGCTTGATCTTGAGGATGTTCAGGTAGTCACCGGTCGGCTGCATGAAAATCCCAAGTTCCCGCAGACGCTCGCACAACAGCGCGGTCTCTTCGGTGGCGGGCTCCAGGGTGCGTCGATCCCGCACCAGCTCCAGCCCCAAGTAGAAACCGGAGCCATGCACGGCGCCGACCAACGGATGACGGTCGATCAGTGCTTGCAGCCGCGCCTTGAAATGCCCGCCCACGACCTGGGCGTTTTCCCACAGTTTTTCTTCTTCCATCACATCCAGCACCGCCATGCCGATCCGACAACTGACCGGGCTGCCCCCCGACGACGAAAAGAAATACCCCTCGGCTTCCAGCGCTTCGGCAATCTCGCGCCGAGTGATCACCGCCCCCAAGGGCTGACCGTTCCCCATGCCCTTGGCCATGGTGATGATATCCGGCACAACACCCTGCTCTTCAAAGCCCCAGAAGAAATGCCCCATGCGCCCATAGCCCACCTGCACTTCATCGGCAATGCATACGCCGCCCTGGGCACGCACCCGCGCATACACCTGCTGCAGATAGCCCGGAGGCAGGGAAATACCGCCGGCATTGCCGTACACCGGCTCACAAATGAAGCCAGCCAGTTGGCGCTGGCTCGCGGCGATTTTCGCCAGGTTGTGCTCCACACTGCGGACATAATCCGGCGCACTGTCTGGTCCGCGGAACTCACCGCGATAGGTATTCGGCGCAGTCACCGGGTGTACCCAATCCGGGCGGCTGCTCAGGGCCTTGGGGTTGTCAGCGATCGAGGTGGACACCGCATCCGCCGCCACCGACCACCCGTGGTAAGCCTCCAGCACGCTGAGCATGTCGCGCCCGCCGCTGTAGGCCCAGGCCAGGCGAATGGCCAGGTCATTGGCCTCGGTGCCGCTGTTGACCAGGAACACCCGGTCCATACCCTCCGGCGCCAGCGCCAGCAGGCGCTCGGAAAACTCGGCAATCGCCGCGTAGTGGAAGCGCGAGTTGGTGTTGAGCAATGACCATTGCCGAGCCGCCACGGCCGCCATACGTGGGTGGCCGTGGCCGAGCACGGCCACGTTGTTGAGCATGTCGAGGTAGGAACGGCCCTGCATGTCGATCAGATGGTTGCGCCAGCCGCGTTCGATGCGCGGCGGGTCGACGTAATAATGCTTCTGCGAACGGGCGAAACTGGCGTCGCGCCGGGCCAGCAGGGCCTCGGGGTCCAGTTCCGGCTCAGCGTCACAGGCCAGGCCAAGCAGCGTCGCCGGTGACGGGCAAAGCGCTTGCCACGCCGGTACCCGGGAGGGCGCGCAGAACAGCGGCGGTTCGATGTCCGCGCGGCATACCTGCACCATCAGCGGGGCATGGACTTCGCCGATTATCTGCCCTTCCACCAGCACCGCGCCGGGGTTCAATGCGGTTTTCACCCCCCACAGACGCAGGCTCAGCGGACCGTCATGCAGGCTCAGCAGACCGTCGGCGCCCTTGCGCAACGTGCCGCCAAAGGGCGCCTCCAACACGGTGCCATGGGGCAAGTGCAGTTCAACATGCAGCGGGAACGTCTCGGGCTCAACGGCGCTGTCGGGACGGGTGCGCGACAGCCGATATTGCCCATAGCGGCTGGCGGCCAACCCGTGCACGGTGGCCGCTTCATCCAGTAATCGGCGATCGATGCCGGGCTGTTCCCAATTGCCCGCTTCGAAATGCGGGCTGAGCACACCCAGGTCAATCAGCGCGAATTCCTGGCCCACCAACCCTGGCAACAAAGGGGCGAAGTTCTGGTCGGCCAACGGCGCCGGCGTCTCCCCGACACTGCTCAGAATCGCCGCTTCCATTAGTTCAAAGGGCACCGACATTGCCACATGGAAGATTTCCCACTCATGTTCGGCGTTTTTCAGCAGGTAGCTGTTATTCGGATCCAGGCGTTGCTGCTGTTCGCTGCTCAGCACCAGCACCGCCGCGCGGGCGACGATCAGTGGCCACAGGGCCTGCAGTTCTTCGCGCTGTAAGGGGTTGACCGCATGGAACGCACGGATGGCCGGGAGGATGGCAAAGGGATCGCTTTCAGCATGGTGCAGCAGCGCGGCACACGTCACCGACAAATCGGCGATGCGCCAGGTGTGCACCAGGTCGCCGAAATCAATCACCCCCTGGATCTGCCAGTGCCGCTGGGCATCCCGTTGCCACATGACGTTGTCATCGGTGATGTCCATGTGCACCGCTTGCCAGGGCAGGTGATCGGCCAGGTCGCGCAGGCGCGCGTCAACCTGTTCGGCCACCTGCTCCAAGAGGGCGCGATGGGGCAGGTTTTGCAGGGTTGCCAACAGGTGGGTGATCAGCTCCTGGGCGTGGCGCGGGTCCCATTGCAAGGTGCGGTCCAGGCCTGGGTGCTGGAAATCGGCCAGGGCCAGGCTCATTCGCCCGCACAACGCGCCGAAGCCTGCAATGACATCGCGGCCCAGATGGGGGAGATGGGTCAGGGGCTGCCCGTCGATGTAGTCCAGCAACCGCAGGTGCAGGTTTTGTCCATCCACCGCGACGGTGAGCAACTCTTCACCGGTGTGCGCCTTGATGACCTGAGGTACCTGCATCTGCACATGGGCCTGCAGGTTGTTGAGGGCCGCGTGCTGGGCCTGCAACTCAACGGCAGCGTAGTCACCCCGGCAGATTTTCAGAACAAAGCGGCCACGGTCGCTGTCGACCTTGTAATTGAGGTCTTGCTGGCTGCCCAGCGCCTGCAGGGTGCCGGTGAGGCCGTAATGCTGCTCAAGCAGGTGTGCCGCCTGATCGGGGTCCACTTGCGGGCAAGGTAGGCTGGCGCGATGGATCAACGTGGCGAGCAACATTGTGACGACCTCGGTTTTTTTAGGCGTCTATATCGCCATTGTTACGGGGCTAACGCAACCCCCAGCACACGGCACGCTTGCGCCGACCTGCTCCACCACTCAAGCTATGCTCCATTTGCTTAATGTCCGTCTAAGGAAAAGGCCCTCCGACATGCGCATTCTCATCACCGGCGGCGCTGGTTTTATCGGCTCCGCCCTGATCCGCCACCTGATCCAGCACACCGAGCACGAAGTGCTCAACCTGGACAAACTCACCTACGCCGGCAACCTGGAGTCGCTGACCAGCATCGCGTCCAACAGCCGCTATGAGTTCGTACAGGCCGATATCGTCGACCAGGCCACCGTCAGCGCCGTGCTCGCGCGCTTCGAGCCGCAGGCGATCATGCACCTGGCGGCCGAGTCCCATGTCGACCGCTCCATCGATGGCCCGTCGGATTTTATCCAGACCAATATCGTCGGCACCTACAGCCTGCTGGAGGCCGCCCGAGCCTATTGGCAAAAGCTCGACGAGCCCGCCAAGCGCGCGTTCCGCTTCCATCACATCTCCACCGATGAAGTGTATGGCGACCTGCATGGCGTGGACGACCTGTTCACCGAAACCACGCCCTATGCGCCCAGCTCGCCCTACTCGGCCAGCAAGGCCGCGTCCGACCATCTGGTACGCGCCTGGCAGCGTACCTATGGGCTGCCGGTGCTGCTAACCAATTGTTCGAACAACTACGGGCCGTTCCACTTCCCTGAAAAGCTGATCCCGCTGGTGATCCTCAATGCCCTGGCGGGCAAGCCGTTGCCGGTCTATGGCGATGGCTTGCAGGTGCGCGACTGGCTGTTCGTAGAAGACCACGCCCGCGCATTGCTCAAGGTGGTGACCGAAGGTGTGGTCGGCGAGACCTACAACATTGGCGGGCATAACGAGCAGAAAAACATCGACGTGGTGCGCGGCATCTGCGCCCTGCTCGAAGAGCTGGCGCCGCAGCGCCCGGCCGGTGTCGAGCAATTCACCGACCTGATCACCTTCGTCAAGGATCGCCCCGGCCACGACCAGCGCTATGCGATCGACGCCAGCAAGATCGAGCGCGAACTGGACTGGGTCCCACAGGAAACCTTTGAAACCGGGCTGCGCAAGACCGTGCAGTGGTACCTCGACAACCTAGAGTGGTGCCGCAGGGTCCAGGACGGCAGTTATCAGGGCGAACGATTGGGCAACACCGACTTTAAGGATCTGATTGCATGATGAAGGGAATCGTATTGGCCGGGGGCTCCGGCACCCGTTTGCACCCCATTACCCTGGGGGTGTCCAAGCAGCTGTTGCCGGTGTATGACAAACCGATGATCTACTACCCGATCTCGGTGCTGATGCTGGCGGGAATCAAGGACATCCTGGTGATTTCCACACCGCTCGACTTGCCCCAATACCGCAACCTGCTGGGGGATGGCAGCCAGTTTGGCGTGCGCTTCAGCTATGCGGAGCAACCCTCGCCAGATGGCCTGGCCCAAGCGTTCATCATCGGTGAAGAGTTCATCGGCGATGATCCGGTCTGCCTGATCCTGGGTGACAACATCTTCCATGGCCAGCACTTCAGTGACCAGCTGCGTACCGCGGCCGAGCGCCCCTCCGGGGCTACCGTATTCGGCTACTGGGTCAAGGACCCGGAGCGTTTCGGGGTGATCGACTTCGACAAAGACGGCCGCGCCCTGTCCATCGAAGAAAAACCGGCCAAGCCCAAATCGCCGTACGCGGTGACCGGCCTGTATTTCTATGACAACGACGTGATCAGCATCGCCAAGGCGGTCAAGCCTTCACCCCGTGGCGAGCTGGAGATTACCGACATCAACAACGCCTACCTCAAGCGCGGCGACCTGCATGTCGAGCGCTTCGGCCGTGGCTTTGCCTGGCTCGACACAGGGACCCATGACAGCCTGCTCGAAGCGTCGACCTATGTGCAGACCATCGAGCATCGCCAGGGGCTGAAAGTAGCGTGCCTGGAAGAAATCGCCTACGAAAATGGCTGGATCGACCGCGATTACCTGCTGGAGCGTGCGCAGTATTTCGGCAAGACCGGCTATGGCCAATACCTGTACATGTTGGCAGGAGAACGCGCGTGAATGTAGTGCAGACCTGCCTGCCCGACGTGCTGATCCTTGAACCGAAAGTGTTCGGCGATGAGCGCGGTTTTTTCTACGAAAGCTTCAACGCCCGCGCGTTCGAGGCGGCTACCGGGCTCAAGCGTGATTTCGTACAGGACAACCACTCACGCTCACAAAAAGGCGTGCTGCGGGGCCTGCACTACCAGCTCGAACACACCCAAGGCAAACTGGTGCGCGTCATCGCCGGCGAAGTGCTGGACGTGGCGGTGGATATTCGCCGCAGCTCGCCGCACTTCGGCCAGTGGGTCGGCGTGCGACTGTCGGCACAGAACAATCGCCAACTGTGGGTGCCGGAAGGCTTCGCCCATGGGTTCGTGGTGCTGAGCGAGCATGCAGAGTTCCTCTACAAGACCACCGACTACTACCAGCCGAGCGCCGAGCGCAGCATCCTGTGGAATGACCCGACGTTGGCCATCGACTGGGAATTGACTGAACCGCCGCAACTGTCCGCCAAAGACCAGGCGGGCAAACTGTTGATGGAGGCCGACCTGTTCCCATGAGCCGCCCTTTAAAAATCCTCATCACCGGCCAACACGGCCAGGTCTCCCTGGCGCTGCAACAAAAGCTCCAGGGCCTGGGCGAACTCATCGTGCTGGGCCGCGACCAGCTTGACCTGGCCAACGTCGAGCAGATTCGTCAGCAGGTCCGTGCCCATCGCCCCGGCCTGATCATCAACGCCGCAGCGCACACCGCGGTCGATCAGGCCGAAAGCGAACCGGACGCGGCTTTCGCCGTCAACGCCATCGCTCCCGGCATCCTCGCCGAGGAAGCCAAGGCCCTGGGCATCCCGCTGATCCATTACTCCACCGACTACGTGTTCGACGGCAGTAAACCTGCGCCCTACACCGAAGCCGATGTGCCGAACCCACTGGGTGTGTATGGCCAAAGCAAGCTGGCCGGTGAGCGGGCGATCGCCGCCGTGGGTGGCCAATACCTGATCCTGCGCACCAGTTGGGTCTATTCCAGCCACGGCAAGAACTTCCTGCTGACCATGCAACGCCTGCTGCAAGAGAAACCGCAGATGCGCATCGTCGCCGACCAGATCGGTGCTCCGACCTGGGCCGGTACCATCGCCAACAGCACCCGCACGTTGATCGAGCGCTGGCAGGCCGGCCAGGCGGGCGATTGGGGCATCTATCACCTGACCGCCCAGGGCGAGACGTCATGGTTCGGCTTCGCCCAGGCGATTGGCGAGCATCTGCGTGCTGCGGGCAAACCCTGCGCCGAGCTGGAAGCGATCCCTTCCAGCGCCTACCCGACGCCGGCCAAGCGCCCCCTGAACTCGCGCCTCGATTGCAGCCGCCTGCGCCAGCAGTGGCAGGTTGGCCAGCCACAGTGGCAAGACGCATTGCGCGAGTGTCTTGCCGAGCAGCACTAGGCATAATGCGCCTGTACCCACAGGCGCACGACACCCATGACTCCACCTCTCCCGCGAAGACCCCGCTGGCGCAGCCTCGCCCTGCTGGCGCTGTGCCTGGCGCCGCTGCTGTGGCCGCTGGAGCACCTGGCCGAGCGTTATTACCGCAGCGAACTGGCCGGGCAGAACCGCCAGACCCTCGACCTCTACGTCGCCAACCTGCTGGGCACGCTGCACCGCTACGAGGTGCTGCCGCAAATCCTCGGTGACTTGCCGGCCTTGCGCACCGCGCTGGAGGCACCGGACGTCAGCACCAACCTGGTCAACGCCAACCTGCTGCTCAAGGACGTCGCCGCCCAGGCCGGGGTAGAAGTGATGTACCTGATGGACACCACCGGCAAGACCCTTGCCGCGTCCAATTGGGACAAGCAGGACAGCTTCGTCGGGCGCAACTTTTCGTTCCGCCCGTATTTCAGCGAAGCCATGGCCGGGCGGCTGGGACGGTTCTTCGGCCTGGGCACCACCTCGGCCAAGCGCGGTTACTTCTTCGCCGCCGCCGTGCGCAATGGCGAAAAAATCATCGGCGTGCTGGTGGTCAAGGTCGACCTGGACCACACCGAAAGCCTGTGGGGCAACACCCCCGAACAACTATTGGTAACCGACCATAACGGCGTGGTGATCCTCACGTCGCGCCCGCAATGGCGATTCCGCGCCACCCGGCCGCTGACCGATGAAGAGCGCCAGGCCATCATCGCCATCCAGCCCTACCCGACCCGCGACCCGCAACCGCTGACCCTGAGTTCCACGGCATGGTTGCGCCAATCCACTGCGATCGCCGAGACCGGCTGGAACGTGGAAATCCTCGCGCCACGCTCACTGATCAACCGCCCGGTGCGCACGGTAGTGGCCGTAGGTGGCGCCACGCTGCTGGTATTGATGTTGCTGCTGGGGTTGATGATGCAGCGCCGCCGTCATTACCTGGAGCGCATCGCCTTTGAAGCCAAGGCCCGTCGCGAGCTGGAGATGCGCGTGGTCGAGAGGACCAGCGACCTGGAAGGGCTCAATCGCCGCCTGAAACAGGAGGTACTGGAACGCGAACACGCCCAGCAGGAACTGGTGCGCGCCCAGGATGATTTGGTGCAAGCGGGCAAACTGTCGGCACTGGGCACCATGTCGGCGAGTATCAGCCACGAACTCAACCAACCCCTGGCGGCGATTCGCAGCTATGCCGAAAACGCCGAAATCCTCCTCGACCATGAACGCACCAACGATGCGCGCGGCAATCTCAAGCTGATCAGCGAACTGACCGGGCGCATGGCCTCGATCATCGCCCACCTGCGTGCGTTCGCCCGCCGCGATCGGCACGCGCCGGAAAGCGTCGCCCTGCAACCGGCGCTGGACGATGCCCTGGCGTTGCTGGCCAAGCGACGGCGTTCGATGGAAGTGGAACTGATCCGCGATTTGCCCGAGGCAACCTTGTGGGTAGAGGCCGGCGAAACGCGCCTGCGCCAGGTGCTGGGCAACCTGCTGGCCAATGCCCTCGACGCCCTCACTGAAAAAGGCCCGCCGCGCAAACTCTGGCTGAGTGCCCAAACCACCGAACAGGGCGTCAACCTGTACATTCGCGATAATGGCCCTGGCTTTTGCATGGAAGCACTGGGCCGCGCCAGCGAGCCGTTCTACACCACCAAGACCCGCACCCAGGGCCTGGGGTTGGGCCTGGCCATCTGTGACACGCTGATGCGCGCCTTTGGCGGCGAGCTGCTGTTTGCCAACCACAAGGAAGGCGGCGCGCTGTTAACCTTGAAATTGCGTGCCGGCTCGCCGGGCGTCAGTCTGCAACCGTCCGAGGACCGCAGTGTATGAGTATCGATAACCAGATTCAGGTGGTGTTGATCGACGACGATCCACACTTGCGTCAGGCCCTGTGCCAGACCCTGGACCTGGCCGGGCTGAAGGTCCTGCCCCTGGGCGAAGCCACCGGCCTCACCGCGCGCTTGTCGCGGGACTGGCCGGGGGTCGTGGTCAGCGATATCCGCATGCCCGGCATGGACGGCCTGGAGCTGCTCGCCGAACTGCACGGCCAGGACCCGGAGCTGCCGGTGCTGCTGATCACCGGCCACGGCGACGTGCCGTTGGCGGTGCAAGCCATGCGCGCGGGTGCCTACGACTTCCTCGAAAAACCCTTCGCCAGCGACGCCCTGCTCGACAGCGTGCGCCGCGCCCTGGCCCTGCGTCGCCTGGTCCTGGACAACCGCAGCCTGCGCCTGGCCCTCAGCGATCGCCAGCAACTGAGCACACGCCTGGTCGGGCACTCGCCCCAAATGCTGCGCCTGCGCGAACAGATCGGCGCACTGGCAGCGACCCGCGCCGATGTACTGATCCTGGGTGAAACCGGGGCCGGCAAGGAAGTGGTGGCCCGTGCGCTGCACGACCTGTCGAACCGGCGCAGCGGGCCATTCGTGGCGATCAACGCCGGGGCGCTGGCGGAGTCGGTGGTGGAAAGCGAACTGTTTGGCCATGAACCCGGCGCGTTTACCGGGGCGCAGAAGCGCCGGATCGGCAAGTTCGAATTCGCCAATGGCGGCACGCTGTTCCTTGATGAAATCGAAAGCATGAGCCTGGATGTACAGGTCAAACTGCTGCGCCTGTTACAGGAACGCGTGGTCGAACGCCTTGGCGGCAATCAGTTGATCCCGCTGGATATCCGCATCATCGCGGCCACCAAGGAAGACTTGCGCCAGGCCGCCGACCAGGGCCGCTTCCGTGCCGACTTGTACTACCGCCTCAACGTCGCACCGTTGCGCATTCCGCCGCTGCGCGAACGGGGCGAAGACGCACTGATGCTGTTCCAGCACTTTGCCGACGAAGCCAGCAGCCGCCACGGCCTGCCACTGCACGAGCTGCAACCAGGCCAACGTGCGTTGCTGTTGCGCCACAACTGGCCGGGCAATGTGCGCGAACTGCAGAACGCCGCAGAACGCTTTGCCCTCGGCCTGGAGTTGGCGCTGGATAACACCCCGGACAATCCGGTAACCGGCGTGCTGACCTCGACCCCGGGCGGCTTGAGCGAACAGGTCGAGCAGTTCGAAAAAAGCCTGATCGCCGCCGAACTGACCCGCCCCCACAGTTCCCTGCGCAGCCTCGCCGAAGCCCTGGGCGTACCGCGCAAGACCTTGCACGACAAACTTCGCAAGCACGGCCTGAACTTCGCCGACAGCAGCAACCAAGGCGCTGACGACGAATGACCCTGCCCACTCACCAAGAGGCCGCCATGAGCCGCGACAGCCGTTACCTGGAATCCATCCTCCACCACGACATCCCCCTGACCCGTGAAATGGGCCTCAAGGTGCTCGACTGGCAACACGGCCAACTGCGATTGCACCTGCCCTTGCAAGCCAATATCAACCACAAGAGCACCATGTTCGGTGGCAGCCTCTATTGCGGCGCGGTGCTGGCGGGTTGGGGCTGGCTGCACCTGCAACTGCGCGAGGAAGGAATTGAAGACGGGCATATCGTGATTCAGGAAGGGCAGATCAGCTATCCGCTGCCCGTGACGCAAGACGCGACCGCCATTTGCGCGGCGCCGGAGGAGAAGGTGTGGAAGCGCTTTTTAGCCACCTACAAGCGCTATGGCCGGGCGCGGTTGACGTTGGACACGTGGATCGTAAATGAGGGCAGTGAAGAGCTGGCAGTGACTTTCACCGGCCAGTACGTCCTGCACCGCTGAAAGCCATCACACAAAACCAATGTGGGAGGGGGCAAGTCGAATCGTCGCACCGCCCCTCCCACATTTTGATCTGCGCTGGTTTTAAGATCTTGCCAAAGTCAGCAAGCGTTCACGCCACGCCGCCTTCGCCGGTAACGCCAGGAAGAAGGGGTTCAACAACGATGCCCGCGCCGGGTAGCTGAACGGCTCGCCACTCAACTCCAGTACCTCGCCGCCCGCCCCTTCCAATACACCCTGCGCCGCAGCGGTATCCCACTGCGAGGTCGGCGCCAGGCGCGGATAGCAATCGGCGCTGCCTTCGGCCAATAGGCAGAATTTCAACGAACTGCCGATATTCGCCAGCTTCAACTCCCCCACCCCTTCGCTCAAGCCATTGAGCAAACGCTCCTGCTCTGGGCTGGTATGCCGACGGCTGGCAACCACGGTGAAGGCTTCACCCGCCGCCGGAGTCTCGCGTACCTGGATCTGCCTGGGCGCTTCATTCACGTCCGAACGCCACGCGCCAAGCCCTGCGCCGCCGAAGTAGCACCGGCCGTTGGTGGGCATGGATACCACGCCAAATATCACACGGCCCTGTTCGATCAACGCAATGTTGACGGTAAATTCTTCACTGCCGGCGATAAATTCCTTGGTGCCATCCAGCGGGTCCACCAGCCACCACCGCTGCCAGCCGGCGCGTACGCTCTGGTCGATATCGGCGTCTTCTTCGGACAACACCGGGATACTCGGGTCCAGGGCTGTCAAACCGGCGAGAATCAGGTGATGGGCGGCCAGGTCCGCGGCCGTCACCGGCGAATCGTCAGCCTTGGACGTCACCGCCACTTCGGCGCGCCAGTACGGCAGGATGACTTCACCCGCCTGGCGAGCCAGTTCGATCACAGGGGCGATAAACGGGTGGCCTAAAAACAGTTCGCTCATGCGCTAAACGCTCCTCGCTGGGTCAACAGGTCTCGTACCAGATACAACGCAGCCAGCGCGCGGCCTTCGCTGAACTGCTCATTTTGCGCCAGTTGCGACAACTCGCGCAGGTTGACCCTGTCCACGCGCATCGGTTCAGGTTCATCACCTTCCAGGCGTTCTTCATAGAGGTCGGTGGCCAGCACCACCTGGATTTTCTGGCTCATATAGCCGGGGGACAGTGACAGCTCAGTGAGGTGCTCCAACTGGCGGGCGCCATAACCGGCTTCCTCCTTGAGCTCGCGGTCCGCCGCCGCCAGCACGTCCTCGCCGGGCTCGATCAGCCCCTTGGGCAAGGACAGCTCGTATTCGTCGGTGCCACCGCAGTACTCTTCCACCAGCAGCGCATGGTCGGCGTCGATCATTGCCACGATCATCACCGCGCCGTACCCGGCACCACGTCCCACCAGGCGCTCGTAGGTGCGTTCAACGCCATTGGAAAAGCGCAATTGCACTTCCTCCACGCGGAACAAACGGCTACTGGCGACTATTTCGCGGGCGAGGACGGTGGGTTTCTGGCGCATAAGCGGCTCCTTGGCGTGATCGGGTTACTATACCGTGGCTTTTCCGATTGTCTGTGTCGGATATCTTTACTTACATGAGACCGCCCCATGCCCTCTTTGCCCTGGCACGCCATCGACACTGTCCTGCTGGACATGGACGGCACCCTGCTCGACCTGCATTACGACAACCATTTCTGGATGGAACACCTGCCTCAGCGCTACGCCCAGTTGCATGGTGTGAGTCGGGCCATGGCCGAGATGGAGTTGCAGCCGCTGTTCGAGCGTAACGCCGGACAGTTGCAATGGTATTGCCTGGATTTCTGGAGCACCGAACTGAACATTCCGGTGCGCGAGCTCAAGCTGGAAACCGCCCACCTGATCGCCCTGCGCCCAGGTGCCGATACCTTTCTGGCGGCGATCAAACAGGCCGGAAAACGGGTGATCCTGATCACCAACGCTCATCGTGACTCGCTGTCATTGAAGTTGGAACGCATTGAGTTGGCGCCGTATTTCGAGCGATTGATCAGCTCCCACGACTACGGTTTCGCCAAGGAAAACCCGCAGTTCTGGGATGCCTTGCAAGCCGATATCCGGTTCGACCCGGCGCGCAGCCTGTTTATCGACGACACGTTGCCGATCCTGCGCAGCGCCCAGAAATTTGGCGTGGGGCATTTGCTGGCGGTGAAAGAGCCGGACAGCCAAAAAGGGCCCAAGGACACCGGGGAATTTGCCGCAGTCGAGGATTACCGGGACCTTATTGTCGGACTTTGACCCCTTGTGGGAGGGAGCAAGCCCCCTCCCACATTTTTACTTTGTGAATTACTCAGGAATACGCAGCGTCTGCCCTGGGTAAATCTTGTCTGGATGAGACAACAGCGGCTTGTTGGCCTCGAAGATATCGTTGTACCGGCTGGCCTTGCCGTAAACCGCCAGGGAAATCGCGCTGAGGGTGTCGCCCTTTTTCACCACGACGAAACGGGCGGCGGCAACTACCGGGCCGGTTACGGTGATCTGGTCATCCACACTGGCCACACCGGCAATGTTGCCGGCCGCCAGAATGATTTTTTCTTTCTCTTCCTGACTGGCCACGGTCCCTGTAAGCGTGACCTTGTCACCCTCGACAGTGGCGTGAACATCCGGATTACCCAGCCCGACTTCTTCAATGTGCTTTTTCAGATCATCACTGGCGTTGGCGTTGCCCGGCGTCAACAGCTTGACCAACTTCTCGCCGGCTTCCTTAACAAAGCTAAAAAGACTCATAGTGCGCTCTCCTTGATAGTTGATTTCCAGATGCCCAAGACTAGACCAGCCCCGAAGACTTGGGTTCCAGCCCGACCAAAGACCCAAACGCGCTAGAATCCCCCCGCCATTGGAATAAGCCCTGGAGCGAAGATGGACATCAAGCAGCTGAAATTCCTCATCGCCCTCGACGAGACCCGTCACTTCGGCCAGGCAGCAGCGCGTTGCCATATCACCCAGCCGACCCTGTCGATGCGCCTGCGCAGCCTGGAAGAAGAACTCGACCTGCCGCTGGTCAATCGTGGCCAGCGCTTCGAGGGCTTTACCGCCCCCGGCGAGCGAGTACTGGCCTGGGCGCGCACGGTGCTGGCAGCCTATGACGGCTTGCAGGCCGAAGCGGCGGCGTGTCGTGGCAACCTCGTCGGTACGTTGCGCCTGGGGGTGGTGCCGCTGTCGAGCTTCGATCCGTTGGCGTTGATGCAGCAACTGCACAAGGAACACCCGAGCCTGCGCTTTGAGCTTTCGGCCCTCAGCTCCGAACAGATTCTGGAACAACTGGCGAGCAATCGCCTGGACCTCGGCGTGTCGTACCTGGAGCGCCTGGACAATGAACGCTTCGACTCCCTGGCGCTCGGCGAAACCCGCATGGGCCTGCTCTACGACCAGCGCTATTTCAGCTTCGGCGACACACCGCTGAGCTGGGAAGCGTTGATCGAACTGCCCCTGGGCATGCTCACCAGCGGCATGCACTTTCGCCAGTCCATCGACCACAACTTCCACAGCCGGGGCCTGCACCCGCAGCCGCTGTTGCAAACCGATGCCGTCCATCAGTTGTTACAAGCGGTACACGGCGGGCTGTGCTGCGCGGTAATGCCCTTGGACGGTGGCCTGGATGCGCTCACCGAGCACTTGCGCCTGCAACCGATCGAAGACGCCCACACCCTCGCGCGCCTGGGGCTGATCATGCGTCGCAGCGCGCCCCGTTCGGCGCTGGCGGAAGCCTGTTTTGCGCTGTACCAGAAATTGCTGGCAGAGCATTGATCGACGTCATCTATCGGCAGATCAGTACTGGCAATTAGACGCGACGCTTTGTCGCGCCTAGTCTAGACACTGATCAATCCGCCGGTGGTACTGCCCCATGAACGCCAAGCGCCCAGTCTGCGCGGCGCCCGCCCCTGAAACGTCCGCGCCCGCCGCCAGCCAGAGCTACCAGTTCTGCAACCTCGAACACACAGAGGCCGCCAGCACGGCATTGGCGAAAGAAGTGGCGCTGGCAATTGCCTATAACGACATCAGCCAGGCAGTCATGCTGGTGACGCCCACTGACCTGGAAGACTTTATTGTCGGGTTCAGCATGGGTAGCGGCATTATTACCGACGTTGGCGACATTTATGACCTGAAACTCAGCGGCTCGGGCGCCACTCAATACGCTCAAGTCCAAATCTCCAGCCGCGCGTTTTGGAACCTCAAGCAGCAGCGTCGCCAATTGGCGGGCACCAGCGGCTGCGGTTTGTGTGGCGTGGAAGCCGTGGAACAGGCACTGCCAGACCTCCAAGTGCTGCCCGGCGCCCCCTTGCCGCCCGCCGCATGGCTCGACGGCCTGCGCCAACGCATCAGCGCCTTCCAGCCTTTGGGCCAATACAGTGGCGCCGTGCACGCGGCGGTGTTTATGAACAATCAGGGCGAACTGTTGCTGGGCCGCGAAGACATTGGCCGGCATAACGCCCTGGATAAGTTGATCGGCGCCCTGATCCGCCAAAAGATCCCGACAGCGGGTGGCCTGGCAATTGTCACCAGCCGTTGCAGCCTCGAATTGATCCAGAAAGTCCTGCGCGCGGGCATCCAGACCCTGGTCAGCCTGTCGTCGCCCACCGGCCTGGCCCTGCAATGGGCGCGCCGGCACAACCTCAACCTCATCCACCTGCCGCAGAAAAGTGCGCCGCGGGTCTACAGCCCTGCGATGGAGTACCAGCCATGAGCAATCACCACCAAGCCGACCAAACCCCAACCCCGCGCTACAAGCCCTACAAAGGCCCGGCGGGTGGCTGGGGCGCGTTGATCAGCGTGGCGCAGGCGTGGCTGACCAGCGACAACGCGCTGAAAAACATCCGCATGATGCTCAAGACCAACCAGAACGGCGGCTTCGACTGCCCAGGCTGCGCCTGGGGCGACTCGCCGGAAAGCGGCATGGTCAAGTTCTGCGAAAACGGCGCCAAGGCCGTCAACTGGGAAGCCACCAAGCGCCGTGTCGACGCTGCATTCTTCGCCAAGCACAGCGTCACCGCGCTGCTGGAACAAAGCGACTATTGGCTGGAATACCAGGGCCGCCTGACCGAACCGGTGCGCTATGACGCCGAGACCGACCGCTACAAACCCATCAGTTGGGACGCAGCGTTCGACCTGATCGGCAAGCACCTCAATGCACTGCCCAGCCCTGATATGGCCGAGTTTTATACTTCCGGCCGTGCCAGCAACGAAGCGGCGTACCTGTATCAATTGTTTGTACGCGCCTACGGCACCAACAACTTCCCGGACTGCTCGAACATGTGCCACGAAGCCAGCGGCGTGGCCTTGGCGCAAAGTGTAGGCGTCGGCAAAGGCACCGTGACCTTTGACGACTTTGAACATGCCGACGCGATTTTCGTCTGGGGCCAGAACCCCGGCACCAACCACCCACGCATGCTCGAACCGCTGCGTGAGGCCGTGAAACGCGGCGCCCAGGTGGTGTGCATCAACCCGCTGAAAGAGCGCGGCCTGGAACGCTTCCAGCATCCACAGCACCCGCTGGAAATGCTCACCAACGGCGACAAGCCAACCAATACCGCCTACTTCCGCCCGGCGCTGGGGGGCGACATGGCCATCCTGCGTGGCATGGCCAAATTCCTGCTGCTGTGGGAGCGCCAGGCCCAGGCTGAAGGCAAGGAAGCGGTGTTCGACCACGACTTCCTCAACGAGCACACGACCAACGTGCTCGATTACCTGGGCCAGATCGACGACACCTCCTGGGATGAAATCGTCGCGCAGTCCGGCTTGCCCCTGGTCGAGATCGAGCAAGCGGCGCGCATGTACGCCAAAGGCAAGAACGTGATCATGTGCTGGGCGATGGGCATTACCCAGCACCGCCATTCGGTGCCGACCATCCAGGAGATCGCCAACCTGATGCTGTTGCGCGGCAACATTGGCCGCCCGGGCGCCGGCCTGTGCCCGGTGCGCGGTCACAGCAACGTGCAGGGCGACCGCACCATGGGCATCAACGAACGCCCACCGGTGGCGTTCCTCGACGCCCTGGAACGCCGCTTCCAGTTTCAGGTGCCACGTACCAACGGCCACAACGTGGTGGAAGCGATTCACGCCATGCTCGAAGGTCGCTCCAAGGTGTTCATCGGCCTGGGCGGCAACTTCGCCCAAGCCACGCCGGACAGCCCGCGCACCTTCGAAGCACTGCGCAATTGCGACCTGACCGTACAGATCAGCACCAAGCTCAACCGCAGCCACCTGACCCACGGCAAAGACGCACTGATCCTGCCGTGCCTGGGCCGTACCGACATCGATATCCAGGCCGAAGGCCCGCAGGCCGTGACCGTGGAAGACTCGTTCAGCATGGTCCACGACTCCAACGGCCAATTGCAGCCGCTGTCGAAACTGATGAAATCCGAGCCGGCCATCCTCGCCGGCATCGCCGCCGCCACCCTGGGCAGCAAGCCGGTGGACTGGAACTGGCTGGTGGGCGACTACAGCCGCATTCGCGACCTGATCGCCGACACTATCCCAGGCTTCAAGGACTTCAACGAACGCCTCAAGCACCCGGGTGGCTTCTACCTCGGTAATTCCGCCGGTGCGCGTCGCTGGAACACACCGTCGGGTCGCGCCAACTTCCGCCCGAATATCCTGCCCGCAGACCTGATCCACGAACGCACCCACGCCACCGGTCGCGTGCCAGACCTGATCATGCAATCCATGCGTTCCCACGATCAGTACAACACCACCATATATGGCCTGGATGACCGCTATCGCGGGGTGAAAGGCCAGCGTGACGTGCTGTTCGTCAACGAAGCCGACATCATCCGCCTGGGTTTCAAGCCGGGGCAGAAGGCTGACATCGTGTCGTTGTGGGAGGACGGTCGGGAGCGCAGGGTGAAAGGCTTTACCTTGCTGGCGTTTGATATTCCGGCGGGGCAGGCAGCTGCCTACTACCCGGAAGTGAACCCGCTGGTGCCGCTGGAAAGCACGGGGGATGGCAGCCATACGCCAACGTCGAAGTTCGTGGCGATTCGTTTGGAAGCGGCAAGTGACAGTGGGCTGATCATGGCCCGCTCGGCCTGACGAGAATCCGGACACAAAAAAGGCCGCTTTTGCATAAAAGCGGCCGTTCCGAAGTAGCTAAAGACCCACAAAAATTACTTAAGTTCCCCTGCTAAAACAGTAACTTATGGAATTGTGCACAACTCGTGTTACTGGTCGGATTTCTATTGTCACAATGTCGATACAGCCTCAGGATCGCGCCGTCATCCTCTTGAGGTCTCTCTATGAAGTTCTCCTCGATTCTCTTGTTGTCCCTTGGCCTGGTCAGTGGCGCAGCCATGGCCGGTGGCACCACCGAAGCCGGTGTGGGCGGCGCATTGGGCGGGGTACTCGGTTCGGTTGTGGGCCAGCAGGTCGGCGGTAACACCGGTTCGGCCATTGGCGCAGCCCTGGGCGGTGCGGGCGGCAGCGCGGTGGGCGCCGACAAACGCAGCCGCGGCGAAGCCGCTATTGGCGGCGCTCTGGGCGCAGCCGGCGGCAACGTGGTAGGCCGCAGCATGGGCGGCACCACCGGCAGCCTGATCGGCGCAGCTGCCGGCGGCGGCGCGGGTGGCGCACTGGGCAACTACATGGGCAACAAGAGCGATGACGACGACCGCCGTTATCGTGGCCGTGACGACCGTCGCTACTACCGGGACGGTCATCCTGGCCGTGGCCATGCCTATGGGCATCGCAAGAACAAACATCACTACCGTGATTGATCAGATCTAGAGAACATCGAAGAAACACTGTGGGAGGGGGCTTGCTCCCTTCCACATGGGTTTCCATGCAAAGTCAGGCCACCAACCCCTGCAACGCTTCGCGTAATCGCCCCGGAATCATCACCGGCTGGTTCGACCCACGATCCACGAACACATGCACGAAGCGTCCCGCCGCACAGGCCTCCTCTTCGCCCGCCTTGAACACCGCCAACTCATACTGCACTGAACTGTTGCCCAACTTGCCTACCCGCAGGCCGATTTCTATACGGTCGGGAAAGGCGATCGACGCAAAGTAGTCACACGCCGAACTCACCACGAACCCCACCACTTCGCCATCGTGAATATCCAACCCGCCCTGCTCGATCAGGTAGGTATTCACCGCCGTGTCAAAGAAGCTGTAGTAGGTCACGTTGTTCACATGGCCATACACGTCGTTGTCGTGCCAGCGCGTGATGATCGGCTGGAAGTGACGGTAATCGGCGCGTTGGGGCGTTGAGTCGGGCATGGGCACACCTCATGAAAGTGGGTTTACAGGTCATTCAAATGGGCTGCTGCCCATTCGCGCACTTCGGCGTAGGGGTAGTCTTCCAGCGCTGCAAACCCCGGAATGCCCCGTGCCTTCAACTTGGTGAACAACGGCACGCTGATACCGCCCAGGAAGCGCGTCAGCCGCTCCGCACCAGGCAAGTGACCGGTGTGCTCATGATGCCTGTGGATAAAATCACCGCACAGTCCCATGAAGTTTTTATCCACAAGCGGCGGCAGGCTCGGCGGCGCCGGCAAATGCGCGACATGACCGTGGCACACCGAACAATGCCCGCAACGCTGCGGCGCATTCTCATCACCAAAATACTGGGCGAGGCGTTGCCCCAGGCAATGATCGGTGGCAAACAGGTCGAGCATGGCGTGAATCCGTGCAACTTCTCCCACCTCGTGCTGCTTGAAGCCTGTGTATAACTCAGCACTCAGTGCCTGTGGATCAAAGTCGGTATTGAGCAGGCTATAGACCTCAGTCATCTGCTTGCTTTCCAGCTCGATCAGGCCCTGTTCCTGGAAGTAATCCAGCGCCTTCACCACCCGATTGCGCTCGGCATTGTGCTGTTGATACAGCGCGTCGAAATCCACCGTCGCCCAGGTTTTCGCACGTTTGCACACCTGGACGATCGCCGCGACAAACTGCTGGCGCTCGCCGGAAAAACGCGCCAGCAAGGCGTCGGGCTCTATCAGGTACTTGAAGCGGTACTCGGCATAAAACGCATAGCGCGGGGCGATCACGCCCTTGAGCTCCAGCTGGACCAGCAACGTCTTGAGCGGCAGCTCGCGGATGTTGCTATGGTCCGACAGCGAACGCAGCAGGAACTCCCACTGCCCATCGCTGCGCACCGCCTGCAACTCTTCCAGTACACGGCGAATCCCTTCCTGCTCGGGCGTGTCGCCATACACAAAGTTCTCCAGCACATTGAGGCTGTCGCGGTTGGCCAGTACCAGGCAATCGGACGGCTGCCCATCGCGCCCCGCACGGCCGATTTCCTGGCTGTAGTTCTCGATGGACTTGGGCAGGTCGAAGTGCACCACATTGCGAATGTCGCTCTTGTCGATCCCCATGCCAAACGCAATGGTGGCGACGATGCAATTGGAGCGTCCCCCCATGAAGCGCTGTTGGATGCCCTCGCGCTTATCGTGGGGCAAACCCGCGTGATACGCCTCGGCCTGGATGCCGTTGCGGTTCAGGTGCTCGGCAATCTGCTCGGCGGTTTTCTGCAAGGTGACGTAGACGATGCTCGGCTGGTTGGCGCGTTCGCCCATCCACTGCACCAACCGCCGACGCTTGTCTGCGCCCGCTACCGGCTCCACCAGCAGGTTGAGGTTGGGCCGGTAGAAGCCTGTGGTGACCACGTCGCCTGGGGCAATGGCGAACTTGGCCTGCATGTCGGCAATCACCTTGGGCGTGGCCGTGGCAGTCAACAGCAGCGCTTGTGGGATATTGAACTGGCGCTGGTAGTCCGGCAGCTTCAGATAGTCCGGACGAAAGTTGTGACCCCATTCGGAAATACAGTGCGCTTCGTCCACCACCAGCAACGAGATCGGCACGCTTTGCAGAAAGTTGCGAAAGCGCTCGTTCTTCAAACGCTCCACGGAAATCATCAGGATTTTCAACTCGCCCGAACGCGCACGCGCCATCACATCGTTGGCGTCATCGCGGCTCTGGGCCGAATCGATACTGCCGGCCGAAATGCCATGGCGTTGCAGGAACCCCAACTGGTCCTGCATCAGCGCCAGCAACGGCGACACTACCAACGTCAGGTGCGGCAGCAATACCGCCGACAGCTGGTAACACAGGGACTTTCCCGACCCGGTAGGGAAAATCGCCGCGGCCGAACGCCCGGCCAGTACGGCGCTGACGGTTTCTTCCTGGCCCGAACGAAACTGTGGATAACCAAAGACCTGCTGGAGGGTGTCGTGCATAGCTGTCACTCCATTGACCGCTGAAGGTGGCTCAAAAACATAGCCTGGGATATTCAGCGAATCGAGAAAGGTCGTGAGGAAAAAAGAGACAGGATGATACACAGGGTGCAGCCATGGCCTTGGGCCAAATGTGACAAGTTCGACTGGGTCTGCAGGAACGCCACAAACCAAATGTGGGAGAGGGCTTGCTCCCGATGGCAGTAGATCCGTCAGTTATGAGTAACCGATCCACCGCTATCGGGGGCAAGCCCCCTCCCACATTTTTAGAGCTGCGCTACGGCTGGATCAGCGGTTTTGCACCCGCTCGATAGCCGTGTCATACACTGGATTGGCCTTCTGCTCCTTGGCCAACTGGTAATGACGCAACGCATCCGCGAACTGCCCCGCCGCTTCGTAGATCCGCGCGATGTTGTAGTAGGCACCGGCCCGCACGGTTGCGGCATTGGCGCCGCTCGCCAGGGCGATGGCCTTGCGGTTGGCCCAGATCGACTCGGCGGTGTTGCCAGCTTTCTGATACGCCAGGCCCAGGTTGCCGTAGGCTTTGCCGAAGCCGTTGTCCAGCTCGATGGCCTGACGGAACAGGTCGATGGCTTCATCCAGCTTGCCCGCCTGGTAGGCCGCCTCACCTTGCAGGTTCAGACGCTTCGCATCCGTTTGTGCGGAAGAGCTGACAGCCACGGCCGCGACCGCGACGCTGTCATCCAGCAACGGCTTGACTTCGTTGAGCACATCCTTGGCGTCCACATTCACACCGCTGAAGGTGTTGATGTCCTGGAAGTCACCGCTGCCCGTCATGCGGAACACGGTCCACAGGTTGCCACTGCGGTTTTTCGGCACGTAGTAGGTGCGCACCAGGGACTGGCCCATATACACGAACACCTTGGCTTCGCTGTTGGAGAGTTGGCGCGAACCCGGGTTGGCGATGTTGGTGAAGTCATGCACGGCATATACGTAGCTTTCGCCGTAGTGTTTTTTCTGCAGGGTGATGGTTTCCGGGCCGTAGCTGTCGACGTCATCCACGTCCAGCTCGGCATCGGTACCTTTCTGATTCTCGAAATAGATATTGTTGCCAGGGAAGATCATATGGGAGTCGAGGTCTTCCGGGGTCTTGCCCCAGGTCAGCACCACACGCAGGCCGTCGAGGTTTTCCATCACTGGGCTGATGGCGTAGGTCATGCCTTTGCACGGGCACTTCACCACCAGGTTTGAGTAGCCGGGCTTCTTGATGATCAACAGGTTGCTGGCATCATCAGCGGCTTCGCTGGTGAGGGTCACCTGGCCCTGGGCGTTGGTACGGCCTACCACGTTCTGCGCGCCGTTGCGTTGCAGCAACACTTCGGCGTCGGCGATTTTCTGATCCTTGACCACTGCGCTGAGCACCTCGATCGGCAACTGCTCGGCCTGGATCGAAAACGCCACTGCGCACAAAGACATCGCCGAAGCGACACGAAGCAAACCCATGCTTAACTCCCTTTAAGTAGTGGACGGAATCGTCCTACAAGATTTTGCGGTGAAACATACGCTGAATTCAGCACGCCGGCGGACTTTTTATACAAAATGTGACGTGGTTTTTATCCCGCCTGCCCGCTGACGCATTGCGCTACAATCAAACCTTGCTACCCAGGAGTACGCTGCGATGAGCGAACTGACGTTTGAGCAAAAACAGGATCACTATCACAAGATCCGCCGTTCCAATTACCTGGCCAGCCTGCGCCTGGAAGGGTTCGACACCCAACCCGCCGATGTCGACAAACCCCTGCCGACCCGTGAAGCTGTCCTCGCCAAGTACCGCAACACCCCACGCTGATGCTCGACAAATACGGGGTGGGCCAGGATCCGTACTGCTACCCCGGTAGCAGCGTCCTGCGCAACCGCCTCGATTTGCACGATGAAGCGCGCCTGCACCAGGCCGAGCGGGAATTATCCGAAATCGCCGTAGGCGGCCTCCCACTCTTCCCGCCGCCCTACGATCTTGAACGGCTGCAACACATCCATCGCACCCTGTTCGGCGACATCTACGACTGGGCCGGTGAACTGCGCAGCGTCAACATCCAGAAAGGCGACACCCTGTTCTGCACCCCGGAACGCATCCCACCAGAAGCCGCGAAGATCATCCGGCAGATGGCCGAGGCAAACTGGTTTATCGGCGAGAGCCAAACCGAGTTGGTGAGCAAGGTCGCCGAGGCCTATGGCGACCTCAACGTCATCCACCCCTTCCGCGAGGGCAACGGCCGGGCGCAGCGGATTTTGTTTGAACAGATCATCGTGAACGCGGGGTATTCGGTGAACTGGTGGCTGGTCAAGCACGCGGCATGGATACCGGCGAATATTGACGCGGTGGCGTGTGATTATCGGGGCTTGGAGGCGATTTTCGAGCGGTGTATCAGCAGGCCTGCAGGGCAATGATCGTTCCACACACTCAGCATGGGAGCGCCGCCTGTGACGCTCTGCGTCCCGCCATCCGCGCACGGCTTGAACCCTCGGCAGGGGTGGATGCATTCCCACGCGGGAGCGCGGGAACGGTCTGATCAACGATGACGCGGTAAACCAGAAGAAACGCGGCGGCGTTGAGTTCTTCGCGAGCCGCTCGCACCTACAATTGAGCAGCTTGGCCTGTCGAAGCATTGCTAAGTCACCAGTGCCAGAAACGGTTGTAGGAAACCTCCAAACACCGCGACATCCTCTTCCCAAACTGCTTCAAATACCCGTTCAACCCTCTACAGAAGTTACCCGTAGCTGAATGAAAATAACGCCCTCTCAACTGTTTCGGCAGAAACCCGTGAACATCGAAAGGACTCAACACATCGGCCACTACGGGGTCATCTTCACCGTGATGCGCTTTGCAGTGATGCCCGGCAATAGCCATGTCCTGGTCAGCCCTGAGCGATCACTCTCAACCTTCGTCCGACAATACCAAGGTGGGTGAAACGATGACCGAATACTCTTTTTGGATATTCCTCATCACCCTCGTCTTACTCGCCGTATTGCTCGACAGAAAGATGAAGCGTCCTGCCCTCAGAACGTGGCTTGGGTTCGCCCTGATAGTGACAAGCCCAACACTCCTGTTTGGCGCCACGCGCTGGGTAACCGAGCTACAATTCGACAGCATTCCGGTGCTCGCTTTTAGCTACGGCATTCGCTTGCTGGTCACTCGAAACAGTTACCGCCTCCAACGCAACCCTCCCCCTCACCCACTCCTGCGTGCCCCCACCATGAACCTCGCCCCCAACTTCCCCGAAGACCCCGTGATGCAGCAGCTCCTGCAACTGCTGCACGAAGAAATCGGCCTGCCGAAACACAAGACCATCCGCCTGCAAACCTCACTCAATTTCGACCTGGGCTGTGACGGCAGTGAAGCCAAGCAACTCATGGAAGCACTGGAGCAGGAATTTGCCCTCGACCTGGGCGACTACGACACTTATCGTTACTTCAACCCACCGGTCTTTGACGTGTTCCTCAAGCGTCGAGCCAAGGGGCGTGGCGAAAAGGTCCCGCTGACCATCGGCATGCTCTACCTGGCGATCAAAACCCACAGCTGGGATACGCAGACGCTGGAAAACCTGAGCTGAGCGACCGTCGACTTCAGGCACACCATTGGATCTGCGCTAACCTGGCGAGCCGCGCTCAAAACAACAAGGACCTTACATGGATGTAACAATGGGCCTGCTGGCCGCCCTGCTCTGGGGTGGCACAGACTTTCTCGTGGGCCTTAACGCCCGGGCCGTGGGCGTTAAACGCGCGGTGTACTTCGGCCAAGCCCTCGGCGTCCTGATCATGACCCTGCTGCTGGTGATCTTCCCGGCCTTGCTTCTCAAGGCCCTGAACGCCTCCCTGAGCACCTGGCTGCTGGGCATTGCTGCCGCGCTGTTCACCGTCTCCGGCGCCCTCGCCCTGTCCAAGGCTTTCGCCTTGGGCAAAGCCGCCATCGTCGCGCCGCTGGTGACGTCCTACGGCGTCGTCACTACCCTGCTGTCCTGGGCGAGCGGCGAACACATCAGCCTGATCCAGCTCAGCTGCATTGTCCTGTGCGTCATCGGTGTAATCCTCTCCAGCATTCACAAGGACAACGGCGTCCCCCACAGCACGTCAAACCGCTCCATCGCCTACGCCATGCTCGCGGCGATGCTGTACGGCACCAGTTTCTGGTTGCAAGGCCGCTACACGCTACCGACGCTGGGAGCGATCACCATGCTCTGGCTCGGCTACCTGGTGGGCCTATGCGTGCTGGTGGTGATGGTGTTGAAGATCAAGGATGGCCTAAAGATCCCGCCGTTGAAAAACTGCGCGGCGCTGACCGGCGCGAGTGTGATGAACCTGGGTGGTTTCTCGGCGTTTTCGTGGGGGGCGATGGCAGGGTCGGTGTCAGTAGTGACGGTCATCAGTACGTTATCAGGCGGGATTGCGGCGATCCTGGGGTTTGTGTTTTTCAAGGAACGCTTGTCGGCGGTGCAGCTGCTGGGGGTTGTGCTGGTACTGGTCGGGGCCGTAGTCCTGCACCTTGCGCAATGATCAGCGCCCACAAAAAAGCCGCCCACTGGGGGCGGCTTTTTAACAGCGACTGACTCTTACAACTTCGGACCCGCAGCCTTGATCGCATCACTCACTTCAAACTTCTTGAAGTTCTCGATGAACAGGCCGGCCAGCGCCTTCGCTGCCTCGTCGTAAGCCGCCTTGTCAGCCCAGGTGTTACGTGGGTTCAACAGGCCAGTCTCAACACCCGGTACCGCCAACGGCACGTCCAGGTTGATGGTGTCGAGGTGCTCGGTTTCAACGCCGATCAGCGCGCCGCTCTGGATCGCTGCGATCACGCCGCGAGTGGTCGGGATGTTGAAGCGCTTGCCGACGCCGTAGCCGCCGCCGGTCCAGCCGGTGTTGACCAGGTAGACCTTGGAACCGAAGCCGCGGATGCGTTTGATCAGCAGCTCAGCGTACTCACCGGCAGGGCGTGGGAAGAACGGCGCGCCAAAGCAGGTGGAGAAGGTCGACTTGATGCCGCTGCCGGAACCCATTTCGGTCGAGCCCACCAGTGCGGTGTAGCCGGACAGGAAGTGGTAGGCCGCTTGTTCTTCGCTGAGGATGGACACTGGCGGCAGTACGCCGGTCAGGTCGCAGGTCAGGAAGATCACCGCGTTAGGCTCGCCACCAAGGTTCTTCTCGGAACGCTTGGCCACGTGCTCAAGCGGGTAGGCCGCGCGGCTGTTCTGGGTCAGGCTGACATCGGAGTAGTCGGCGTGCCCGGCCTCGTCGATGACGACGTTTTCCAGCACGGCGCCATGCTTGATGGCTTTCCAGATAACCGGCTCGTTCTTCTCGGACAGGTCGATGCACTTGGCATAGCAGCCGCCTTCGATGTTGAACACCACGCCTTCGCCCCAGCCGTGTTCGTCGTCACCGATCAGGTAACGGCTTT
This sequence comes from Pseudomonas fluorescens, assembly GCF_001708445.1. Taxonomy (NCBI): domain Bacteria; kingdom Pseudomonadati; phylum Pseudomonadota; class Gammaproteobacteria; order Pseudomonadales; family Pseudomonadaceae; genus Pseudomonas; species Pseudomonas fluorescens. Next base: position 265,032 of record NZ_CP015637.1, read on the forward strand.
CGTCGGCAGACAGAGTGGTCTTGCCGGTGCCGGACAGGCCGAAGAACAGCGTCACGTCGCCTGCTTCGCCAATGTTGGCGGCGCAGTGCATCGGCAAAACGTCGGCAGCCGGCAGCAGGAAGTTCTGTACCGAGAACATGGCTTTTTTCATCTCACCGGCGTAGCGCATGCCGGCGATCAGCACTTTTTTCTGGGCGAAATTGAGGATCACGCAACCGTCGGAGTTGGTGCCGTCACGCTCTGGCACGCATTCGAAGTTGGCCACGTTGAGCACTTGCCACTCGTCACGGCCGGCCGGGTTGTACTTGGCTGGGTTGATGAACAGGCAACGACCGAACAGGTTCTGCCAGGCAGTCTGGGTGGTCATCTTCACGGCCAGGTAGTGGTCTTCGGAAGCCCCTACATGCACGTGGGAAACGAAATGCTCTTGCGCGTTGTTGAACGCCTCGACACGCGCCCACAGGGCGTCGAACTTGTCGGCCGGAAACTTGCGGTTGATCGGGCCCCAGGCAATGGCGTCCTGGGTGGAAGGCTCTTCAACGATGAAACGGTCGACTGGCGAACGGCCGGTACGGTGACCGGTTTCTACGACCAGCGCGCCAGTATCGGCAAGCACGCCTTCACCGCGCTGCAGGGCTTCTTTGACCAGATCGTCAACACTCAGATCGGTGTATACGGCGTTATTGGCTTGCGTCATGAGGTTCCCCGTCGGCCTATGGCCGAGTGCTCCAAACGTTTTGTAGTAGAAAGTTGCGCACTACTACCGCGAAAAAAGTGGGCCGGATTATGCCAGAAAAGCCCAAAAAAAGTAGGGCCCTCCCGTCAGAACAGCGCTAATCCGGCATTTGTCAGGTGATTTACCTGTACTTAAACGTTTTAGTGGCGGGTATCGGAAGGGGTATCAATGCCCGCCCCGGCGAACAATTGAGCCACATCGGCAGCATCGAACAGGTAGCGCTCGTTGCAGAACTGGCAATCGATCTCGATATTTCCACCGTGCTCCACCACCAATGCCTGCGCATCTTCCAGGCCCAGGCTGACCAGCGCATTGGCCGAACGCTCGCGCGAGCAGCTGCAATTGAAGCGCAGGGACTGTGCATCGAACAGGCGTACAGCCTCTTCGTGGTAGAGGCGATGCAGGATGGTTTCGTTATCCAGGGCCAGCAGCTCTTCAGCGGTGAGGGTGCCCGCCAGGGCGGTCAGCTTGCGCCAGCTGTCGGTGCGCTCATCGTCGTCCTTGATGCGGTCGGCCGGCAATTGTTGCAACAACAGGCCACGGGCACACATGCCGTCGGCGTTGAGCCAGAACTTGGTGCCGACTTGCTGGGACATCACGAAATAGTTGGTGAAGCAATCCGACAGGGTTTCGCCGTCGAGGTCGACGATGCCCTGGTAGCGCTGGCCTTCGGTGGGGTCAACGGTAATTGCCAGCACGCCGTTGGCCATCAGGTCGGACAGGGTCGCGTCCGGGGTGATCAAGTCGGCGTCGTAACGGGCCAGGCCACGGATTTCCCGCTCGCTGGAACATTCGATCATCAGCATCGGAACAGGGCCTTCGGACCGCGCCTGAAGAATCAGCAAACCATCGAATTTCATGGTGCCTACCAGCAGCGAAGCCGCCGCCATCAACTCACCGAGCAGTTGCGCGACCGGCTCCGGATAGGGGTGCTTGGCAAGGACTTCGGCATAGCTGCGCTCCAGCGAGACCAGTTCGCCGCGGGCGTCGATCTCGTCGAAGATGAAGCGTTGGGTGAAGTCGGTATCCGGTAAATCAGTCATAGGTCTGGGTATCTGAATTGATGACAAATTGATGACAAGGTTTATAAAATTAAACGCTTTAGCACCAAATTGGTGCGGTTTTCTCCTGGCAACAGAGAGCTTATATAGAGCGAAGAGGGACAGTTTATGAACAATCCGGGTTTGTTCCAAGCCAAGTGGAACCTCCGGCGATGGGCTCTTTGCAATCTACTCGCTATCGGACTGCTGGTTTTTTGGCTGTGGCCCACGGGCCAGATGCTGTGTGTGATTTTCGACGAGTGGCTGTTTCACCTGCTCAATGACCCGCTGGCGACCAGCCCGACCTGGCTGCACACGTGGGCCGTAGCCAGTCTGCGGCCGTTTGATGCGGTGGTCGGGGTTATCTTGCTGACGTTGCTGATTCGCGGTGACTGGGTATTCAAGGCCGCGCAGGTGCGCCAGGCGACGTTAGGATTTGTCGGCATTCTGCTGCTGTTGCTGTTCATCCGCATGCTGTTTTCCAAACTCGCGGCACAGATGGGCTGGCAACACAGCAGCCCGTCGATGGTCATCAGCGGCGCCATTCAAATGAGTGACTTTTTCCCTGGCCTGGAGAAGGCCTGGGAGCTGAAAGACCGTTCGAGCCAGAGCTTCCCGGGGGACCATGCTTCGGTGTTGCTGATCTGGGGGATGTTCATGACCGTGTTCGCCAGGCGGGTTGGCCAGGTACTGGTGATCTGGGGCCTGGCGCTGTTGTTCATGATGCCGCGCCTGGTGGCGGGGGCGCACTGGGGCCAGGACGATTACATCGGCGGCGTGCTGCTGGCGTTGCTGGCGCTGGGGTGGGGGTATTACACGCCGTTTGCGGCGAAGGTGTCGGGCGCTTTGCTACACGTGACGGCGCCGCTGTTCGGCCTGTTTCAGCGAGTGCCGCTGATCGGTCGACTCAGTGTCGTGAGGGCAACGCATTAGCCTGCGGCGAGCGGGCTTGCCACAACAAGCCCGCCACCGTTCGACAAGGTCAATCATCATTGCCACTGCCGCGAAACTTGAACAGGTCGCGGCGCTGCTTCTTGCTCGGCTTGCCATCGGTGGTCATGCCGGTGGCACCTGCCTTGCGCATGGCCGCCGCATTTTCGCGCTTGGCGATGCTGGCTTCCGTTTCGACATACAGCGCTTGCGCTTCGGGTGCACCACGGCGAACGGTGGAAAGTGCCTGGACCACGACGGTCTTTTCTTCAAAACCTATACGAACCTGCAACTCATCGCCGATCCGCGGCTCCTTGCCCGGTTTGCAGCGCTCGCCGCGATGATGCACCTTGCCGCTCTCAATAGCGGCCTTGGCCAGGGCACGCGTTTTAAAGAAACGCGCCGCCCACAACCACTTGTCCAGACGGACTTTTTCTTCCTCTTCCTGCTTTTGAGCCACTTGAATTCCTCGCTCTGAAAAATGTCGCAACTTTACCGTTGAAACCCTTCGACGCATAAACCCCCAGGCTCACCTAAGATACGCCAGGTAGTAACTTGTTTACGCGAGGATATCCTGTGACCGAATTCCCGACTTCACTCACCTCGCCTGATCAACGCTGCGTGGGGTGCCAGCAAAGCGAACCCCTGGGCTTTGATTTCGCTTTCGCCTACCAGCCTATCGTAGACCTGCGTGACCATTCGATCTTTGCCCACGAGGCCCTGGTGCGCGGCACCCATGGCGAAGGGGCGCTGTCAGTGCTGGAGCAGATCAACGATAGCAACCGCTACCGTTTCGACCAGCGCTGCCGCACCCTGGCGATTGCCGGTGCCGCGGCACTGGGCATGCAAACCCGACTGTCCATCAACTTCATGCCCAATGCCGTCTATCGGCCCGAGCTGTGCATTCGCAGCACCCTGGAGGCAGCCCGGGCACATAACTTTCCACTGAACCAGCTGATTTTCGAGACACTGGAAAGCGAGCATGTAGATAACTATCGCCATTTGACCAATATTCTGCGTGAATACCGCGAATTCGGCTTCATGACCGCCATCGACGATTTCGGCGCGGGCTATTCGGGGCTGAATCTGCTGGCTGATTTCCAACCTGACCTGATCAAACTCGACATGGCGCTGATTCGCGATGTCGACCAGGATCGTGTCCGGCAGGTCATCGTCCAGGGGATTGTCACAATCTGTGAGCAGTTGGGGGTTACTGTCATCGCCGAAGGTATCGAAAGTGCCGGGGAGCGTGACTTCCTGTCCGACTGCGGAATATTTCTGATGCAGGGATACTGGTTCGCCAAACCCGCATTCAAAGCCCTGGCCGAGGTTACACCGAAGGCTTGGGCGAATTGACCGGTTACCCATATTGAAGACATTTGACCATTTGACCGTTGTGGGTCTGCGTGAGTGGGTAGCACTTCCCGACCTGGGAGTGGCTGGCCTGCGCGCCAAGATCGACACCGGTGCCAGCACCTCAAGCCTGCACGCCACCGACATCGAGCCTTTTGAGCGTGACGGTGAGAAGTGGGTGCGCTTTACCGCGCACCTGGGCAGCGTTGTACAACTGCGCCACCGCCGCTGCGAAGCACCCCTGGTGACGATGAAAACCATCAAGAGTTCCAACGGCCATGCGCAGGTGCGCTACGTGATCAGCACCACCTTGGCATTGGGTGATCGGGTGTGGCGAGTTGAGTTCACCCTGGCCTGCCGCAAGGCCATGCGTTACCGCCTGCTGCTGGGCTCCAAGGCGCTGATTGACGGCCACCTGGTGGTCAATCCCGGCGTCAAGTACGTTCAAGACAAGCCGGTGTTCCCGGTCTCTACAATTTCTACCCCAGGTGCTGCATGAAGATTGCTGTGCTGTCGCGAAACCCGCGTCTGTATTCCACCCGCCGCCTGGTCGAGGCCGGCACCGAGCGTGGCCATGAAATGGTGGTGATCGACACGTTGCGTGCCTACATGAACATTGCCAGCCACAAGCCGCAGATTCACTACCGCGGCAAGCCGCTGGAGGGATTCGATGCGGTGATCCCACGTATTGGCGCCTCGGTAACGTTCTATGGCTGCGCCGTGTTGCGCCAGTTTGAAATGATGGGGGTGTACCCACTCAATGAATCGGTCGCCATCGCGCGCTCGCGGGACAAGCTGCGTTCCCTGCAACTGCTTTCGCGTCGCGGTATCGGCCTGCCGGTCACCGGGTTTGCCCACTCCCCCGACGATATCCCCGACCTGATCGAAATGGTCAACGGTGCACCGCTGGTGATCAAGGTGCTCGAAGGTACCCAGGGTATCGGTGTGGTGCTGTGCGAAACCGCGACGGCGGCCGAGTCGGTGATCGAGGCCTTCATGGGCCTCAAGCAGAACATCATGGTGCAGGAGTACATCAAGGAAGCCGGCGGTGCGGATATCCGCTGCTTCGTGGTGGGCGACAAGGTGATTGCAGCAATGAAGCGCCAGGCCAAGCCGGGTGAGTTCCGCTCCAACCTGCACCGGGGCGGCAGCGCCAGCCTGATCAAGATCACCCCGGAAGAGCGCATGACCGCGCTACGGGCGGCCAAGGTCATGGGGTTGAGCGTGGCAGGCGTGGATATCTTGCGCTCCAATCACGGGCCGCTGGTGATGGAGGTAAACTCATCGCCGGGCCTGGAAGGGATCGAGACCACCACCGGCAAGGATGTGGCGGGGATCATCATTCAGCACTTGGAGAAGAGTGGCGGGCCGAATATGACCAGGACCAAAGGCAAGGGCTAGCACTACCGCCCCTGACGCAATCTATAACCCAATACGGGAGGGGCCGCCCCTCCCCTATTTTGATCTGGGTTGTTTGCTAGACAGCGTCCCTGGGCAACATCAGCCCCAGCGGCAAGCGCACCCGCGCCTCCAGACCGCCGCCCTCACGGTTACGCAGTTCGACGTTACCGCCATGCATCGACGCAATCCGCCGCACAATCGCCAAGCCTAAACCGGTGCCCTTGCCACCCCGGGCACGGTCGCCACGGGTGAACGGGTTGAAGATGCCTTCCAGCTCCGCAGGGTCGATACCCGCTCCTCGGTCCATCACGCTCAGCACCACATAAGGCGCTGCGCTGTCGCCGGACACATATGCCGCTACTTCCACATCGGAACCGGCGTGGTGCAAGGCGTTTCCGATCAGGTTGTTCAACAGGCGCTTCATGGAAACCCGGCGCAACGCGAACGGCTGGATCGGCTCCAGACGCATACGCACCTGTTCGCCATTCTGGTTGTAGGGCGCCACCACCTCGCGCACCAGGTCGGTGAGGTCGACTTCTTCCACGACTTCATCACGGCCATCGCGGATAAACGCCAGGAACTGGTCGAGAATCGCGTCCATATCCTCGATATCGCGCACCATGTCATCGGTCAGGTCGGTATGGTTGCCCATCAGTTCCAGGGACAAGCGCAATCGCGTCAACGGCGTACGCAAGTCATGGGACACCCCCGCCAGCATGAGCTCGCGTTCGCGCCCGGCCTGTTCGACGTCCTCCGCCATCTGGTTGAACGCGCCATACACCTCGGTCATCTCGCTGGGAGTATCGCTGACCGGCAGGCGCACGCTGCGCCCCTGCCCCAGCTGGCGGGCGGCAAATACCAGGCGTTTGAGAGGCTGGTTGAGCTGACGCACAAAGATCCACGCCGACGCCGTCGAGAGCAGGCCGATGGCCAGGAACCAGCCCAACACGTTCCAGATCTTCTGTCCCCGCAGTGGGTGCGGGTACAGCGGTACTTTCAACCAGTCTTCACCCAGGCTCGGCGCGCGCACCCACAACGCTGGAGAAACGTGCATACGCAACCGAACCTCGGTGTCTTCACCCAGCTCCGCCTGCATCTGGCGCTGGTAGATTTCACTGTAGGGCCAATGCTGTTCTCCCTCCGGCACACCCGCGCCGGCGACGCGCACGAGGGTGGCCGCCTTGGCGATCTTCTCGCGGTTCTCGGGATCGGCGGCCCAATAGGCACGCAATGTCAGTGCAACGCCGTGGCTGTATTGTCGATCCACCAGCACGTCCTCGTTCATCAATAGATAAACCAGCGTCAGTGCCTTGGAGAACAGAACGACGATCAGCACCAGCCAAAGGGTGCGGGAGAAAAAACTTTGGGGGAACCACAGCGGGGTTTTCATAGAAGACAGCTAGACACCTTGCAGGAACGAGCAGCGCTCGCAGAATTGCAGACGCCGGGTATCCCGTCGACCCTCATCGGGCCAATCGCCAGGATACCCGCCCCTGCAAATCATTGGTCACTTGGTTGCGGTGCCATCCGGCACGAACACGTAACCCACACCCCATACCGTCTGGATATACCGCGGCTTGGATGGGTCCGGCTCGATCATCCGGCGCAGACGGGAAATCTGCACGTCGATGGAGCGTTCCAGGGCATCCCACTCGCGGCCACGGGCCAGGTTCATCAGCTTGTCGCGGGTCAGCGGCTGGCGCGCGTTCATCACCAGGGCCTTGAGCACGGCGAATTCACCGGTAGTCAGCATGTGAACTTCGTCACCACGCTTGAGTTCACGGGTGGCCAGGGACAGCTCGTAGTCGCCAAAGGTGACGCTTTCGTCTTCACTGCCCGGAGCACCCGGTACCGAAGGTGCCTGGCGACGCAATACGGCCTTGACCCGCAACATCAACTCGTCAGGGTTGAACGGTTTGGCCAGATAGTCATCAGCGCCCAGTTCCAGGCCCTTGATGCGGCTCAGCTCATCACCCTTGGCAGTCAGCATGATGATGGGGATCTGGTTGTTTGCGCTGCGCAGGCGTTTGCAGGCGGTGAGGCCGTCTTCGCCAGGCAACATCAGGTCGAGTACGACCAGGTTGAACACTTCACGCCCCAGCAGGCGGTCCATCTGCTCGGTATTCGGTACCGCGCGGGCACGATAGCCCTTGGAGTTGAAAAAGCGCTCCAGCAGGCTGCTCAGCCCCGGATCGTCGTCAACGATGAGAATTTTTTCGCCTTCAGCAGTTTGTGCAGTGCTGCTCATTGGATGCTCCTCTTATCTCGGCGCGCATTATGGCGTAGCTGCCGTTATACGCACCGTGTGCATTGTTAGCAGATTTTTCCTCTACCGCCAGCGAACCCGTGCCCTGCCTCACATTTGGCGCAGTACCCCCCAAGGGCAGAACGCTGGTTATAATGCGGCGCCTTCGTGCAGGGCAACGTCAGATCGTTACCGCTTACTGCCGGGCTTTTTTCACCCGCTTGTCGTGATTTTTTCGATTTCGAGGGTCAATAGGCAGCCTCTTGACCCAGGCAGCGGCGCCAGTCGGGCCGCTCAACCAGCCTCGCAAGGCCTTGTTTTCCGGGCCTGCGAGCTGCTTCTAAGAATTTCAGGTGGTTTTATGGACAGCATCAACAGCCGCATCGCCGAAGAACTCGGCGTACGCCCACAACAGGTCGAAGCGGCCGTCGCTCTACTGGATGAAGGCTCCACGGTGCCCTTCATCGCCCGTTACCGAAAAGAAGTGACCGGCAGCCTCGACGACATCCAGTTGCGACACTTGGAAGAACGCCTGCGCTACCTGCGAGAACTCGACGAACGGCGCATCAGTATCCTCGCCAGCATCGAGGAACAGGGCAAGTTGACCCCGCAATTGGAACGCGACATCAAGCTCGCCGACACCAAGACCCGCCTCGAAGACCTTTACCTGCCCTACAAACAGAAGCGCCGCACCAAGGGCCAGATCGCCCTGGAGGCCGGCCTGGGCGAGCTGGCCGACGGCCTGTTCAACGACCCGTCGCTGACCCCGGAGACCGAAGCCGCGCGCTTCATCAACGCCGAAAAAGGCGTCGCCGATGTGAAGGCCGCCCTCGAAGGCGCCAAGTACATCCTGATGGAGCGTTTCGCCGAAGACGCCAACCTGCTGGAAAAACTGCGCAATTACCTGAAACAGGAAGCCACCCTCAGCGCCCGCGTCATCGCCGGCAAAGAGGAAGAAGGCGCCAAGTTCCGCGACTATTTCGAACACGACGAACCGCTGAAAAGCATGCCGTCCCACCGCGCCCTGGCGATTTTCCGCGGCCGCAACGAAGGCATTCTCAGCTCCGCGCTGAAAGTCGGCGACGAACTGCCCGGTACCATGCACCCGTGCGAAGGCATGATCGGCCAGCAATTCGGCATCCAGAACCAGAACCGTCCTGCCGACAAGTGGCTCGGTGAAGTGGTGCGCTGGACCTGGAAGGTCAAGCTCTACACCCACCTGGAAACCGACCTGCTCGGCGAGCTGCGCGACGGTGCCGAAACCGAGGCGATCAACGTATTCGCCCACAACCTGCATGACCTGCTGCTGGCCGCCCCGGCCGGCCCGCGCGCCACACTGGGCCTCGACCCGGGCCTGCGCACCGGCTGCAAGGTCGCCGTGGTCGACGCCACCGGCAAGTTGCTGGACCACGCCACCGTGTACCCGCACGTACCGCACAACAAGTGGGACCAGACCCTCGCGATCCTGGCCGCCCTGTGCGCCAAGCACGCCGTGGACCTGATCGCCATCGGCAACGGCACCGCCAGCCGTGAAACCGACAAGCTGGCCGCCGAACTGATCAAAAAATACCCAGCAATGAAGATGACCAAGGTGATGGTTTCCGAAGCCGGTGCGTCGGTGTATTCGGCGTCGGAGCTGGCGTCCAAGGAATTCCCGGACCTCGATGTGTCGATCCGTGGCGCCGTGTCCATCGCCCGTCGCCTGCAGGATCCGTTGGCCGAGCTGGTGAAGATCGACCCTAAATCCATCGGCGTCGGCCAGTACCAGCACGACGTGTCGCAGCTGAAACTGGCGCGCGGCCTGGATGCGGTCGTGGAAGACTGCGTGAACGCCGTGGGCGTGGACGTGAACACCGCCTCCGTCGCACTGCTGGCGCGTATCTCCGGGCTCAACGCCACCCTGGCACAGAACATCGTGACCCATCGCGACGAAAACGGTGCGTTCAAGACCCGCGCCGCGCTGAAAAAAGTCGCCCGCCTGGGCGAAAAAACCTTCGAACAGGCCGCCGGCTTCCTGCGCGTCATGAACGGCGACAACCCACTGGACGCCTCGGCGGTCCACCCGGAAGCCTACCCGCTGGTCCAGCGCATTGCCGCCGAGACCGACCGCGATATCCGTTCGCTGATCGGCGATGCCGCATTCCTCAAGCGCCTGGACCCGAAGAAGTACACCGATGAAACCTTCGGCGTACCGACCATCACCGACATCCTGCAAGAGTTGGAGAAACCTGGCCGCGACCCGCGTCCCGAGTTCAAGACCGCCGAGTTCCAGGACGGCGTCGAAGACCTCAAGGACCTGCAACTGGGCATGATCCTCGAAGGCGTGGTGACCAACGTGACCAACTTCGGCGCCTTCGTGGACATCGGCGTGCATCAGGACGGCTTGGTGCATATCTCTGCACTTTCGGAGAAGTTCATCAAGGACCCGCGCGAAGCGGTGAAAGCCGGTGATGTGGTCAAGGTCAAGGTCATGGAAGTCGACATCCCGCGCAAACGCGTCGGCCTGTCGATGCGCATGAGCGACACCCCCGGCGAGAAAATCGACGGCGCCCGTGGCGCACGCCCAGGCTCGGCCCCCCGGCCGTCGCAGAACAACGCGCCGCGCAAGGAAACCGCGACCGCCGCCCCGGCCAACAACGCCATGGCTTCGCTGTTCGCCAATGCCAAGCAGTTGAAGAAGCGCTGATGGAGATCCCAGCCGGCTTGACCCAGAGCGCGTTCAGCGAGCTGATCGGCTGCCGCCTGCAACGCCTGGAGCCAGGCGTTGCCGAGGTGGCCCTGACCCTGGAGCCGCACTTGCGCAACCGCGCAGGCAAGCTCCATGGCGGGGCGATTTTCAGCCTGGTGGACATCACCATGGGGCTGGCGTGCTCCAGCTCCCATGGGTTCGACCAGCAGAGCGCGACCATCGAGTGCAAGATCAACTACATCCGCGCCGTGGAAGACGGTGATGTGCTGTGCACCTCCCGAGTGATCCACGCAGGCCGTCGCACGCTGGTGGTCGAGGCTGACGTGTACCAGGACGAAAGACTTGTCGCAAAAGCGCAAGGCACCTTCGCTGTCCTATAGCTCCCCACCCTCGATTTGAGTTAATTTCGGCGCTGCGATAACGGCGTCGGAATTTTCTTGCTGCGCTATAGCCCAATTCATGGAGTGAAGTAGGCTTTTTCAAAGCGAGTCAAATCGACTCAAAACCAGGCGATAACGCCAGTTTTAACTTCACCCTTGTAGACCGTCCTGCCCACCCCCATATTGGGGCGACTGACGCGTGAAGGAATCCAACTTGAGCGAACTTCTCAACCGCCGCCTGGCCCTGCTCGGCAAGCGCGAACACCTCTCCCTGCTAGAGCATTGCCTGCATGGCATCGAGCGCGAATGCCTGCGTGTCACCAGTGAGGGACGCCTGGCGCAAACCCCGCACCCCGAAGCCCTGGGCGCCGCGTTGACCCATGAGCAGATCACCACCGACTACTCGGAATCGCTGCTGGAGTTCATTACACCAGCCCTGCCCAACCCGGCCGATACCCTGAGCAGCCTGGACAAGATCCATCGCTTCGCTTATTCCAAGCTCGGCAGCGAATACCTGTGGAGCCCCTCGATGCCGTGCCCGTTGCCGGCCGAGGAAGATATTCCGATTGCCTACTACGGCACCTCCAATATCGGCCAGCTCAAGTATGTGTACCGCAAGGGCCTGGCCTTGCGTTACGGCAAGACCATGCAATGCATCGCCGGGATTCACTACAACTTCTCGTTGCCGGAACAGCTGTGGCCACTGCTCAAGGAAACCGAAGGTTTTGTTGGCACCGACCGCGACTACCAGTCCGACGCCTATATCGCGCTGATCCGTAACTTCCGCCGCTACAGCTGGCTGCTGATGTACCTGTTCGGCGCCTCGCCGGCCCTGGACGCCGGCTTCCTGCGCGGGCGCTCGCACCAGTTGGAAGTGCTGGATGCCGACACCCTGTACCTGCCGTACGCCACCAGCCTGCGCATGAGCGACCTGGGTTACCAGAGCAACGCCCAGGCCGGCCTGACGCCGTGCTACAACGACCTCGCCAGCTACACCGACAGCCTGCGCAAGGCAGTCGCAACGCCCTACGCGCCCTACGTCGAAATCGGCACCCACAAGGACGGTGAATGGGTTCAGCTCAACACCAACATCCTGCAGATCGAAAACGAGTACTACTCCAACATCCGCCCCAAGCGCGTGACCTACACCGGCGAGCGGCCGATCCAGGCCCTGATGGCGCGCGGCATCCAGTACATCGAAGTGCGTTGCCTGGACATCAACCCGTTCCTGCCGATGGGCATCGACCTGCCGGAGTCGCGCTTCCTCGACGCCTTCCTGTTGTATTGCGCGCTGAACGACAGCCCGTTGTTCGCCAACAACGAGTGCGGCAACGCCACCTCCAACTTCCTCAGCGTGGTCAAGGAAGGCCGCCGCCCCGGCCTGCAATTGCAGCGCAAGGGCCAGGCCGTGGACATGAAGGAATGGGCCACCGAGTTGCTGGAGCAGATCGCGCCCCTGGCAGCCCTGCTTGATGAAAGCCACGGCATCACCGAGCACAGCCAGGCGCTGGACGCTCAGTTGGCCAAGGTCAACGACCCGTCGCTGACCCCCTCGGCCCAAGTGCTGGCGGCGATGGCCGAACGCAAGGAAAGCTTCGCGCAGTTCTCCCTGCACCAAAGCGAGGTGCATGCCGAGCATTTCCGCCAGGAGCCACTGCCAGCTGCTGAGCAGGCGCGCTTTGAAGAGCTGGCGCGCACGTCGCTGGCACAACAGGCGGAACTGGAGCAGAACGAAGTGGGCGACTTTGATGTGTTTGTCGGGTCGTACCAGGCGAGCATCCTCGCCATCAGCAACTAAGAACCTACTCGGTCCCCTGTGGCAGGGGGCTTGCCCTAATGCCAGCGTAAATCGCCTTCTGTAGGAGCGAGGGGGACGCCTAGTTCTTGCTCGCGAAAAACTCACAGGCGCCGCGTTCATTCAGGACACGCGCGTTATCGTTGAGGTTTTTCGCGAGCAAGAACTAGGCGTCCCCCTCGCTCCTACAAAAAAGCCTTAACTGACTGGCATTCGGGCTTGCCCCCTCCCACATTTGCCTTCTTCAATCTCAAGATCAGCCTCAACTTTTCTCCACATAAGCTAATTCGAAAATGTTATTTATTTTCGGATTCTTAGATCATTTAGTCTCCTCACATGCCGACCCTCGGCCGCTTGATTGAGGAGCTTCCCCTTGAAACTGCTTACCCCTCTGCGCCTCTTGGCGGCGTTGTCCCTGGCCGGTGCCAGCCTGTTTGCCCAGGCGGCGGATGTGACCATCGCCTACCAGACCACCGTGGACCCGGCCAAAGTCGCCCAGGCCGACGGTGCTTATGAAAAAGCCACCCACGCCAAGATCGACTGGCGCAAATTCGACAATGGCGCCGATATCATCGCCGCCATCGCCTCCGGCGATGTGCAAATCGGCTACCTCGGTTCCAGCCCACTGACCGCTGCGATCACCCGCAAAGTGCCAGTGGAAACCTTCCTCGTCGCCACCCAGATCGGCGGTGCCGAAGCCCTGGTGGCGCGCAACGGTTCCGGGATCAACGGCCCCCAGGACCTGATCGGCAAGAAAGTCGCGGTACCGTTCGTATCCACCGGCCACTACAGCCTGTTGGCCGCGCTGAAGCATTGGAATATCGACCCGTCGAAAGTCACCATCCTCAACCTCGCACCACCGGCAATCATCGCCGCCTGGAAGCGCGGTGATATCGACGCCACCTACGTGTGGGACCCAGCCCTGGGCGTAGCCAAGGAAAACGGCAAGGTGCTGATCACCTCCGGCGAACTGGCCAAGTTCGGTGCGCCCACCTTCGATGCGTGGATCGTGCGTAAGGACTTTGCCGAGAAACACCCGGAAATCGTCAGCGCGTTCGCCAAAGTCACGCTCGATGCCTACGCCGAGTACCGCAAAGACCCACAAGCCTGGCTGGCCGACAAAGGCAACGTCGACAAGCTGGTGAAACTCTCCGGCGCCAAGGCCAGCGACATCCCGTTGCTGCTGCAAGGCAACGTCTACCCGCTGGCCGCTGACCAGGTGACCTTGCTGGGCGCACCGACCACCAAAGCGGTGACCGACACCGCCGCGTTCCTCAAGGAACAAGGCAAGGTCGAGGCCGTGCTGCCGGACTACGCCCCTTACGTCAGCGCCAAGTTCATCACCCACTGATTCAAGGAGTTCATCGCGATGGCCTTGCTACAACTGGAGCGCATCAGCGCACAGTACCCAGGCGCCACAGAACCGGTACTGTCTGACATTTCACTGAACCTTGGGCCTCAGCAATTGCTGGTGGCCCTCGGCCCGTCCGGCAGTGGCAAGACTTCGCTGTTGAACCTGATCGCCGGCTTTGTCGAACCTTCTGCCGGGCGCATCACCCTCGATGGCATACCGGTCAAAGGCCCCAGCGCCGAACGCGGCGTGGTGTTCCAGGACGACGCCCTGCTGCCCTGGCAGGACGTGCTGGCCAACGTCGGTTTCGGCCTTGAGCTGGCCGGCGTGCCCAAGGCGCAACGCGAAGCCCGTGCGCGAGAAATGCTCGCGCTGGTGGACCTGGCCGGTTTTGACAGCCGCCGCATCTGGCAACTGTCAGGCGGGCAGAAACAGCGCGTGGGCCTGGCTCGCGCCCTGGCGGCAGATCCTCGCGTATTGCTGATGGACGAACCCTTCGGTGCCCTCGATGCCTTCACCCGCGAGCAGATGCAGGAGCTGTTGCTGCAAGTCTGGAAGCGCACGGCCAAGCCGACCTTCCTGATTACCCATGACATCGAAGAGGCCGTGTTCCTTGCCACCGACCTGATCCTGCTGGCGCCCAACCCAGGTCAGATCGTCGAGCGCCTGCACCTGGACTTCGGCCAGCGCTACGCGGCCGGTGAAGCGGCGCGTGCGATCAAGTCCGACCCACGCTTTATCGAAACCCGTGAACACGTGCTGGGCAAAGTGTTCTCGCAACGGCAGGTGTCCGCATGAGCAGCTACGAACTCCCCGCCACCGCTGCAAAACCGGTAGCGCACGTGGTTATCCCCGCGCGTCGCAGCTTGAGCACACGCTGGATCAGCCTGCTGACCATGGTCGCCTTGCTGGCGATCTGGTGGGCGGTGACCGCCACGGGCTTGATCGAACCGCTGTTCCTGCCGCCGCCATCCGCCGTGCTGCAAAAGGGCTGGTTGCTGGCGACCTCCGGCTACATGGATTCCACTCTGTGGCAGCACCTGGGCGCGAGCCTCAGCCGTATCGGCCTGGGCTTGGGCTTTGCGGTGTTGACCGCCGTCCCCGTGGGTATTGCCATCGGTTCCAACCGCATTGCCCGCGGCATTCTCGACCCGCTGATCGAGTTCTACCGGCCGATTCCGCCCCTGGCCTACCTGCCGTTGATCGTGATCTGGTGTGGTATCGGCGAGCTGTCCAAGGTGTTGCTGATTTACCTGGCGATCTTTGCGCCGATCGCCATCGCCACCGCCACCGGTGTGCGCACCGTCGACCCGGCCAAGCTGCGCGCCGCGCAGTCATTGGGCGCCACCCGCGCGCAGTTGATCCGCCATGTGATCCTGCCCAGCGCGCTGCCGGACATTCTCACCGGTGTGCGCATTGGTTTAGGGGTGGGCTGGTCGACCCTGGTCGCCGCCGAGTTGATCGCCGCCACCAGCGGCCTGGGTTTCATGGTGCAGTCAGCGGCGCAATTCCTGGTCACCGATGTGGTGGTGCTTGGCATTCTGGTGATCGCACTGATCGCCTTCGCCATGGAAATGGGCCTGCGCGCCCTGCAGCGTAAATTAGTGCCATGGCACGGCCAGGCACATTAAGTGAGAACAGCATGAGCAGCCTGACCGTTACCCCATTGAGCACCGCCCTGGGCGCCCAGATCAGTGGCGTGGATATCACCCAACCGCTGAACATCGAACAACGCGACGCCATCGAACAGGCGTTGCTCACCCACTCCGTGCTGTTCTTCCGCGACCAGCCGATCACGCCGCAGCAACAGGCGCGGTTTGCGGCGAATTTCGGCGACCTGCACATCCACCCGATCTACCCCAACGTGCCGGAACAGCCCGAAGTGCTGATCCTCGACACCGCCGTCACCGACGTACGCGACAATGCCGTATGGCACACCGACGTGACCTTCCTGCCCACCCCTGCCCTCGGCGCGGTGTTGAGTGCCAAGCAGCTGCCCGCGTTTGGTGGCGACACGTTGTGGGCCAGTGGCATTGCCGCGTACGAGGCGTTGTCGGAGCCGTTGAAAGCGCTGCTCAACGAACTGACGGCAACCCATGACTTCATCAAGTCCTTCCCGCTGGAGCGCTTCGGCAACACCGCCGAAGACCTGGCGCGTTGGGAAGAAACCCGCAAGAAGAACCCACCGCTGTCACACCCTGTGGTGCGCACGCATCCGGTGAGTGGGCGCAAGTCGCTGTTCGTCAGTGAGGGGTTCACCACCAGGATCAATGAGCTTGAGCCTGCTGAAAGCGAGGCGATCCTCAAGCTGTTGTTCGCCCATGCGACCCGCCCGGAGTTCACCATTCGCTGGCGCTGGCAGGAAAATGACGTGGCGTTCTGGGATAACCGCGTAACCCAGCATTACGCGGTGGATGACTACCGGCCGCAACGGCGGGTGATGCATCGGGCGACGATTCTTGGGGATGTGCCGTTCTAGTCGCCACACTGAAAATCAAATGAGGGAGGGGGCTTGCCCCCTCCCTCATTGACCCAGTGCAGCCGGGTTATTCAGCGCTGGATGGCTTTTCCCACAAGTTGATCCCGCCTTCCTGCGCAAACCGATCGATCTCCGCCAGTTCCTCGGAGGTGAAGCTCAAGTTCTTCAACGCCCCGACGTTCTCGATGATCTGCTCCGGCCGGCTTGCACCGATCAGCGCGCTGGTCACCCGAGGGTCACGCAAGGTCCAGGCCAGCGCCAGTTGCGCCAGGCTTTGGCCACGGCGCTGGGCGATTTCGTTCAGTGCACGTACGTGGGCGATGTTGGTTTCAGACAGGTGCTTGGCCTGCAACGAACCGCCACCCGGACGGTTGACCCGGGCGTCGGCCGGCACGCCGTTGAGGTACTTGTCGGTGAGCAGGCCCTGGGCCAGCGGCGTGAATGCGATCACCCCGGCGCCGAGTTCTTCGGTGGTGTCCAGCAGGTCTTTTTCCACCCAGCGGTTAAGCAGGTTATAGGCCGGTTGGTGGATCAGCAGCGGCACTTTCCACTCTTTGAGCAGGGTGGCGATTTCGCGGGTTTTCACACCGGAGTAAGAAGAGATACCGATGTACAGCGCCTTGCCCTGTTGCACGGCGGTGGCGAGGGCGCTGGCGGTTTCTTCCAGGGGGGTGTCGGCGTCGAAGCGGTGGGAGTAGAAAATATCCACGTAGTCGACGCCCAGGCGTTGCAGGCTCTGGTCCAGGCTTGCCAGCACATATTTGCGCGAGCCGCCGCCCTGGCCGTAAGGGCCCGGCCACATGTCCCAACCGGCTTTGCTGGAGATGATCAATTCGTCGCGGTAGTGCTTGAAGTCTTCGCGCAGCAAACGGCCGAAGTTGATCTCGGCGCTGCCGTAGGGCGGGCCGTAGTTGTTGGCCAGGTCGAAGTGGTTGATCCCAAGGTCGAACGCGGTGCGCAACAGGGCGCGTTGTGTGTCGATCGGGGTGCTGTCGCCAAAGTTGTGCCACAGGCCCAGGGACAGTGCCGGCAGCACCAGTCCACTGCGGCCTACGCGGCGATACGGGATAGATTCATAGCGGTTTTCGGCAGCAATGTAAGTCATCGAATCCTCTCTTGGACGTAGGCAAATAAGGCCTGGGAATAACGATATTCCCAGGCCTTTTAACCAGCTGAATCGCTTAAGTCTGCCTTTCCGTTTTACAGCAATTGCCTACCAGAGGGGAACGACATAGCTGACATAGAAGCGGTTTTCGTCCTGCACCGTGGCGCCGGTAATGTCCGGGCTGGCGTGCGCGTTTTTCCACGTGACACCAAGGCCCTTGAGGGTCCCGGTCGGCACTTGATAGGCCACGGCCACGTTACGTTCCCATTCGCTGGTGGTGCCTTGGGCAGTGCGGATGTCATCGCCGTGGGCATAGGCAGCGGAGAACGTCAGGCCGTTGAGGCCAAGCTTGCCGAAGTCATATTTGTATTGCGCCAGCCAGGTGCGCTCACCCGCGTGCTGGAATTTGTTCAACTGCATGTTGGTCAACGCCGGAGTGTCGGCACCCGAGCCAGGCCCTTGACGGTTATCGCCGCTGTTCAGGCCGGAATCCAGGTATGGGAAGTCGCTGTCGCCACTGTTTTTCTGGATGCCCAGGCCGACGGTGTGGCCCTCCAGGCTGTAGCTTTCCAGCAGGCTGACGGTGGACTGGTTGATGCGCCCCTTGGTGCTGCCATCGCCATATAAACCGGCGCCGGCAAAGTCTTTGTCGCCATCGGCGTTACCGCCTACCCCCAGGCTGCGGAACACGCGTACATCGGTGTCGATCGCACCGACTGACAAGGCGTCATGGCGCTTGGCGCCGAGGAAGAACTGCTGGTAGTAATCCTCAAGGTTGGAGTACCACAAGCTGACAGTGGTGTTCTGTATGCCGCTGTAGTCCGCACCGCCGAACAGGAAGCGGTCACTTTCTTTGGTCCCGCCAGCGGTGATCATGCCCTGGTCGCCGGTTTCGTTGCGGATCTTGGTCTTGAAAATATCGCCGCCGGTGAAGGTAAAGTCACTGAGGTCCTTGGACACCAGTTGCACACCGGTGTTGGTCTGCTGGTACAGGCGCCCGTCGGTGTTGGCCAGCACCGGGTTGTTGCCGTACAGCGTGCCAACGCGCAACTCATCCTTGGCAAAGCGCATCTTGAAGGTCGGGCTGAGCACACCGAATTGGTCGGCGGACTTGCCGTTGTCCAGCGGGAACATGCTGCCAGGGTAGCGGCCCAGGTGGTCCTTGTCGTTGAGGTCGCCGCCGGAATCCAGCTTCAAGCCGTAGAACGCTTGCAGGTCCAAGCCAAAGCCAACCGGCCCCTCGGTGTAGCCCGATTTGAAGTTGAACTCGAACCCCTGGCCCCAATCCCGAATGCTGTGGGCCTTGGCATTGCTGCCAACCACGTCACGCCCCTGCTGGTTGAGGTAGCGGTTGAGCAGGGTCACGTCGGCGTGGCTGTCATCGATAAAATCGGCATGGGCAGACAGCATAAAGCTCGCCATGGCGGCTCCCACCACAGGGCTTAAAAACGTCTTCATGGGTACCGGTCTCCGTCACTGTTCTGAAATGAAAGCGTCAAACGCTTCACACAATTACGCAGTGGCCAGATGACAGTTACGCGTCAAAACGGCGCGCAGGCGGATGAAATTAAATTTAAGAAAGCCCGTGAATTCAGGGCCTTGCGCGGTTTTTTGTGGGAGGGGGCCAGCCCCCTCCCACAAACGGCTAGCGAACCAAGTGTAAAAACTGCAGGTGCCGCTCGTACTGGTCGAGGATGTCGTTGATGATCTGCTCCTTGGTGTAGCCCACCAGGTCGTAGTCCTGGCTGCCCTCGCTCAAGTGCACTTCCGCGCGGTAGTAGCGACGGTTGTTGATCTCTTTGGAACCCATGCCGCCACGGGCAAACGACGGCGTGAAGTAGCCGCGCATCTGCACCTGGTAGATGAACGGGTGCTCCTCGCCGTGGCCGATTTCCAGGCTGACGCTGTCGTTGGAAGGATCGGGCTGAGTCACGACCGAGAGCCCCTTCTCGACAAACACCGCTGTCACTTCTTCGATCGCCGGGCGCACGGTCGATTCGAGGAAGCGGTACACCTCGTCCCGCGATGGGAAGTGCACCGCCTGGCTCAGGCGCTGGCGCCAACCGCCCTTGCCTTTGCGCGAGGCCGACACCGGCGCCAGCGAATGCAACTGGGCGATGCGCTTTTGCGATTCGAGGTAGAAGGCCTTGTGCAGCCCCCACATCATCAGCAAGAGGATCAGCGAGAACGGCAATGAGGTCAGCACCACGGCCGACTTCAGCGAGTCGATGCTGCCGGCAAACAACAACGCACTGGTGACCAGCGCGGTCATGGCGCCCCAGAACACCCGCAGCCATTTCGGCCCGTCTTCATCGGCGTTGCCGCCCTTGGACGACAGGGTCGAGAGCACCACCGTGCCGGAGTCGGCCGACGTGACGAAGAACACGAAGCTGATAAACACCGTGACCGCGATGACGGTTTTGCTCCACGGGTAGGTTTCCAGCAGCAGGTAGAGGCTCATCGAGGGGTCATCGATGGCCGACTGACCGAGCGCGGTCATCCCGTGGTTGAGCACCTGGTCGATAGCGCTGTTGCCGAAAATCGACATCCACGCCAGGGTGAAACCCAGCGGGATCAGCAGCACGCCGAACACGAATTCGCGGATGGTCCGACCACGGGAAATCCGTGCGATAAACAGGCCCACGAACGGCGACCATGCGATCCACCAGGCCCAGTAGAACACCGTCCAGCCGCCCAGCCAGTCGCTCGGTTTGTCGTAGGCGTACACATCGAAACTCTTGGTCGGCAGCGCACCCAGGTAATCACCGATGTTCTGGATCAGGGTGTTGAGCAAGTGCTGGGTGGGGCCGGCAAACAACACGAACAGCAGCAGCGCGCAGGCCAGCAGCATGTTGATGTCGGACATCACCCGCACACCCTTGTCGACGCCGGCCACGGCGACGAGGATCGCCGCGCCCATCATCAAGGTGATCAAGCCGACCTGGATCCACTGCGTGTGGGCAACCCCGAACAGGTAGTCGAGCCCGGAGTTGAGGTGCAGCACGCCAAAGCCCATGTCGGCACCCAGGCCAAACACCGTGGCGATGATGCCGAAGCCGTCCACCGCATAGCCGATAGGGCCATTGATGCGTTTGCCGATCAGCGGGTACAGCGCCGAGCGCAGGGCCAGCGGCAGGTTATGCCGGTAGGCGAAGTACGCCAGGGCCATGCCGACAAAGGCAAACACCCCCCAACCATGCAGGCCCCAGTGCAGGAAGAGAATCTGCATGGCCTGGCGCGCGGCATCGGCATTCATCGCTTCGCCCTGGGGCGGTTGCACCAGGTGGGTCAGCGGCTCAGAAACGCAGAAGAAAAACAGCGTGATGCTGATGCCGGCGGCGAACAGCATGCCGGCCCAGGACAGGTAACTGAATTCGGGCTCGTCGTGGTCGGCACCGAGTTTTATCTTGCCGTAGCCCGATAACGCGGTGACCACCACGAAGACCAGATACAGGGTCATCGCCAGCATGTAGTACCAGCCGACCGTATTGGCCGCCCAGTTTTGCGCCGCCAGCAGCCAGGCACCAGCCTGTTGCGGGATAGCGATGACAGTGATGCCGAACAGCAGGATGAAGGTCGCGGCAAAGTAGAAGACGGGCGCATTCATGCGCACCAGGCCGCTGGCTGGGGTGGACGATGCACTCATGAACGATGCACCCCGAGGGTGAAGGATGTGGCTGTGAATAACGGACTCAGCAAAGGTAAGCCTCCTGTTGTGAGCGGGCAGCGAACCACCGGTTTAACTTGAACGAGCATTCAAGTTAAACATGGATAGGCAGCCTGGGACTAATCGCAGGGCCGAGTGGTAGGGGATTCCTACATCAGCTCAAGGATTGGTATGACGGGTGGGAGAGGCAAATCGTTCAGCCCTTGCTGACTGAAATACGGCTCAACTTTGCAATGCAGTCACAAAATGTGGGAGGGGGCTTGCCCCCGATGGCAGTGGTTCAGTCAATGCATCTGTGACTGACACACCGCCATCGGGGGCAAGCCCCCTCCCACAGGGTTGTGTGTGATTTTCAAGACCGGCGCTATTTCTGCGCCCCATCATCATGCTGCAAATTCGCCTGCGTAATATTCGCCCCCGCCGGCACACTGCGGGTCAGCCATACGTTGCCGCCAATGGTCGAACCCTTGCCGATGGTGATCCGCCCGAGGATCGTCGCCCCGGCATAGATCACCACGTCATCCTCGACAATCGGATGGCGCGGATGGCCCTTCTGCAACTGCCCATCTTCATCTGCCGGGAAACGCTTGGCGCCAAGGGTCACGGCCTGGTAGATGCGCACCCGCTCACCGATGATCGCGGTTTCGCCGATCACCACGCCGGTCCCATGGTCGATAAAGAAGCTTGGGCCAATCTGCGCGCCGGGGTGAATGTCGATGCCCGTGGCCGAGTGGGCGATTTCCGCGCTGATCCGCGCCAAAAGCGGCAGGCCGGCCCGGTACAGATGGTGCGCCAGGCGATGGTGAATCACCGCGAGGATCCCCGGATAGCACAGCAGCACTTCGTCCACGCTGCGCGCGGCAGGGTCGCCGTGGTAAGCGGCCAGCACGTCGGTGTCGAGCAGGCTGCGCAGGGACGGCAAGGCCAGGGCGAAGTCCTGGATCAGGCGGATGGCAAGGGCGTCGACGTCGCTGTCGTCCTGGCCGCTTTGCCGGGCGGCATAGCGCAGTTCCAGGCGCGCCTGAGCGAGCAAGGCGTTGAGGGCAACATCGAGGGTATGCCCGACGTAGAAATCTTCACTCTCTTCACGCAGGTCCACCGGCCCCAGGCGCATCGGGAACAGCGCACCACACAGCGCTTCGAGAATCTGCGCCACGGCTTCGCGCGAGGGCAGCTCACGCCCACCGTGCTCGCCGCTCAAACGGCCATTGCGCGCACGCCACTGGTCACGGGCGCCGCGCAGTTGGCTGACGATGGTCTGTAATTGCCAATGACTGGAACGCTCACTCACGGTATTCACTCCTGACGAAATGGCCATCACTTTACGGTATGCACCCCGGCCGCCCTTAAGAACCAATGGTGTGATGCTAAGAACCTTCCGGCATATGCGATTGACGGTTGCCCGATGAAAAGTGCCTGCCTATAGTCCCTCCATCACTTAGCAACCGTGCGTAGCCATGATCAAACAACAGCTCGACCGCTTTAACCGTCTGGAACTGCTGGGCGGTGCCACCGCCCTGGAAAAACTCGAGCGGCTGTCGACCTGGCTGGGACGCGATATCTACGTCAAACGCGATGACACCACGCCGCTGGCCATGGGCGGCAACAAGCTGCGCAAACTCGAATACCTGGCCGCCGATGCCCTCGCCCAGGGGGCCGACACCCTGGTGACCGCTGGCGCCATCCAATCCAACCACGTACGCCAGACCGCCGCGCTCGCCGCCAAGCTCGGCCTGGGCTGCGTCGCCCTGCTGGAAAACCCCACCGGCACCGAAGACCCCAACTACCTGGGCAACGGCAACCGCCTGCTGCTGGAGCTGTTCGACGCCAAGGTCGAGTTGGTGGAGAACCTCGACAACGTCGACGAGCAACTCAACGCCCTCGCCGACCGCCTGCGCAGCAACGGCAAGAAGCCTTACCTCGTCCCCATCGGCGGCTCCAATGCACTCGGCGCCCTGGGCTACGTGCGCGCCGGCCTGGAACTGGCCGGGCAGATCGAGGCCAGCGGGATCGAGTTTGCCGCCGTGGTGCTGGCCTCCGGCAGCGCCGGTACCCACAGCGGCCTGGCACTGGCCTTGAGCGAAGTGCTGCCGAAGTTGCCGGTAATCGGCGTTACGGTGTCGCGCACCGAGGAAGCGCAGTTGCCGAAAGTGCAGGGCCTGGCCGAACGCACGGCCGAGTTGCTCGGCGTGGACATCCCCGACGCGTTCAAGGTGATTCTGTGGGACGAATATTTCGGCCCTCGTTATGGCGAACCGAACGCCGGCACCCTTTCGGCGGTCAAGCTATTGGCAAGCCAGGAAGGCCTGCTGCTGGACCCGGTCTACACTGGCAAGGCCATGGCCGGCTTGCTGGACGGTATCGGGCGCCAGCGCTTTGAAGATGGCCCGATTATTTTCCTGCATACCGGCGGGGCACCGGCGTTGTTTGCCTATGACTCGGTTTTCAGCTGAATAAACGCGGGCTGAATATGGGAGGGGGCTTGCCCTAATGCCGTTCAGTTAAGGCTTTTTTGTAGGAGCGAGCTTGCTCGCGAAGAACTTACAGGCGCCGCGTTCATTCAGGAAACACGCGTTATCGTTGACGTTTTTCGCGAGCAAGCTCGCTCCTACAGAAGGCGATGTACGCTTAACTGAAGGGGGTGTCAGAAATTTTGTGTTCGGGCATAACATGAGTAAGAGGTGCATGTATGCCAACCAAAAAGAAACCCGCGTTGCGAGAGCTGCCGAAAATCCCGAAAGAGCTGCTCGAGCAATTCACCGATGGACCGATGACCGCTGAAGCTATCGAGGACGCGTCTGCGGCGTTCAAGAAGGCTTTGATCGAGCGAGCGCTGAGTGCAGAGCTAGGTCACCACTTGGGCTATCCGCCGGGCGCGCAGCGCCCAGAGGATGAAACCAACCAGCGCAATGGCAAAAGCGGCAAGACGGTTCTAACCGGCGACGGTCCGCTCCGACTGGATATTCCCCGCGACCGGGACGGCAGTTTTTCGCCCATTTTGATCCCCAAGCACGAACGCCGCTACACCGGTTTCGACGACAAGATCATCGCCATGTATGCCCGTGGAATGACGGTCAGAGAGATCCGAGCGTTTCTTTCCGAGCAGTACGGTACTGACGTTTCTCCCGACTTCATCAGCTCTGTAACCGACGAGGTCATGGCAGAGATCGGTGCATGGCAACAGCGGCCTTTGGAGCCGATGTATCCGGTTATTTTCTTCGATGCTCTACGGGTCAAAATTCGCGAAGAGGGGCTGGTTCGCAACAAGGCGATTTACTTGGCCCTGGGCGTTTTGCCTGACGGAACACGCGATATTCTCGGCATCTGGGTAGAAAATACCGAGGGCGCCAAGTTCTGGATGAAAGTTTTCAACGACCTCAAGACACGCGGCGTCGAAGACGTGTTGATTGCTGTGACCGATGGACTGAAAGGCATGCCAGAGGCTCTCAACGCCGTATTTCCAGACACGACACTGCAAACATGCATTGTTCATCTGATCCGCAACAGTCTTGATTACGCGGCCTGGGACAAGCGTCGCGAACTGGCCAAGGCGCTCAAACCGATCTATCAGGCGGTGACCGCCGAAGCGGCCGAGCAGGCGCTGGATGCGTTTGAAAGCGGGCCATGGGGCAAGCAGTATCCGACGGTAGTGGCTGCCTGGCGCCGCGCTTGGGATCGTGTGATCCCATTTTTCGTGTTCCCGCCGGCGATTCGAAAAGTGATCTACACGACCAACGCCATTGAGAGCATCAACGCTCAGTTGCGCAAGATCATCAAGACCCGAGGTCACTTCCCGACCGACGATGCGGCGACAAAACTGATCTGGCTTGGACTGCGCAATATCACCGCAAACTGGGGCTCCGCGGCCCATGACTGGAAAAGTGCGATGAATCAATTTGCGATTCTGTACGGAGATCGATTTATCAGGCCAACCTGGTAAAGCATGGCCTGCCTGACGGCAGGCCGTTACCGGCCCGCACACAAAATATCTGACAGTCCCGGCATTCAGAAATCCAACGCCTAAAAAGCACCCCGCCGCCGCCCTGTAGGAGTTGCCGAAGGCTGCGATCTTTTGATCTTCAGATTTCGCCCCCTATGCAAGTCCGGCTGCCCATCCAAATCTGCCTGCACACCTACCCGTTACAATTTCACTTCAGCATGAAGTTGACGACCTCCTCCAGCTACCTATAATGCACCCCAACACACCCGCCAAGCCTAGGTTGACCCAGTCAGCAAGCTCAAATCGTGCGGGTTTTTTTTGCCTGGAGAAAACTACATGAGGCCCTTCGATAAGCCGGCCCTCAGCGTAGAACAGCAATTGGAACTGCTAAAGCAACGAGGCCTGCACGTCGCCAACGACGATCGGGCCATGCGTTTTCTCGAAGTGGTCACGCTGTTTCGCCTGAGCCCCTATATGCGCCCCTTCCAGGAGCCAGACCCTGAACACACCTTCAAGCCCGGCAGCACCCTGAAAGCAGTTGTCGATATCTACCGCTTCGATGGTTCGTTGCGACGCATAACCATGGATGCCATCGAACGTGTCGAAGTCGCCATACGAGCGACTATAAGCAATCACATGTGCCCTAAATATGGGCCTGACTGGATAGCTGACGCGTCAGTCTTCTCCTCGTCATACGCGCATCTCGAGTTGTTGCGCCCCCTGCGGGAGCAATTGAATAAAGAGCGCAACAAACTCAGACGTGATATTGAGCGCATAAAAAACGGTCGACAGGCCGATGGGCTCCAGCAACAGCGGATCGAAAACCGCATGCGCGATAACTACTTCCGATACTACGGAGCGACCTATGCCCACCCTGAGCTGCCGCCCGCTTGGGCGATCCTGGAAGAACTCAGCCTTGGGACGGTATCTACCCTCTTCAGTGCCATAGGCAGAAGTGCCGATAAGAAAGCTATCGCCGCCAGATTCAATCTGCCCTTCGATGTATTGGCCTCCTGGCTACATACTCTGACTTTCATTCGAAATTGCTGCGCCCATCACTCACGGCTATGGAACCGAGAGCTCTCGATTCGACCAGCCTTACCCAATGAATGGGTCATCCAAAATGCACCTGCCAACCGGCCTCAGCCCAAGCAGCGGCTATACATCGTATTGACGATACTGGCCTATCTAACCGACTTGATCAGTCCAGACAGCCAATGGAAGCTTCGTCTGGCCGAAATCATGGATCAGCAGGAACTGGGTTATTTGAGACTCATGGGATTTCCAAATGACTGGAAAAATCAGCAGCAATGGTGTTTGGAATAAGGAAGCCAGAAACTGCAGGTATCGTCTTGACTATCCCCCCAACCTAAAAATCCGAAAATAAATCCGTCCCCTTTTCACTGCGGGCGGCAGCATTGAAGGCCTCCAGCGTAATTTGGTCGTAATTTTGGGACAGACCACGCTAAATTAGTCGTGAACTGTCCCCGATTTTCGTTTCACTCCCTTAACCACGATTTAAGTTATTTCTTATCATGCTAGCTATTTGACCTAGCTCATTTTCTTCAGCGCAACGCAAAGCGGTTTTATCTCGTGGCCCCACAAGACCTACATCTGCGCCGATCTCAATCAAGAACATGGCAACATCTTCATGCCTGTTTTCTATAGCAGCCATAAGGGGTGAGCCATTATATCCCCCGACGGATCCATTGATATCTGCACCTGCAAACACCAACTTCTCTACCAAATCGAGAAATCCGTATCGACTAGCAAAATTTAATGCAGATCGCCCCAAATTATTAACAACATTAACATCCGCACCGTACCGCAAAAACAAGTCAACTATTTCACGATCGCCATTTGCAACGCTTAACATAAAGGGAGTCCACCCATGCTGCTCCTTACGGTTAGGATCAGCCCCATGCTCAACAAGCTCGCGAACCTTATCAAACGACCGCTCTTCAGTGGCCTGGTACAAATCCGTACAACTTGCTTTTGCACGACGATCATAACCATAGACCTGATACGCGGCATCATGCTGATCGAATACTAACTGCAGCTTTTCCCTCTTCACCTCATCAGGAAATAAGAAGAATTTAGCCAAAAAAAATAGCATGCACTAAAATCGGCGTAGCTATTATCCACAACCAAACATCACGAAGAGCATCGTTACCGAAAAACTTCGTTAAAAAATACGCCACGAGAAAAAGCAAAAAACCCAACGGGATATAAATTAATAGCGCCCCACGAGTGGCTATAGGTATTCTAGGCAAACCAGCGGCATAGGCTTTACTTCGCGTTCTGATATAAGCCAAAGACTCAAGCGCCACCGATATCGTCGCAGAAATCACCTCACCAATTATCAGTATCGCCATACTTGGGAAAAATGGTAAATCCCACACAGCCAAATGCCCAAAAACAACTTTGGCAGCTACAATAATCGCCCCAACGCCAAAAATCAGAGACGAGTAAAAATCCGCCTTATTGGAGAATTCGCTTCTAGCAATGCCATCCGACTTGAGCCACTCCAAGATAGTCCTGAAAGAAAAGTAAAAACTTAACACCAACAAACACAACAACCAATTATCTTTAGATACCAACTTCGCACTAACAAACGGCAATTGGAAATCGAAATCCATTTTCAAAACAACGGTAAAAAATATCAATATACTGCTAATCGCAAGAAGACTACGCTCCTTACCGAAATCATCAGCTAGTTTTGTCACACATTGCCCCTTTGCAAAGTTACCAACTAAATTAAAATCATGATATCACAAGCCAAGTTTTTGCAAGTCGTCATCCGCCCCCCAAACCGCATAGACCAACAACTAGTAGAACTATATAAAAAGCTTAGACCATCGACAAAACAGAAATAAATCAATAAGCGGTACGTAGCGCGAGTGCCGTCATCCCGGAGCGACATGATCGATTAAACTGCGATTTATACTGCATCCGGGAGAAATATTAAAGCAATAAAAACCGCCCCACTCACGACGGCCCATCATCGAAATCGTTACTACTAGAAAGTCGGATTTTGTTGGTCGATTTAGCTTTTGATTTTCTTCCTTGCTGACTAAGGGAAGGCGTTTTATACAGTTTTGTTAGCGCCCACTTATGCAAATCAAGAACATTATCGAAGCGAATCGATATACAGCGATTTTGGTCGTTAACATCTGAAGCGACAAGGCATACCTCAACTCCTTTCCGACCTCCCGTCGTCGCATCCACAAGCACTTTCAAATATTTTCCAAATTCGGTCACGCTCAATGCATACGCTGGCGTCGATGAGAAAATATCACTAGCATACTCATCAAGATATATTCTGCCGCCTTCATTAATGTTTGAGCTGAGATAGGGTAAATGCGCTTCAGCAGGTTCAGCGAATACTTCGCGATTGCAAACCGCATGGCGATATATAAATAGAACTTGTTCAGAAGTCTTTAAATCATCGCCGGCAATGAAATGACATTGGTCGTGCAGTTGGCACATGATCTTGTCAGAAAATACCGTCTCACACACAGCCAATACTCTATCCTTTTTGTGCACCTCGGACGAGGCCTTATGTATTGTATCCTTGAACTCGACTAGGCTGTACGTGGTTGAGTTGGTAAATATTGTGTCCCCCAGCAGTTTCCTATCCTGCCCGCCGGTGGGATAATGCCAAAAGTTCACCCCTTTGGCCTTAGCTATATTTTCGACGTTACGCACAAAGGCTGCCATTACCCCACTTTCGTTATCCACGATTTATTCCTTGAACTAGATTTGGCCCTAAATGCAGCATTTTTCTTTTGAAATCGCGCTGCGCCATGCGATGGCTCGCTGAGAAAACTTCTTTGGTCAATTGCTATGATTTGGTGGAGCAGGCAAGGATGACTAACATTGGCTTGATAGGCTTGCACTCCGCTCGTGTATCGCCAGTTGTGGTGATGAAGTTTAAATTTATAATCCAAAAATAGGATACCAAACAGGGGTAAGATCCAAAAACCACATCCCGTCGGCAATATTCTAACCCACGATGCTTACCATGCTTACTCTGGATGATCTACCTGTCAGCCTATAGCGTTCTGATACCTTATAAATCCCGAATTCGATTCCACTGAAGACCATAACCAGCTGATTTATTTATAGTTACCGTTTGGGGTACGCCAAATTTTCCACCGACTTCCAGACCCACAGGAAACCTAGCCCTGCCGAAAGATACCGTTCGTCTGGTGCCGCACCATACAAAACAAAGCCCCTGCAGAAATGCAGGGGCTTTGTTGTTTCTGGGGTGTTTGTATTTAGCTGATGCCCGCCCGCCTTTCTCCACACCTCTACACCCCCTCGAAAATCCCCCACCTCTATACCCAAGATTCAATTTCCAAGCTTTATGCTGAATTATGAACTGGCAATAATTATGGCTAACCCATAAAAACACCTAATTCCACCAACCCAGCTATCTTCCCAATCGCTCCCCACTCCCCCGGCTGCAAACCCAGCGGCCGAGCCTGAGAAACCGACTTGATGCAGGCGCTAACCACGCCCCCCATTCGCAGTGATTACGAACGTGACAGCTCTCACTCGATAGAGGAGTTTTACCGATCCCCAGCCTAGTCAGGCCGGGGCTTTTTGGTGCCCTGCTGGGCGGTTTTTCTGTATAACGCCGTCAAGACTAAGCGTTGCGAACGGATGCCCATGAACGCCCTGAAACTGATCTGCCTGCTGGTGATTGTCCCGCTGCTGCTCGCCGCTCTGGGCGGTTGGGAGCGTGAGCGGGCGGGTGAGGCTGCCGCGTGGTTGATCAACTACCAGGCCGATGTCAGCGCCACTCGGCAAACCCTGAACACCTTGGCGACGCAAAACCCTACGGCCCTTATCGACCTGGGCGAGGAAAAAATCGGCATTCAGCCGGCGCTCGAGCGGCTGGATAAAATCACGTCCGAACTGCCCACCGCTCAACGTATCAATAGCGGCATGCGCACCCTGGCGCCGTGGGTGACGGGGCTGGGCCTGCTGGCGGCGTTGATCGGTGTGGCGGCGCTGGCCGGCACACAGTGGGCGGGGCGGCGTGCGCGGCAGTCGCGGGAAAAACTATTGCAGGTGTTCGCCCTCGGCAGCCGCTTGTTGCCCTACGTGCTGGTGAGCCATGTGGTGGCGATGGCGACGACGGTGGCGCTGGCCTTGAGTTTCGAAGGCTTGGCGATGTGGCACATCGGTCGATTGGGTCGCGGCGAGTTCAAGCTGATGGCCGTGCTGGCGGTGATTGCGGCGTTCTGCCTGTATTCGATCTGGCTGCTGCTCAAACAATCGCGGCACATGCTGGGTATGTTCAAACCCGAGCCGCTGGAGATGTTCGGGGCGGTGGTGACGCCCGCGCAGGCGCCGGCGCTGTGGCGCGACGTGAATACGTTGGCCGGCAAGCTCGGCGCGCTGTCACCGGACCATATCGTGGTGAGCCTGACCCAAGGTTTTTACGTGACCTCCAGCGAGGCCCACGTGCAACCGGCGCATACCACGCTGCATGGGCGCACCTTGCATGTGCCGCTGCTGTACCTCGGCCTGCTGAGCCGCGACGAAATCGGCGCGGTGATCGGCCATGAGCTCGCACACTTTGCAGGGGAAGACACCGAATACAGCCTGCGCTTCTTGCCGATCTACGATGGGGTCAATCGCAGCCTGGCGGTGCTGCTGGATACCCTGCTGGCCAGTGACCTGATCCAGGAGTGGCTGATGCGGCCGTCATTCCTGTTCGGCGTGTTTTTCATGCAGCGCTTTGATCAGGCGGTCAACCATTGGAGCCGCGAGCGCGAGTTGCTGGCGGATGCCGCAGGTGCGCGCCTGGTCGGCAATGGCGCGGCGGCTTCAGCGCTGTTGCGCGTGTCGGTGTTGCAGCCGCTTATCGAGGACGCGCTGTTGGCCTTGTGTGACTCAGCCTCGGAAGAGGATCTGCCCGCCGCCGCCCTGGCCGCGCTGCAAGGCCGTGAACTGCAGGTGCCGCCACAAGCGCTGGAGATTCATCAGCCTCACCCGACCGACTCGCACCCGTCGAATGGCGAACGCCTGCAGGCGCTTGCCGTGTCGCCGGATGACGCCCTGCACAGCGCCATACGGTTCATGGATGCGCACGTTGCAAATGGGCAAATCGACGCTTATTTCAGTGCGCCGCGCACGCTGCGTGAGCAGTTGTCGCGCGACCTGATCGACGTGGCGGTCACCGAAAACACCGCGCACACGGCGTTGCTGGAAACCCTGGCCACATCGACCGACGGCGAACGTGAACTGCATGAAGGTGGGCGTTGGCGTGGCGTGCTGATGGCGGTGTGCGCCGTGCCTTTTGTGGGGCTCGGCCTGGCCATCATGAGCCAGCCCTGGCTGGCCCCGGAACGTTTGAAAAGCAACACGTTGTCGGCGATCGGCGCCGGGGCGGCAATCGCTGTTATCGCGTTGATCTTTTTGTGGCTGGGTGTGCGCCGTTTCAAGCGCGCACCGCAGGTCGCGTTGCGCCTGACGCCGAAGCATTTTGTGTTCGCCAACCTGGCACAGCCGTTGCCGATTGAGCACATCGCCGGTGTCACCCTGCAATTTATGCAGGGTATCTGGGTGACCGTGGAGCTGACGCCGGAAGCGCCCTTGCCTGAACGGCGCAAAACCGCATTCGGCGTGCCGGGCGCGCGCATCAACAAGAAGAAACGTCAGGTGTTGTTGCAGATGGCGCAGTTGTGCATCGACAACCAGAAGCTCGAACCCTATGAGGGCTTGTCACTGATGCTCGACTATGTGAATGCCTCCCTCGCCCGCAAGATTTTGCAGCACCGCGAGGACTGATCGGCGCACATAAAAAAACCCCGAACCAGTCGGGGTTTTTTATCGCCTGGAATCAGGCACGACGCCAGATCAATTAGAAAACGTTGATCGGGTAGTCAGCGAACAGACGGACTTCGTTACCGCCGACGTTGTACTGGTCGGCGTTGTTGGAAACACGCAACCAGGACGCACGAGCACGCAGGCTCAGGTCTTTGGCCGGGCCGCTCTGGACGACGTACTTGAACTGGTTGAAGATTTCGCGCTCGGTGCCATTGCCACGGTTGGAACCGTCGTCAATGTTGGTACCGCGCACGTAGGCCACGTTGTAGGTCAGGCCCGGCACACCGAAGGTGCTGAAGTCCAGGCCGTAGCCGACTTGCCAGGAGCGCTCGTCCTTGCCGTTGAAGTCAGACCAGTAGGAGTTGGCCAGCAGGATGGTGTTGCCGCCATCGCCGACGCCGCCGGCGTTGCGGTAGCCGCCGTACAGGTAGCCAGTGTCGCCGGTGCTGCGCTGGTGAGCGACGGTGAAGCTGTGCGGGCCAACGGCCCACGTGGCGCCCAGGCTCCAGATTTTGTTGTCGCGGGCGTCGGCGTCACCTTGGTTCTCCAGGGCGAAGCTGCGGTCCAGCTTGGTTTTGTAGCCATTGAAGTCAAAGGTCAGCGACTGTTGCTCTGGCAGGGCCAGCACGTAGTTGACGTTGACGTATTGCTTTTTCAGCACGTCTTGCATGTCGGAAGCGTACAGCGCAGCGGACAGGCTTTCGGTGAATTTGTAGCTACCACCGATGTAGTCGATGCTTTTCAGGCGGCCGCTGTCGCTGCCTTCGGCGCTCTTGCGCGCTTCTTTGGTGAAGTGACCGGCGTCCAGTTGCAGACCGGCGATCTCTTTGGAAACGATCGAGGTGCCTTCGTAGGTTTCCGACAGCAGGCGCGAGTTGTCGTATTCCAGAACCGGCACGGCTGGCATCTGCTGACCGTATTTGATCACGGTGTTGGAGATGCGCGCCTTGACGGCTGCGCCGCCCTTGGCCAGGTCGTTGGCGGCTTCGCCGCTGTCGCCTTGTTTGAAGAAGTCGATACCGCCCGCGCCGCTGCGACCTTTACCACCGTCCAGACGGATAGCGTATTGGCCGATGACGTCCACACCTACACCGACGGTGCCTTGGGTGAAGCCGGACTCGAACTTGCCGATAAAGCCTTGGCCCCATTCGGCTTTGTCTTGCTTGCCATTCTTGTAGTCACGGCTGATATAGGCGTTGCGTGCCGCGATGTTCAGGTGGCTGTCGTCTACGAAACCCTTGGATTGCTCCTGGTCGTTTGCCATGGCCTGAGTGGCGCTCAAAATCCCCAGAGCAATCAGACCCATCCGTTGCTTCAACATTTTTTGTATTCCTTATTACTGGTTGAGTACGCGCTGTGACACCAGGCTCCGTTCTGCTTTTTCTGGCGTCGACTTTTCCCGGAAAAAAGAAGGCCCGCGGACGACTGAACTGCCGCAGGCCTTTTTTTATTGGATGAGTCATGGCGGTTAGCCACAGGCGTTGGGCGCAATCCTAGTCCCGCGTTGAACTATGTGTCAATTTCGCGAATCGTCTGTATTTAGGCGAAATAATTCTAAGCAACGCCCTACATCGGTTCTAAAAACGACCCAATTCCTTCTCTTACGACGTCAAAAACATATTTCGTAATACATTTGGGAAGCGGTACGTGTGCTGATACCTGACGTGATGGCGCCGGGCCAGGGTGGTGGGGATGGATTGCGGTTTTCGGCAGAAGGCCTGGGATAGGTGCGCGGCACTGAGCCGTCGTGGTGCTTACAGGCACCCACCCTTTATAGGGCTGAACAGGCTTTAAATGGGGGTTCCACTAAATCTCTGACTTGGCGCTGTCGCGCAGCAAACTGGAGCCGCTGTGGCGAGCGGGCTTGCCCTAATGCCGTTCAGTT
Organism: Pseudomonas fluorescens; assembly: GCF_001708445.1. NCBI lineage: Bacteria > Pseudomonadati > Pseudomonadota > Gammaproteobacteria > Pseudomonadales > Pseudomonadaceae > Pseudomonas > Pseudomonas fluorescens. Next base: position 298,871 of record NZ_CP015637.1, read on the forward strand.
AAGGCTTTTTTGTAGGAGCGAGCTTGCTCGCGAAAAACGTCAACGATAACGCGTGTTTCCTGAATCAACGCGGCGCCTGTGAGTTTTTCGCGAGCAAGCGTGGCGAGCGGGCTTGCCCCGCGTTGGGGCGCGAAGCGGCCCCATTACAGGCGATGTGTTTTTAACTGACACACCGCAGTGCCTGGTTTTGGGGCTGCTGCGCAGCCCAACGCGGGGCAAGCCCGCTCGCCACAACAAGCCCGCTCGCCACAGTTACAGTGTTCCTCCTGAACTGACTGGCATCAGGGCAAGCCGCTCGCCACCAACAACGCCACAAACGCCTTCGCCATCGGTGTTTGCGCGCCCTTGCGCTGCACCAGCCACACCGCTGTCACCGCTTCCTGATCGAGCAAGGTGCGATAGACCACGCCATCGATACGTATGCGCTGGTACGACGCCGGTAGCACCGACACCCCCAGCCCCGCCGCCACCAAGCCGATGATGGTCATCGCCTCCCCCGCCTCCTGGGCGAAGTGCGGGCTGAAACCGGCGTCGCGGGCCAGGTTGAGCAGTTGCGCATACAGACCGCTGCCGTAGGTGCGCGGGAAAAACACAAACGGTTCCTGCGCCAGTTGCGCCAGGTGCAGGCCGCGCTCGCTGTCGTCCACCAACGGGTGTCCGGCGTTGAGTACCGCGACCAGGGGCTCACGCATCAGCTCGATGACACTCAGCGAATCGGGCAAAGGCAGCGGGCGCATCAAACCCACCTGGATCGACTCGTCCACCAGCGACTCCGCCACCTCGGTGCTGCTCATTTCCTGCAGATTCAAGTGCACGGCCGGGAACGCCTGGCGAAAGGCAAAGATGGCCTGGGGGATGCTGGAGTTGAAGGGGGCCGACGAGGTAAAGCCGATCTTCAACTCCCCCAGCTCACCCAACTGCGCCCGTCGCGCCACATCCGCCGCCTTGTCGACCTGGGCCAGCACCAACCGCGCCTCGTGCAGGAACAGGCGCCCCGCCTCACTCAGTTCGACCCGACGATTGGTCCGCTCAAACAACCGCGCCCCCACCTCCTGCTCCAGCGCCTGGATCTGCTGGCTCAGCGGCGGCTGCGAGATGCCCAGCACCTGCGCCGCACGGCCAAAATGCAGTTCCTCGGCGACGGCGATGAAGTACCGCAGGTGACGTAATTCCATGCAAGCCTCATTAGGTCGTAAAAGCTATCAAACAGGTCGAACAATATATTGGAAAGAATCATTAGGCAGCTATATGCTTTTTTGCATTGCCGGTCCTGGCACGTTCTTCCTCCCCGAGGTCCCCGTGAAATCTGCTGTCGCTCCACTCCCTCAAGAAGCCCCGCCGACCGCCCTGGATGAGGTGGTAGCCCAGCTCAACGACGCGTACATCGAAAAAGGCACGCCGATGTTCATGCGCACGGTGCTGGCGCTGTTCTCCGGCGGCTTCGCAACCTTTGCCCTGTTGTATTGCGTGCAGCCCATGATGCCGGCGCTGTCCCAGGAATTTTCCATCAACGCGGCCCAGAGCAGCCTGATCCTGTCGGTGTCCACCGCCATGTTGGCCCTGGGCCTGCTGATTACCGGGCCGATCTCCGACACCCTGGGGCGCAAGCCGGTGATGGTCGCGGCGTTGTTCTGCGCAGCCCTGGCCACCATCGCCAGCGGCTTGATGCCGACCTGGCAAGGGATCCTGTTGATGCGCGCGCTGGTGGGGCTGTCCTTGAGCGGCCTGGCCGCCGTGGCCATGACTTACCTGAGTGAAGAGATCCACCCCCAACACATCGGCCTGGCCATGGGCCTGTATATCGGCGGCAACGCGATTGGCGGCATGAGCGGGCGCCTGATCATCGGCGTGCTGATCGACTTCGTCAGCTGGCACACCGCAATGCTGATCATCGGCGGCCTGGCCCTGATCGCCGCGACCGTGTTCTGGAAGATCCTCCCCGAATCGCGCAACTTCCGCGCCAGCAGCCTCAAGCCGCGCAGCCTGGTGAACGGCTTTGTCATGCACTTCAAGGACGCGGGCCTGCCGTGGTTATTCCTTGAAGCCTTCCTGCTGATGGGTGCATTCGTGACGATGTTCAACTACATCGGCTACCGCCTGCTGGCCGACCCGTATGACCTGAGCCAGGCCGTGGTCGGCCTGCTGTCGCTGGTGTACCTGTCGGGCATCTACAGCTCGGCCAAGATCGGCTCCCTGGCCGACCGCCTCGGCCGCCGCCGTGTGCTGTGGGGCACCATTGTACTGATGCTCGCCGGCATGGCCCTGACCCTGTTCACCCCACTCTGGCTGGTGGTGCCCGGCATGCTGATCTTCACCTTCGGCTTCTTCGGCGCCCACTCGGTGGCCAGCAGCTGGATCGGGCGCCGCGCGGTGAAGGCCAAGGGGCAGGCGTCGTCGTTGTACCTGTTCTGCTACTACGTAGGGTCGAGTATCGCCGGTACGGCGGGCGGGTTCTTTTGGCACTTTGCCGGGTGGAACGGCATCGGTGCCTTCATCGTGGCGCTGTTGGTCGACGCGCTGCTGGTGGCGTTGAAGCTGGCGAAGCTGCCGCCATTGGCCTCGGCTTGAGGGGCCGCCACCTTGAACGACATTCGCGCCAGCACCCGCTTACCCCGGCGCTCGTGCATGACTACGGCGCCGATATGCAGGACCAGCATCAGCAACAACGCCACGCAGGACAGCACATGCGTACGGGTATACAAGGCGATGCGGGCCGGATCGCTTTCAAACGGGCCAAAGGAAACCAGGTTAAAAACATTGATCGGACGATCCATCATCAGCACGCCCGTCGCCAACACCAAGGCAAGCACCAGGTACATGGCTTTGTGGACCAGCAACGCCATGTATTCCTGCGGTGTTCGCTTGATGGAAAAGTCCAGGCCGTGGGCAAAGGAACAATAAACCCGCAAGACAAACACCGGGATATAGAGGGTGGTCAACGATACATTGAAGAACGCCACCCACGCCTTGACCGACGCAGGCACGCTGAATACGGCCACAAAAAAGCCTGAGAGTAACGCCCACACAATAATGACAGCCGAAACCCAATGCAGCAGTTTCTGGCTCGTTGAATACGCTGAAGTGTTCATCCTGATATCACCTGACAATGAACGCCATGCACTGGCGAGAGGAAGAGTCGGGTAGGATTTTTACCGAGGCGAGTTACCTGAGGCTGTAGGAGAAATCCTAAGGCGCCCAAGCTACCAAGGCAGGACTTAACGAACGCTGAAGCGCAGCGAATCCCCCGCCGCCTGGGCGAAGCTGCCGCCGTTGGCCCATGCTTAAAGCACCAAGCGTGCCTCCAGGTGGCTGCCGCGCTTTTCCAGCGTCAGCGTCTGGAAAGCGCCCGCATCGCGCTCCAGTTCCGCAAGCCATTTGAGCAAAGCGTGTGCATCGCCGCTGAGGGTCAGGCGCAACTGCTCGTTTTGCACCTCGATCTGCTGCACCTTCAGCCCCGCCGCTTCGGCACTGTCGTTGATGGTCGAGGCTAGCGGTTGCCCTGCCACCGGCAAGGCGCGTTGGGGTTGAGTGCTGTTGACCTGCTGCGCCAACGCCAGTTGCTGCTGGTAATGGCGCTCGACGCTGGTCACACGTTGTCGGCTGGGCTGCCACAGCATTTGGAAGGCCAGCACACCGATCACGAATACCGTCAGTCCTTTCAACAAAAACCGATCACGTGGCGACAGCGCTTTCCAGGTCTGGAGCCCCTTCATGATGGGTCCTCCAGCATCAGCACGGCATGCACTCGATGACCTTCCTTGCTGGCGTGACCGATACGCACTGGCATACCGCTGCGCTGCCCCTGCTCCCGCAACCGTTCCAATGCGGTGAAACCGTTGGCGGCCAATTGGATCGTCCACCCTTCACCACGGCGAAACTCCATGCGCTGTACCTCCACATCGGCACCACCGATCACCTGCTCGCTGAGGCTGACCAATCGTGTCAGCGGCGTCGCGAGCTGGTTTGCATTTTGCCCCTGTAGCGCCTTGAGCTGCGCGGCCAGATCGACAATACGAGTCTGCTCGGGATACATCGCCTGGAAGCGCTCCACACTCTGCGCATACAGCCGATGGGCTTGCCCTTCGACGTACTGGCTACGTAGCTGCATAAACCCCACCTCAAGCAGGAATAACACCGCGGTGGCCAGGACCAGCGTTGACCAGGGCCAGCGTTGCCGGACACGGCCCAATTCCCCATGCAGCAGGTTGATCGGTTGACCTTGAGCCCCCCATAACGCCTGTTCGACCTGTGCCCTGCTCGCCTCTTCATCCAGCCACTGCAACGGCTCGCTCAACACCCCTTCAAGCGTCTTGAGGGCCACTGCGGACATGGCCAGGGGCGCGGGACAGCGGACAACCCGGCGACCGTACCAGTGAACTGCAACGGCGCAGTCGCCAGGCAGCATATCGGCATCGACATGCACGGCACGCACCTCAATGGCCAGCGTCGCCAGCAGGTGCAACAACGCCTTGAAACGCGCCTTGTGCGTTACCAGCACGGGGTAGCAGCCCGCCCCGTCACGAGGTCCGACACACACATGCAAGGCTTCAAGGTCCTCGCCCACCTGTTCTTCAATGGCGAAGGCGATGGCCTGGGCGCTGGGTCGTCGCTTTGAAGGCCACACGTCGGTGCGCAAACCGCTGCACATCTCCATTGGCAGCAGCAGGTGCACCGGCTGCCCTGCCAGGTAAACCGCCGCTTCATCCAGGGTCATCTGCCGATTGTCCCCTGCTGCGCGCCAGACACAACACGGCCATTGCTTCGAGGGTGAGGTCAAGCCTTCGGCACTCAAATGAAGCCAGGTTTTCATCATCAGATCTCGTTCAGATTCGCAGGGAGGAAGCGTCGCTGCACCACACGCCAACGCCCGGATTTAAGCTCGCGCTCGACGTCGCTGGCCATACGCAGTCGGCTGCTGCCGAAGCTCACGTCGATGTTGATGCGAAACCAGCGGCTGCTGACGCCCAGCCCATGGCTGGTCACCCCCTGCCCGGCGATCAACGGATCATGGGTAAATGCCGCCACTCGCGCATAACCGCCGACGGGTCGCTGGCGGACCAGGGCTGCAGCGGTCGACAGCGAGACCCCATCGAGTATTGCCAGCATCTGTGGCGCAGCCGTGTTGATATTCAAGCCGGCATCCCTGGGCAACAGCGCGACCCAGGGTTCCAGTTGTCGCAAGATCGCGCCGTCCACACCTGGGAGCTCACGCAGTTGACTCAGTTCCTGACGTTGCAAAACCTGGCCGGCGGCCCGCAAGTCCAATGGCTGCAACCCCAGGCTGGCGAGCAGGTTTGACCAACGCTGGCGCGCGACTTCATCGACTTGCCCGGTGCCGAGCAACGCGTTGACGTTGAAGCGTGCAGACAGGTCTTCGATTTCCAGCGCGACCTGCGCGCCTGGCGTCTCAAAAGGCCAGGTGACCCGAGCCCACGCCTGACCCAGGTGCACCACTGACTGTTCGGCGTCATCCGTGCGCGCCAATGCCGCCATCGCCCAGGCTTCGACCGAAAACCCCAACTGACGCAATTGCACCTGATGCACCTGGCGCGCGCTGCTCTGCACCATCAGTTGATGACTGCGCAACATGCCGGCCGTCAGCAACAACGCCAGGCTCATGACCAATAAGACACTGAGCAGCGCGACACCTTGCTGGCGAGTTTTCATGGGTGTCCCTGGGGCAATGGCAAGACGCGTCGCACCTGTTCGAAGCGCCCAGCCGACAGCACCATTTCAAGCGCCTGCGGGGGCGTCGCCGCCGCGCCTTTGCCCACTGGCCAGACGTGGCTCCAACCCACATCGCGGTCAAACAGGCGCCAGTTCAACATGCGCACATCGTCGAGCAATCGTTGCCGCTCGACGGTTGATGACTCCAGGCCGCGGCTTTCGCGCCATAGCATTTGGTTGTCCAGCCGATAAATCACCTGCTGGCGCTCACTGCGCGGCAAGTCTTGCGGATTGCGCCAGTTGCCGCGCTGCAATTGCAACGTGGTGGGCCCCAGGACAATGACGGCCGACGCCAATTGCAGCACGTCACGCTCAATCACCCCGACCGCTCGTTGCAGGCGCCGCAGATCCTGTTCATGGCTGGTCGTTGCCTGCTGCGCGCGCACCACGGTGTCGAACAAGCGCCCACTGGCGAGCCCCAGCAAGGCGAAGATGGCCAGCGCAATAACCAGCTCCAACAACGTGAAGCCAGACTGCTTATTCATGCCCAGCGGGTATCCAACCCCGGGTGCGGTAGACCGGCTGATCGTCGTCGGCCGGGCTGACATCGATATCGACCCTCAGCAGGCGCGGGTCCGTTTCGGGGGTGATGGTTTGGTCCACCTTCCAGTCGCGCCCATCGAAGCGTCGTAACAGTTGCTGGTGCCCCGGCGACGCCGTTTGCAAACGCAGCTCGCTCAATTGGTTGTCCGCTACCCAGGCGCACTGCACCTGCTGTTGCAAGCGAGCATTCTGGCGCAATGAATAGTGCCCGGCGGCAATCACCGCTCCCGCCAGGGCGGCAAAAACCGCCAATGCAATCATCACTTCCAACAGGGTGAAACCACGGGTGTTCGCCGGACGCTGTCGACGTCGACGTCGACGGTGATTAGCTTTCAACGGACAGCTCTCCAATCCCATCGCTGACAATGTGCGCCAGCACCTGTTCTTCGGCGACGAAGGACAACACAAACGCACTGATTTCATCGCTGCTGAGCATCAGCAATTGCGGGGCCAGGCTATCGAGACTCAGACGCTGCCCCTCCTGTTCAAGGTGCATTTGCACACCTTGTCCCAACCGATGAACCGCGCCCGCCGGCTGCCACCCCGGAGGTTCAAGGCGCCACACCTGGTACTCGGTACGCCGCACGCGCACACCGTATTCACGCCCTTCAATCACCGCCTGCTCGCGCAATTGCTGGATCAGTTGCAACACCTGGCCGGCCTCCTGTCGGGCCTGACGCGCCGGCGTATTACCCGCTGCCAGGCCAGCCACACCGAGCACGATGCCGACTAATGCGATCACCACCATCAGCTCCAGCAGGGTAAAACCGCGGCTACGCCTGGGCACTCGGTCAACCCTCCCAGTTACCTATATCGGCCGCTGAACCTTCGCCACCGGGGGCACCATCGGCCCCCAGGGAATAGAGGTCATAGCCACCGTTAGCGGAGCGCACGCCAGGGTTCAGATACTGGTAAGGCGTCCCCCACGGATCCACCGGCTGGCCTTTCAGGTAGCCCTGGGCGTTCCAGTTCCTGACGGCCGGTGTGCCGGTCGGACGCTTGCTCAGGGCCTCCAGCCCTTGCAGGGTCGAGGGGTAAACAGCGTTGTCGAGACGGTACATTTCCAGGCTGGTCGCGATCGCCTGGATATCGGTCTTGGCGGCGGTGACCTTGGCCTGGTCGGGTCGGCTCATGAACTGCGGCACCACGATGGCCCCCAGCACGCCGATAATGACCACCACCACCATAATCTCGATCAGGGTAAACCCGCGTTGTTGCTTGAGTATTTTCACCATTCAGTTCACCAATTGGTTAAGGCTGAGAATCGGCAACAGAATGGCCATGACGATCAGCAGCACGACCCCGCCCATCACCACCAGCATCGCCGGTTCAAACAAACTCACCACCAGCGCGATGCGGGCAGCGAGATTTTTTTCCTGTTGCTCGGCCGCGCGCGCCAGCATCGCGTCGAGTTCACCGGCACGTTCGCCACTGGCAATCATGTGCAACATCAACGGTGGTATATCGCCCCCGGCCTCGAGGCCACGGGTCAGGGTGCCGCCCTCACGGACCGAGCGGGCTACATCGCTCATGCGCGCACGGATGGTCACGTTGCCAATCACGGCGGCGGCAATTTCCAGCGCATCGACCAGGGGGACGGCACTTTTGCCGAGTATCGCCAGGGTGCTGGCGAACCGCGCGGCTTCCATGGCTCGAAAGACACTGCCCAGCAAAGGCAGGTGCAGCGCCAGACAATGCCAGCGCCAGCGTCCGCGTGGCTGGCGCAGGCTCCAGCGCAGCGCCATTGCGATGCTCGCCAATACCCCCAACAGCACCAGGCCATAGGTACGCAGACCATTGCTCACGACGATCATGGCTTGGGTGAGCCAGGGCAGCGGCTGGCCACTGTCGACAAAAATGTTCACCACATCGGGCACCACATAGCCGAGCAGAAAGCCAACGATGGCCATGCAGGCGAACATCAGCAGTGCCGGGTACACCAGCGCCAGCTGGATCTTCTGCCGGGACGCCTGGCGCGCCTCGGTATAGGTTGCCAATTGCTCCAGCACATGGCCCAGGTGACCCGAGCGTTCGCCCGCGGCAACCGTGGCGCGAAACACATCGGGAAACGCCCGAGGAAACGCACCGAGAGCGGCCGCCAGCGAGTGCCCTTCCATGACCCGCTCACGAATCTGCGCCAGCAAGTTGCTGACCCGCCGCTTCTGGCTTTGCTGGGCAACGGCTTGCAACGCCAGCTCCAATGGCAAACCGGCCTGGACCAGAGTCGACAGTTGTAAGGTCAGCAAAGCCAGATCACCCGCACTCAGCCTTGCCACACCCACCGGCCCCCTGCCACCGTGTGCGCTCGCAACCTGCACCTGGCTCGGCAACAGCCCCCGTTCGCGCAGCAACTGTCGGGCATGACGTGGGCTGTCAGCCTCCTGCCGGCCCTTGCACGGACGTCCCTCGCGGTCCTGGGCCCGGTAGTCATAAGTGGGCACAGCTAGTCCTCCTGGGTAACCCGCAACAGCTCATCCATGCTGGTGAGCCCTTCGAGCACCCGACGGCGCCCATCCTCGAACAGGCTGGGCGAGGCACGCCGCGCTTCAGCCAGCAGTTGCTGTTCACTGGCGCCCTGATGAATCAGCGCGCAGAGCGTGGGCGTGAGGCTGACCAATTCGTAGATACCGATCCGCCCGCGATAACCTTGGCGACACTGTTCGCAACCGGTGGCCTTGAACACCCGAGGCACTTGGTCGAGGTCTAACCCCAACCGCCGGCATGCGTCGGCGTCCGCCGCTGCGGGGGCCTTGCAGGCGGGGCAAAGCTTGCGCACCAAACGCTGCGCCAGCACGCCCACCAACGACGATGCGAGCAGATAGGCATCGACCCCCATGTCCACCAACCGGGTAACGGCACCGATGGCACTGTTGGTGTGCAGTGTCGACAACACCAAATGCCCGGTGAGTGACGCCTGAACGGCGATCTCGGCGGTTTCACTGTCACGAATCTCGCCGACCATCACCACGTCCGGGTCCTGGCGCAGGATCGCGCGCAGCCCACGGGCAAATGTCATCTCGACCTTGGGGTTGACCGGTGTCTGGCCGATGCCCGGCAGGTGATATTCGATCGGGTCTTCGACCGTGAGAATATTGCGGGTCTGGTCATTGAGGTGGGTCAGCGCCGCATACAAACTGGTGGTCTTGCCGGAGCCGGTGGGGCCGGTCACCAGTAAAATGCCATGGGGCCTGCCCAGTAATTGCAGCAGGCCGTCCAGGGTTTTTTCAGCCATGCCCAATCGCACCAATTGCAGGCGCCCGGCATGCTTGTCGAGCAGGCGCAACACGACCCGCTCGCCATGGGCCGAGGGCAGCGTGGAGACCCGTACGTCCACTTCGTGGCCCGCCAGGCGCAACGCCATGCGGCCATCCTGGGGGACGCGTTTTTCAGCGATGTCCAGCTGCGCCATGACCTTGATTCGCGACACCAGCAGCGTTGCCAGCTCACGCCGTGGCCGCAGCATTTCGCGCAGTTGACCATCCACCCGCATGCGAACGGTCAGTGTGTGTTCGAAGGTTTCAAGGTGCACATCCGAGGCCTTTTCCCGCACCGCTTCACTGAGCAGTGCGTTGATCAGACGTATGATCGGCGCATCGCCTTGCTGCTCCAACAGGTCGGCGGTCTGCGGCACCTGGTCCACCAGGCTGAGCAGATCCAACTCATCATCCAAGCCTTGGGCAACCTGTTCGGCGGCGCTTTGGCCTTCGCTGTAGACCACCGCCAGGCGTGTGGCGAAGTCCTCGACTGTCAGCATCCGCAGCGGCAGCTCGTGATCGGTCAGGCGCCGCGCTTCGGCAATGGCGCTCAACGACGTATCACAGCGAACGATCAGGTGCCCATCGTCGAGCAGTACACCAAAACGTCGGGCGAAACCGAACGGCAGGGGTTTCATGGAACCTCCCGCGCAGGCTGACCCAGGTCGAACAGCTGCGACGCACTATCGGGCAGTTGCAGCGAGTGCTCCGGGCGGGCGTTCGGCAGGCTGTGCTGGCGCAGGTCCTGGTAACGCTGCCGGCTGATCCCGGAGAGATCCTGACCGCTACGCACAATGGTCGGGCGCAGGAACACCATCAGGTTGCTCTTGGTCTGGGTGTCGCGGCTCCAGCGAAAAAGCGCCCCAAGGTAGGGAATATCACGCAACAGTGGCACGCCGCTTTTCTGGGTGCGCACGCTGTCTTTGATCAGGCCGCCGATCACGATGATCTCGCCATCGTCGGCCAGGATCGTACTTTTCAATGCACGCTTATTGGTGATCAGGTCCGACGAGTCGACACCGGACACCGCCGGCGCAATGTCGGAGACCTCCTGTTCGACCTCCAGCCGCAGGGTCGAACCTTCGTTGATATAGGGCTTGATCTTGAGGCTGATCCCGACGTCCTTGCGCTCCACCGTGGTGAACGGGTTATCCGCGCCACTGCCGTTGGTAGCGTAGGAGCCAGTCTTGAACGGCACGTTCTGACCCACAATGATTTCGGCTTCCTGGTTGTCCAGCGTCAGCAGGCTTGGCGTCGATAGCAGGTTGCTGCGCGAGTTGCCGGCCAGGGCGGACACCAATGCACCGAAACGATCACCGCCCAGCTTAAGCACGCCGCCCTCCGGGGCAACCGTGTTTTCATCGAACTTAAGGGCACCGAGGATCGGAATGCCTGTGCCGGGGAAGTTGATAAGCCCCTTGGCATCACTGCTGTTCAGCGCCCATTGCACACCCAGGGCCTCGCTGATATCACCGGTGACCTCAACGATGGCGGCATGAATCAGTACTTGAGCCCGCGGCCGATCCAACTCACGCACAATGCCTTCGAGGGTCGCGAGCTGGGCCGTCTGCGCCACGATCACCAGGGCGTTCTGGCTTTCATCGGCCCGTACCATGAACGCTGCGGCAGCGGCCGTTTCTTTCAGGCCCGAGCTCGCCAGTGGCGTTTTCATGCTCTGGCCCATGGTGTCTAGCACTTCGGCCAATTGCTTGGCATCGCTGTAGCGCAGGCGTATGACGCGGGCATTGTCCAGCCGCGCAGGGGTGACCGTGTCCAGGCTACGGGCCAGTTGCACGAGGCGCTGACGAACCTGCGCCGTACCGACAATGACCAACCGGTTGCTGCGCGAGTCGGCCAAGACCTGAATGGCACCGTCGGCACTCTGCTTACCGAGGGACGCTTCCATCAACCGGGCGATATCCACCGCCACCCCATGGCGCAAGTCCACCAGCTCATAGGCATTTTTCGCTCCGGAATCCAGTTGCCTGACGACCTCGCCGATGCGACGGACGTTGCTCGCGGTGTCGGTAATCACCAAGGCATTGGCCGATACCGAAGGGCCGACATAGCCATTGGGCGAAATCAACGGTCGCACCAGCCCAGCCAGATCCGCCGCATTGCTGGCGCCTAACGCAATGACCTGAGTGACAAACTGCTGCGGGGGCGATGAGTGCGGGTCCGCCGTACCGGCCAGCGATTTAGCCTGGGCCACCGGTACGATGAGGATCTGGTCGCCTTGATCGATCACGCTGAAGTCATGGGCATCCAGCACGCTATAAAACAGCTGGCGCACCCCTTCACGGTTCAGGGCCTGCCTGGACATGACGGTGATGCGTCCTTGTACCTTGGGGTCGAGGATGACGGTGGTGTCGAGGATGGTCGACATTTCCTCAACAACATCACGCAACTCAGCGTTATTCATCGTCAACTGCCAACGCTGCTCAGCCGCCGACGACGGCCCAACGTGTAACAACGCGCCCAACACGAACGTGCCAAATACGCCGGTCAGAGCGCGCTGCCCGATGATGCGGTTCATGGGACTACTCACTCCTCGGTTGTTCGACCATGGGCCGTAGATGAAGGACCGCCGTCGCTTTACGTTGCGCGTGGGCGGGCTGCAGAAAGCCCCCGCTCGCCGGATGGAGCCTGAGCAACTCCTCGCGCCCCTGACGCCACAACACCACCTGTGCAGGCTCGATGCGACGCAGCAGGCTACCTCCCGGCAAGCGCTCGCCGGCGCGGTAAAACCGCTCACTGTCGGGCCCGGCCAGCAAGGCACGTGACTCGCTGTCGCTGGCAACCACAGTGGCTCGTAATGTCAGTGGTTCAGCGCTGCTCAAGGCACCGCCCTGCGCGCTCAAGCCGAGCACCGACGCGACGGCCAGGGTATCGAGAGCGACGGTCGGCTGGGGCATGGCCGACGGAACAGGCAGCGCCTGCGCTGCCGGCATCCGCGCCTGACGAAACTGCCACTCCTGCCACGCCAACATCAGCCCATAACCCAAGGGCAGCATCAAGACGAGCACCCGCCAGCCAGCCGTCTTCATGGCGCGTTCACTGGCGGATCGTTTCTTGGGAAAAAGACATATTCTTCAGAACCGGGCGACCGCTCATCTCATGCTTGAAAACAGCTCCCACGTGCAGGGCAACCAGCACCGCGAGCACCACACAGGCTTGAATATGGATCTGCGTGAACCACTCAATGGCCGTCGGATCAGTCAGCAGTTGTGCAATCAACAGGACGTTAAATATGTTGATCGGGCGGTCCATCATCAGGACTCCCGTCACGAGCACAATGCCCAACACCAGATAAATGGCTTTATGAACAACTAACGCCACATACTCGGCTGCGCAGCGCTTTCTGCCATACGCTAAAAAACCATGAAAAAAAGAAAAATAGACTCTGAGAATAAAGATTGGAATATATAGAGCAGTCAACGAAACGTTTATAAACCCCACCCAATTCTTGGTTTCCATCGCCACATCAATAAACGCGACATAAAAGCCTGAGAATAAGGTCCACAAAATAACCACGGCCGAAATCCAATGAAGCCAAATCTGGCCGACCGAATAGCGCATATACGTCGTCAATTGAAAATCCACATTCAGAAAAGAATAACTGCACGATAGAAATGCCCAGGCAGGCTCGAACGCGCCTGCCTGGGACTTCGTCAACGAACGATCAGAGCTGGTCCCAGGCGGTCTGCCAATGATGGCCTACACCCGGCTCAAAGCCATTGGCGGTTGGCAGGTACTGTTTGCAGTAGCCCGAACTCGGAAACGGCTTGCACTCATACACTTCGCCGGTTTGCGGATGCAACACGCGAGTGCCTGCTTCGTAACTGGCCAGACCTTCAGGGAACACGAAGTGATAGTCCTTCGCGCCCCCTTCACCCGTCAGGTTGACGGCCTGGGTATCCTGGCGAGTGGTACGACCATCTGTGGTGGTGCCCAGCAAGGTCATGTGGTGAAGCCCTGGCTCGCTGCGAACATCCATTTCAAGCCAGTTACTGGTGCCTTGCGCAAGCGCTTTGACGGTACCCACCGGCTTGTTGCTGGCATTGAACAGCGTCGCTTCGACATTCATATCGCGGTTGGCGATCATGGCGAAGCGAACCTTCGCGCGGCCCTTATCCAAAACGTACTCTTCGGCGAACGCCGACAGCGCCATGCGTGCCTCGGTATCTTCCTTGACGTCCATCGCCAGCTCATAACGAATCACGCCGCTGTCTTTCTGAGCGAACAGATTGTTCTTGCCTTTGACCGGCGCTATACCGCCCTGCTCATCGCGAATGCCCGCTTGAATCAGGGTCTGGGTCTGGTTGATCTTTTCAGCCAATTTGAACGCCCAATTCTGCGGTTGGCCCTCTTCGGCATTGTCTATCGAGATTTCGACGGTGTACGCCGCGCTTTCGCCCATGGCGGTGAAGGCACGGGCCTTGACCTTGTCGCCCACCAGCAACGTGGCGGATGGCGTGATGCTACCGACGGCGCTCCAACCGCCCGGTAATTCGGGTTCGGCCAGGATATCCACGTCGACGACGTTGTAGAACGCCGCATCGGTATCACCGACGGTCCAGATACCGAGGAGCACATGAGAGCCCGTCTTGTCTTGAGGGATCACACACGCATGTTTTTCGCCGCTGACCGGCAGTACATTGCCACCCTCCACGACACAGAACGGCGTACCGTCAAACGATGCACGCTTGAGCGGCTCATTGGGGTTCCATCCGTTGCGGGTGATGAAGTACTCGTGCTTGGTGGCCGGGTGAGCCGCCGTGTACTTCCAGTCGAACGTGATATTTCGGTCTTTGATTTCAGTCTTGTGCCAGCGAGTGGCCGACTGCGCATCCATAGCCGAGAACAGGCCGATGCCACCACTGGCGATCTTACCGTCTACCGGCCCCTGCATCGGTTTACCGCCGACGCCAGCAGGAAACCCCTTGAAGGTTTCACCGACACTTTGAGGCTCGTACTGTGCACCACCACAGTCTTTATTCAGGCCTTTCTGACATTGAAAGGCGCGTGACGGTGGATCATTCAAATAACCATGCGCCTGTGCACTTTGGGAGGGTAATAACAAGGCACTTAACAATGCCAACGACGAAACACCGCCCCAACGGGAAATATCTTTTTTAATCATACAATCCAGCCCTAACACACAACCCAATAAAAACCCATACTTTGCAATATGGAAGACGTTTTTCTACGGCTACTGCAAAACGAGCGAGATGGATTTTACGGGCGTTAAAAAAAATTAATGTAGGACAAGTTGAATTATCACGATTAAAAAAACAAGCTTCGACTAATGACCACCGCCCAAAAAGAATACTCCTACAAAAACACTGAAGTATCCCTACGATAGAAAGTCGCAACAGGAAATTTATTATTTTTTACTTAAACGACAAGCATCACCCTCTTCGAGAAAGAGGGTGATGAAGTTCTGACGGGAGTATTACTGATGGTATTGCGCGGACAACTCGTGCACGGCTTGCAGGAACGCGCCGGCATGGTCCGGGTTCACTTCCGGAGTGATGCCATGGCCGAGGTTGAACACATGCCCGGTGCCTTTGCCGTAGCTGGCCAGGATGCGGCCGACTTCGCTGCGGATCGCTTCCGGCTTGGCGTAGAGCACGGTCGGGTCCATGTTGCCTTGCAGCGCGACCTTACCACCGACACGACGGCGGGCTTCGCCGATGTCGCAGGTCCAATCCAGGCCCAGTGCATCGGCACCGGCATCGGCGATGCTTTCCAGCCACAGGCCGCCGCCCTTGGTGAACAGGATCACCGGCACTTTACGGCCTTCGTGTTCACGGATCAGGCCGCTGACGATCTTGCGCATGTAGGCCAGGGAAAACTCCTGGTACGCCGCCGCCGACAGGTTGCCACCCCAGGTATCGAAGATCTGTACCGCTTGGGCGCCGGCCATGATCTGGCCATTGAGGTAAGAAGTGACCGACTGCGCCAGCTTGTCCAGCAGCAGGTGCATGGCCTGCGGGTTGTCGTAGAGCATGGCCTTGGTCTTGCGGAAGTCTTTCGACGAGCCGCCTTCGACCATGTAGGTAGCCAGGGTCCAGGGGCTGCCGGAGAAGCCGATCAGCGGCACGCGGCCATTGAGCTCACGGCGGATGGTGCTGACGGCGTCCATCACATAGCCGAGGTCTTTATGGGGATCGGGAATCGGCAGGGCTTCGATATCGGCCAGGGTACTGATGACTTTCTTGAAACGCGGGCCTTCGCCGGTTTCAAAGTACAGGCCTTGGCCCATGGCGTCGGGGATGGTGAGGATATCGGAGAACAGTATGGCCGCGTCCAGTTGCGGGTAGCGGTCCAGCGGCTGCATCGTGACTTCGCAGGCGAACTCCGGGTTCATGCACAGGCTCATGAAGTCACCGGCGTGGGCGCGGCTGGCGCGGTATTCCGGCAGGTAGCGACCGGCTTGACGCATCATCCACACAGGGGTCACGTCTACAGGTTGCTTGAGCAGGGCACGAAGGAAACGGTCGTTCTTGAGGGCAGTCATGTCGGCATCCGCAAAAAAAGTGCGGGCATTTTCTCAGAGCGCGACGCAAAAGGCACGGGATGAGGCGTGCCTTTTATCTATCGGGTTGATTTACGACAATCTCTTGAACCTGCGCAAATCAAATGTGGGAGGGGGCTTGCCCCGATTGCAGTGTGTCAGTCTCAGTATCTGTAACTGAACCACCGCTATCGGGGGCAAGCCCCCTCCCACATTTTTGACCGCATTTCAGCCTGAAATGGGTTAGACGTTCAGGTAGTCCAGGATCCCTTCGGCGGCGTTACGGCCTTCGAAGATCGCGGTTACCACCAGGTCAGAGCCTCGCACCATATCGCCACCGGCGAAGATTTTCGGGTTGCTGGTCTGGTGCTTGTACTGGCCTTGTTCCGGGGCGACGACACGGCCCTGGCTGTCGGTCTGGATTTCGAACTGCTCGAACCAGGGAGCCGGGCTTGGGCGGAAGCCGAACGCAATGACCACGGCGTCGGCCGGGATGATCTCTTCGGAGCCCGGGATCGGCTCGGGGCTGCGACGGCCACGGGCGTCCGGTTCGCCGAGACGGGTCTCGACCACCTTCACGCCTTCGACACGGTCTTCACCCACGATGGCGATCGGCTGGCGGTTGTAGAGGAACTTCACGCCTTCTTCCTTGGCGTTCTTCACCTCTTTGCGCGAGCCAGGCATGTTGGCTTCGTCACGACGGTAGGCACAGGTCACCGACTTGGCGCCCTGGCGAATCGAGGTGCGGTTGCAGTCCATCGCGGTGTCACCACCACCCAGCACCACGACCTTCTTGCCCTTCATGTCGACGAAATCTTCCGGCGACTTTTCAAAGCCCAGGTTGCGGTTGACGTTGGCGATCAGGAAATCCAAGGCGTCATACACGCCCGGCAGGTCCTCACCGGCAAAGCCGCCCTTCATGTAGGTGTAGGTGCCCATGCCCATGAACACGGCGTCGTATTCGGCGAGCAGTTGCTCCATGGTCACGTCTTTACCGATTTCGGTGTTCAGGCGGAACTCGATGCCCATGCCGGTGAACACTTCACGACGGTTGCTCAGTACGGTTTTTTCCAGCTTGAACTCGGGGATACCGAAGGTCAGCAGGCCGCCGATTTCCGGGTTCTTGTCGAACACCACCGGGGTCACGCCGCCACGCACCAGCACGTCGGCACAGCCCAGGCCCGCCGGGCCCGCACCGATGATCGCCACGCGCTTGCCCGTCGGCTTGACCTTGGACATGTCCGGACGCCAGCCCATGGCGAACGCGGTGTCGGTGATGTACTTCTCCACCGAACCGATGGTCACCGCGCCGAAGCCGTCGTTAAGGGTGCAGGCACCCTCGCACAGACGGTCTTGCGGGCACACCCGGCCGCAGACTTCCGGCAAGGTGTTGGTCTGGTGCGACAGCTCGGCGGCGGCGAGGATGTTGCCCTCGGCCACCAGCTTGAGCCAGTTGGGAATGAAGTTGTGCACCGGGCACTTCCATTCGCAATACGGGTTACCGCAACCCAGGCAGCGGTGGGCCTGGTCGGCCGACTGCTGGGGTTTGAAGGGTTCGTAGATTTCCACGAACTCTTTCTTGCGTTGACGCAACAGTTTCTTCTTCGGATCTTTGCGCCCGACATCGATGAACTGGAAGTCGTTATTCAGACGTTCAGCCATGTTAAAACCTCATCAAACTCTTCAGGCGCATATCACTGCGGGTTGGCACGGATGCTGGAAAGCAACGATTTCAGGTTGGCAGCCTTGGGCTTGACCAGCCAGAAACGACGCAGGTAATCATCGAGGTTCTCGGCGAGGTTACGACCCCATTCGCTGCCGGTTTCCTCGACGTACTCGTCCAGCACGTGCTGCAAGTGGTTACGGTAGGATTCCATCGCTTCGCCGCTGATCCGCTGGATCTCGACCAACTCGTGGTTGACCCGGTCGACGAAGGTGTTGTCCTGGTCCAGCACGTAGGCGAAACCGCCGGTCATGCCCGAACCGAAGTTGTAGCCGGTCTTGCCCAGTACCGCGACAAAGCCCCCGGTCATGTACTCGCAGCAGTGATCGCCAGTGCCTTCCACCACGGTGTGGGCACCGGAGTTACGCACGGCGAAACGCTCACCGGCCGTACCGGCGGCGAACAGCTTGCCGCCCGTGGCGCCATACAAGCAGGTGTTGCCGATGATGGCACTGTCCTGGGTCTTGTAGACGCTGCCTTTGGGCGGAACGATGACCAGCTTGCCGCCGGTCATGCCCTTGCCCACGTAGTCGTTGGCGTCACCTTCCAGGTACATGTGCAGGCCACCGGCGTTCCACACGCCAAAGCTCTGGCCCGCAGTGCCCTTGAAGCGGAAGGTGATCGGCGCTTTCGCCATGCCTTGGTTGCCGTGCTTGCGCGCGATTTCGCCGGAGATGCGGGCGCCGATGGAACGGTCGCAGTTGCAGATATCCAAAGCGAATTCGCCACCGCTGGCATCGTTGATCGAGGAAGCAGCCATCTCGACCATCTTCTCGGCCAGCAGGCCCTTGTCGAACGGTGGGTTGCGGTCCACCTGGCAGAATTGAGGCTTGTCTGCCGGGATGTGATCGCTGCCCAACAGTGGCGTCAGGTCCAGGTGCTGTTGCTTGGCGGTCTGGCCTTCGAGGACGTCCAGCAGATCGGTACGACCGATCAGCTCTTCGAGGGAGCGCACGCCCAGCTTGGCCAGCCACTCACGGGTTTCTTCGGCGACGTAGGTGAAGAAATTCACCACCATGTCGACGGTGCCGATGTAGTGATCCTTGCGCAGCTTCTCGTTCTGAGTGGCGACGCCGGTGGCGCAGTTGTTCAGGTGGCAGATGCGCAGGTATTTGCAGCCCAGGGCGATCATTGGCGCGGTGCCGAAGCCGAAGCTTTCGGCGCCGAGGATCGCGGCCTTGATCACGTCGAGGCCGGTTTTCAGGCCGCCGTCGGTCTGCACGCGCACTTTGCCACGCAGGTCGTTACCGCGCAGGGTCTGGTGGGTTTCAGCCAGGCCCAGTTCCCACGGCGCACCGGCGTACTTGATGGAGGTCAGCGGCGAAGCACCGGTGCCGCCGTCGTAGCCGGAGATGGTGATCAGGTCGGCATAGGCCTTGGCCACGCCAGCGGCGATGGTACCGACGCCCGCCTCTGCTACCAGTTTCACCGAGACCAGCGCCTGCGGGTTGACTTGTTTGAGGTCGAAAATCAGCTGCGACAAGTCTTCAATCGAGTAGATGTCGTGGTGCGGCGGCGGCGAAATCAGGGTCACGCCCGGCACTGCGTAACGCAGCTTGGCGATCAAACCGTTGACCTTGCCGCCTGGCAGCTGGCCGCCTTCGCCGGGCTTGGCGCCCTGGGCAACCTTGATCTGCAGCACTTCGGCGTTGACCAGGTATTCCGGGGTCACCCCGAAACGGCCCGTCGCCACTTGCTTGATTTTCGAGCTCTTGATGGTGCCGTAGCGCGCCGGGTCTTCACCGCCTTCACCGGAGTTGGAACGCGCACCCAGGCGGTTCATGGCTTCGGCCAGGGCTTCGTGGGCCTCAGGCGACAAGGCGCCCAGGGAGATACCGGCGGAGTCGAAGCGCTTGAGGATCGATTCCAGCGGTTCGATGTCGCTGATCGCCAGCGGCGTGTCCAGGGTCTTGACCTTGAACAGGTCGCGGATCATCGACACCGGGCGGTTATCCACCAGCGCGGTGTATTCCTTGAACTTGGCGTAGTCGCCCTGCTGCACGGCGGCTTGCAGGGTGCTGACCACGTCCGGGTTGTAGGCGTGGTATTCGCCACCGTGGACGAACTTGAGCAGGCCACCTTGCTGGATCGACTTGCGCGCGCTCCAGGCTTCGGCGGCCAGGGCTTTCTGTTCGGCTTCGATATCGACGAAACGCGCACCCTTGATGCGGCTCGGCACGCCACGGAAGCTCAGCTCGCAGACTTCTTCGGACAGGCCGATCGCTTCGAACAATTGAGCACCGCGGTACGAGGTGACGGTGGAGATGCCCATCTTCGACAGGATCTTCAACAGGCCCTTGGTGATGCCCTTGCGGTAGTTCTTGAACACCTCATAGAGGTCGCCCAGTACTTCACCGGTACGGATCAGGTCACCCAACACTTCATAAGCAAGGAACGGGTACACCGCCGAGGCGCCGAAGCCGATCAACACCGCAAAGTGGTGCGGGTCACGGGCGGTGGCGGTTTCCACGAGGATGTTGGAGTCGCAGCGCAGGCCTTTTTCGGTCAGGCGATGGTGTACTGCACCAGTGGCCAGGGAGGCGTGGATCGGCAACTTGCCCGGCGCGATATGGCGGTCGGTCAGCACGATCTGGGTACGCCCGGCGCGCACAGCTTCTTCGGCCTGGTCAGCGACGTTGCGCACAGCGGCTTCAAGGCCGAGGCTCTCGTCGTAGTTCAGGTCGATGATCTGGCGGTCGAAGCCCGGACGCTCCAGGGTCATCAACGAGCGCCACTTGGCCGGGGAAATGACCGGCGAGCTGAGGATCACGCGGGAGGCGTGCTCAGGCGACTCCTGGAAGATGTTGCGCTCGGCACCGAGGCAGACTTCCAGGGACATCACGATGGCTTCGCGCAGCGGGTCGATCGGTGGGTTGGTCACCTGGGCGAACTGCTGGCGGAAATAGTCGTACGGCGTGCGCACACGCTGGGACAGCACGGCCATCGGCGTGTCGTCACCCATGGAGCCGACGGCTTCGTAGCCTTGCTCGCCAAGCGGGCGCAGCACCTGGTCGCGCTCTTCGAACGTGACCTGGTACATCTTCATGTACTGCTTGAGCTGGTCGATGTCGTAGAACGCCGAACCGTGGTCGTTGTCTTCCATGGTCGCCTGGATGCGCAGGGCATTCTTGCGCAGCCATTGCTTGTAGGGGTGACGGGACTTCAGGCGGTTGTCGATCGCATCGGTGTCGAGGATCTGCCCGGTTTCGGTGTCCACGGCCAGGATCTGGCCAGGGCCGACGCGGCCTTTGGCGATCACGTCTTGCGGCTGGTAGTTCCACACGCCGATTTCCGACGCCAGGGTGATGAAACCGTTGGTGGTGGTCACCCAGCGCGCCGGGCGCAGGCCGTTACGGTCGAGCAGGCACACCGCGTAGCGGCCGTCGGTCATCACCACGCCGGCCGGGCCGTCCCAGGGTTCCATGTGCATCGAGTTGTATTCATAGAACGCCCGCAGGTCGGGGTCCATGGTCTCGACGTTCTGCCACGCAGGCGGAATGATCATGCGCACGCCACGGAACAGGTCGATGCCGCCGGTGACCATCAGCTCGAGCATGTTGTCCATGCTGGAGGAGTCGGAACCGACGCGGTTGACCAGCGGGCCGAGCTCTTCGAGGTCCATCAAATCGTTGGCGAACTTGGTGCGACGGGCCACGGCCCAGTTACGGTTGCCAGTGATGGTGTTGATCTCGCCGTTGTGGGCGAGGAAGCGGAATGGCTGGGCCAGCGGCCATTTCGGCAGGGTGTTGGTGGAGAAGCGCTGGTGGAACACGCAGATTGCGGTTTGCAGGCGCTCATCGCTCAGGTCTGGATAGAAGGCGGTGAGGTCCGCCGGCATCATCAGGCCTTTATAAATGATGGTCTTGTGGGAAAAGCTGCAGATGTAGTGATCGGTGTCGGCAGCGTTGGCCACGGACGAACGACGACGGGACGTGAACAGCTTGATCGCCATGTCCTGGTCGCTCAGGCCATCGCCCGCGATAAACACTTGTTCGATCTGCGGCAGGCGCTCCAAGGCCAGGCGGCCGAGCACGCTGGTGTCGATCGGCACTTTGCGCCAGCCGACGAGTTGCAGGCCGGCAGCCAGGATTTCGCGGTTCATGTTCTCGCGAGCGGCTTCGGCTTTGACCGGGTCCTGGTTGAAAAACACCATGCCCACGGCGTACTGCTTGGGCAGGTCGACAGCGAAATGCTGTTTGGCGACGGCGCGCAGGAACAGGTCGGGCTTTTGAATCAGCAAGCCACAACCGTCACCGGTCTTGCCGTCGGCGTTGATCCCACCGCGGTGGGTCATGCAGGTCAGGGCCTCGATGGCCGTTTGCAAAAGGGTATGACTGGGCTCGCCCTGCATATGGGCAATCAGGCCGAAACCGCAGTTATCCTTGAATTCATCGGGTTGGTACAGACCTGCTTTCATAGACACTTTCTCACCAGGCTGCCTCTTATATCGAGGCAAATTTCTTTTCAATTCAACCGGTTACCTTCCACGCCGAACGTACGCCGGCTTTGCGGGGGCAAAAGGGAGGTCATTGTACACACCGACACAGACGCCCACAAATTTAGCGACGAAATGTCGCAAATCTATGTCGCATTTATGAAAGGTTTAAAGCGATATGCTGTGCTAGTCAAAACTTTTTTAATTCTGACCGCTACGACTCAAAAGCTACTGTGACGCAGACACCACAAAGCGCGCGGCCTTCAGGGCTGCACGCTTTGTTGTTTTTTTGAGGTGCCGAGAGGGCGGCCTGGGTAAGGCCGCCGGATCTTCAGCGAGTTGTTGCCAGTTCTTGTTGAACGCTGGCGACAGTGCGAGGCCAAGGTTTACCAGCCTGAACCTTCGCTGGCAAGGCCTTGATAGCGGATTCAGCTGCTGCGCGGCTGGAGAAGTTGCCGTAAGTGATCACGTAGAGAGGCTTGCCGTTGAGCACTTTCTTGAAATAACGGTACTCGCCGCCCTGCTCTTTCACGAACGCCTGGGCGTTGGCTTCGGAACTGGTGCCGAGAATCTGCACCACGAAGTTACCGGTAGGCTGGCTGCTGTACCAGCTGCTGCCGGCGGCACCGGCCTTGGCAACGGTCACGGGTTTTTCAGCAGGCTTGGCGGCCGGCGCCGGGGCTGGCTTGGCGACCGGTGCAGCTGCGACGGGCTTGGTGACAGGCGCAGGCTTGGCGGTCGCGACCGTCGGCGCTGGTGTCGGTTTTGTCGCCGGCTGACCGGCTGGCACGCCCGCAGGTGGCGCGGTGGTGGTCACGGTCGGCGGCGTGGCGCTGGAGCCTTCTACCGGCACGCCGTCGTCGCCTTCGGAGATGCCACCGGCTTCTTCGGCAAGCGGGCCGCGCATGACCGGCTGGCCCACCATCGGCAGGCTGGTCGGCTGACCGGAGTTGGCGAATTCTACGTTTGGCGTGGGCTTGCCCAGTGGCAACTGCGCCTGTTCGGTTGGCGCGCCGGCGGTCGTCGGTGCCTTGCTGCGGCCCGGGATCAACCAGGCGGCGGCAACGGCGACCACGACCACGGCGGAAATGGCCAATACGTGCTTCTTAGGCATAGTGAACCCCATCTTTGGACGCTTGACCGCAGAGCGGCTGGCAATCATGGCTTCGATCATTGCATCGCGGGCGACCTGATTGATGGTGCCAGGCCAGCCGTCGGAGCTTTCGTGAATATCAGAGATCTGTTGAGCGGAGAAAAGTTCGATGCCCTGCCCGGCGCCTTCAAGGCGTTGGGCCAGATATTCACGGGTTTCTTCCTCTTCGTAAGGCTGCAACTCAATGACGTGGAACAGCTCCTGTTCGCCACTGATCTGCTCCAGATCGGCGATCAGCGACGACTCACCGAACAGGAACACATGCGGGCGACCTTCCGGCGTACCGGCGGCCAGCGCCAACAGCGCTTCCAGGGCGGATTCGTCAAGCTGCTCGGCGTCATCCACCAGCAGGTAGACCTCCTGGCCGGTCAGGCCCAGTTGCACCACCTGCTTGAGAATCGCGTTCGGCTCGGCAGTGGGCACATCAAGAGCCTGGGCCACCTGGCGCAGTACACCCGCCGCATCACCGGCACCGCGAGCCGATACTACGACGCTCTGTACCGATTGCTTGTTGGTACTGGCGACCAGCGCCTGGCGCAACAGGGTCTTGCCACTGCCCAGTGGGCCGGTGACCACCAGCAGCAACTGGCTGTAGCGCGCGAGATGGTGCAACTGGCCGAGCACCGGCTTGCGCTGGGCCGGGAAAAATTTGAAACCAGGCACCCGTGGAGCAAAAGGGTCGTGGCTTAACTGGTAATGGCCGAGGAACGCCTCGTCGGCATGCAAACTAGTCATCGGGATCTTATTAACCTTTAAGCTGGGCCAGGGCGCGGTAATCCGCTCCCAGCGTGGCCTGTAAAATCTCTTTCGGATAATCGTCGGTCACTACCGCTTCACCCATGTGGCGCAACAGCACCAGTCGCAGTCGACCGTCGATCACTTTCTTGTCTATCGCCATATGTTCGAGGAAGTCTGCCTCGGTCATCTCGGTAGGCGGGATGACCGGCAAGCCGGCGCGCTGGAACAGGCGGATACCGCGATCACGCTCCTGGGCGCTGATCCAGCCCAGGCGTTGCGACATCTCCAATGCCATCACTGTGCCAGCCGCTACGGCCTCTCCATGCAACCACACACCATAGCCCATGTGGGTTTCGATCGCATGGCCGAAGGTGTGCCCGAGGTTCAAGGTGGCCCGTACGCCGGACTCCCGTTCATCGGCGTTCACCACCAACGCCTTGGCGGCGCAGGAGCGGGAAATCGCTTCGGTCAGCGCCACCTGGTCGAGGGCGCGCAGGGCGTCGACGTGTTCTTCCAGCCAGGTCAGGAACGGTTCGTCGCAGATCAGCCCGTACTTGATGACTTCGGCCAGCCCCGCCGACAGCTCGCGCGGTGGCAATGTGTTGAGGGTCGCGGTGTCGATCAGCACGGCTTGAGGCTGATAAAACGCACCCACCATGTTCTTGCCCAGCGGGTGGTTGATGCCAGTCTTGCCGCCCACCGACGAATCAACCTGGGACAACAGGGTGGTGGGCACCTGGATAAAGTCCACGCCACGCTGGTAACAGGCGGCCGCAAAGCCGGCCATGTCACCGATCACGCCGCCGCCGAGGGCGACCACGGTGGTGCGGCGGTCATGGCGTGCGGTGAGCAGACCATCGAAGATCAGTTGCAGGGTTTCCCAGTTCTTGTGGGCTTCGCCGTCGGGCAATACCACGGAGATCACCGAATAAGCCGCCAGGCTGCGGCTCAGACGCTCAAGATACAGCGGCGCGACCGTTTCGTTGGAGATGATCGCCACTTGCCGCCCGGCAATGTGCGGTGCGAGCAACTCGGGCTGGTCCAGCAGACCTTCGCCAATATGGATCGGGTAGCTGCGCTCGCCTAGATCGACCTTAAGTGTCTGCATGTGTCCCCGCGTTGAAGATGTTTTGACGACCGGTAACGTCGAAATCCGACGCCACCTGATGGCTCTACGCCACACCCCGCAGGGTGATAACGCGCCGCCGAGAATAACGCATTTCGGGCCTGGCTTTAACGGGGTGGCAACCGTTGCAGGCGCTCAAGAATGTCGAGTACCACCATACGAGGCGGCCGCTCATCGGTTTCCACCACCAGATCGGCGATTTCCCGATACAACGGATCGCGCAGCGCCAGCAGATCCCGCAAGGTTTTCGCCGGGTCGGCGGTGCGCAGCAATGGGCGATTGCGATCGCGAGCAGTGCGGCCCACCTGCTGCTCGACCGACGCATGCAGATAGACCACCCGACCACCGGCATGCAGGGCCCGGCGATTTTCCTCGCGCATCACCGCGCCACCGCCGGTCGCCAATACCACGCCATCGCAGCCGCACAGCTCGGCAATCATCGCCTGCTCGCGGTCGCGAAAGCCCAGCTCGCCTTCCTTATCGAAGATCCATGGGATATTGGCGCCCGTGCGCAATTCAATTTCCTTGTCGGAATCTTTGAATGGCAGGCGCAGCTCTTTGGCCAGCAAACGGCCGATGGTGCTTTTGCCAGCGCCCATCGGTCCTACAAGAATCAAATTTCGCACAGAATCAACGACTCACAGCAATCGCCTGGTTATTCATAATACGCGGAGTCAGGAATACCAGCAGCTCGGATTTTTTCTCCGCCAGCACATCGCGCCGGAAAAGGCGGCCAAGATACGGCACATCGCCGAAAAATGGCACTTTATCTACCACTTTGCTTTGGGTATTCGAGAAAACCCCGCCGATGACGATGGTCTCGCCATCCTTGACCAGCACCTTCGCGTTCACCTCGTTTTTCTTGATCGGCGGTACGTCGTTGAGCTTGTTCAGGTAGTCGGGCTCGTCCTTGGTGACCTTGACCTCCATGATCACGCGGTCGTCAGGCGTGATTTGCGGGGTGACCTCCAGTGACAGCGAGGCCTCCTTGAAGGACACCGAGGTGGCGCCACTGGAGCTGGATTCCTGGTAGGGGATCTCGGTGCCCTTGAGGATGCGCGCGGTTTCCTTGTCGGACGTCACTACCTTGGGTTGCGAGACGATTTCGCCATTGCCGGTCTTCTCCATGGCCGTCAGTTCCAAGTCCAGCAGCAGGTTATCGGTGATAAACGCGACGCCCAGCCCTGAGGTGCCCGTAACCGCGCCCAGGTCGACAAAGGGCGAACTGGGCGGGTTATCCGGCAGTTCCTCGCCGCTCGCCAAGGGTTTGCTGATACCACCTGCGCCCCACTTGCCGTGACTCAATCGACCGCCCCAACGCGCGCCCAGGCTTTTGTCATAGTCAACGTTGGCCTCGACAATCCGCGCCTCGATCATCACCTGGCGCACCGGGATGTCCAACTGCGCCACGATCCGCCGCAGCTCCTCCAAGCGCTCGCCGGTCTGGTAGGCGATGATGTTATTGGTGCGATCATCCACCGCCACCGAACCGCGCTCATCGGTCGCGCCCTCGTGCCCCGTCACCGACTGGAACAGCTTGGCCAGGTCCGCTGCCTTGGCGTAGTTGACCTGTAACAGTTCGCGGCGCAGTGGCGCGAGTTCGGCCATCTGCCGCCGCGACTCCAGGGTCAGCAGTTCGCGGGCGGCCAGCTCGTCGGCAGGCGCCACCAGCAAGACACCGGCCTTGATGCGCTTGTCCAAGCCCTTGCTTTGCAACACCAGGTCCAGGGCTTGATCCCAGGGCACGTCCCTGAGCCGCAGGGTGATCGCGCCCTGCACTTCGTCGCTGGCCACCAGATTGAGGCCCGCCACATCGGCGATATGTTGCAGCACCGCGCGTAGCTCGATGTTCTGGAAATTGAGGCTCAGCTTGTCGCCGGAGTAGCTCGGCGACGCGCTTTCGGGTCGCGGCAGCTGGATCAGGTCCACACGATTGGGCACAGCGAAAACCATCGGTGCCGTGAACGCTATCCATAGCGCCACACCGAAGGACGAGAAAGTCCTTTTCATTGTTTGATTCCGTTATGAGTTGACGTTGAGTACGAGGGTTCGCGGGCGCTCCAGCCAGGCACCCTGTTCATTCGGGAAAAGCTCGACCAGTTCGACATGACCATCATGAATGGCGGTCACCCGACCATGGTCGGGCCCCAGGTAGTCACCCACTGCGAGCCGATGCACCGCGGAGGCCGCCCGCAGCAGGGCAAAGCGCTGCACACCACGGGACAGCGTGCCGACCATTTCGAACTTGTCGATAGCGATAGCTTCGAGCGCGCCTCGTGGCCGCGCGAAGTCGGGGGCCTGGGTTGGCCGGCCTGGCGTGTGATGTACCTGCAACGCGGGCGGCTGGAAGGGATCGCGCAAGGACGAAGCGTCGTAGACAAAGTGCGGCCGCGGCTCGACGCCCTGGCCGAGCTCTACCGACCGGACACCTGGCGACGTACGCCGATAGGTCCTGGCCTGCAGGTCGAGGCGCAGCAGTGGCCCATCAGATCGCAGCGCCAGATCGTGTACCGTGACGATTCGCGACAACCCGGCCAGAGCGCTCAGGAATGTCGCCAGGTCGTGATACCCCCCGGTGACAGCCATTTGCACGGGCTGCTCGATATACAAGGCGTGCGCCTGCTCATCCAACAGGACGATGCCCTCGACTGCCAAGCCATTGGCGACGCCCAACCGCGCTATGTCTTCAAGCAGCCTTGGCACTTCAGCCTCTTGGGACAACGCCTGCAAAAGCCCGGCGAAGCGCTGTTGCATCGCCTGGAACTGTTGGGTTTGCTGTTCAAGCGCGGCGACCAGCCCAACCTTCTCGGCGAGCTGCTGCCGCAAGCCTCCTTCCTGCACCTCGAGTACCTTCAACCGGTCCCGCGACGGACTCAGGCATGCAGCCTCGCCCACTACCAGCACCAGGCCGGCGAGCGCGCAGCCGAGCAGGACCTTGCCAGGCAAGGGCCATTTCGCAGCGTGGTGAGAGAGTGCAAAAAAGTCGAGCCTGGGCAGGCTCATGGCTGGGCCTCGGTGGACGCTCCCTGGCGTACCATCAATTGAAACCCGTTGCTGCCCCGCTCGCCTTCCGCCCGCACCTGTTGCAGACGCGTCGCGTGGGCGCCTTCGGAGGCGTCCAGGCGGCGCATCAACTGGGCGATATCCTGGCTCGAATCAGCGCTGCCGCTGATGCTCACCGTATTGCCCTTTGCCACGACCTCATGCAGATGTACGCCATCAGGCACCGCACGGGCCAGTTGATCCAACAACCGCGCGCTGCCGGAGCGGGCGTCATGCAGGTCCTGCACGACTTTCATGCGCTCCGCCAGTTGCTGGCTTTGCACCTGCAGGTCGTCGATGGTCTTGATGCGCGCGTCCTGGACAGTGATTTCCTTGCCCAGGTGATTGTTACGCGTCACCTGCCGGTCGATCGCCTGGTCGATAACCTGGTCCGCCAGCCATACCGCCGCCAGCGCCACGCAGGCAAACGCCAGCAACAGCATCAGGAGATACTTGCGCCGCCGCTCCGCCAGTGCCTGGCGCCAGGGCAAAAGATTGATTCGTGTCATCCAGCGAAACTCCTCAGGGCCAACCCGCAGGCTACTCCCATCCCTTGGGCATCCAAGGCCCACTGTGCGCCATCGACTCGACGGCCCGGCGTGAAGCTGGCGAAATCCTGACTGCTTGCGCGCGCCAATGCAAACCCTTCCACATCGACCACTCGCGGCACCAACCCGGCCAAGGCCAGAACCGCCTCACGCGCCTCGACCTGCTCCTTGAGGCATGCCGCCAGCAACACCTCGACCCGCTTCGGGTCCGCGGCCGATGGACCGCGCACCTGAAAGTCCAGGGCCATCTCCTCCAATGGGTAGGGAATGTATTGGTCTGCCTCCATCAGGATCATGCTGGCCATTTCATCGTCACTGAGCCCTGCCTCCATTTCGATCACCCGCGTGATCACCGAGGACCCAGACACGGCAATCGCCGCCTGCCGGGCCGACGTATGCAGCCGGGACAACGCCTGCTGCAGCGCCAGCCCGATGCCCTCAAGGTCGAGCAACGTGCCATCGACCACCGCGCGGGCCGGCAGGGCCTGCGTGGCGTAGCCTTGAACGGTGTAGCCGCTGGCTGAACGCCCCAGCTCGACCAGTTTGATCCCCGCTTCATTGATATCGACCCCCAGGACGGTGTCGACTTTTCGCCTGAAAAATCCCTTTACCATAAAACTCCTCATTGCTTTCCCTGTCATACCGCCTGATTGCGGCCGGGCACCCTGCATTCGGTCGGCTTGTTTAAGAGGCGCGAATGACGCCCCAAGGCGAAAAATGCTTTAATGCCCAGCGTTTTTTCCCGCTTTTTATCTGCAGGTCGGGTCGATCCATCGTTTCCCATGCATACCCCGGCGCCTAACTCATTCTTTTCTCTGGAAATCCAAAAGCCTTGATTCGTCTGCTGAAGTTTTTCGGGTACTCCATCATCGCGATCGTCTGCGGGCTACTGCTCGTACTCAGCGGGGCCTACCTCTACCTTAGTCCGGGTTTGCCCTCTGTAGAGGCCCTGAGAAGCATCCAGTTGCAGATTCCTTTGCGGGTCTACAGCAGCGATGAAAAACTGATCGCGGAGTTCGGCGAAATGCGCCGTACCCCGATCCGTTTCGCCGACATCCCGCCCAATTTCATCAGCGCATTGCTGTCGGCTGAAGACGATAATTTCGCCAACCACTACGGTGTCGACCCCAGCAGCCTGGTACGGGCCGCCACGCAGTTGGTCAAAAGCGGACACATTCAATCCGGCGGCAGCACCATCACCATGCAGGTGGCGAAGAACTTCTTCCTCACCAGCGAACGCAGTTTTTCGCGCAAAGCCACCGAGATTCTCCTGGCCTTGCAGATCGAACGTCAGCTGACCAAGGACGAAATCCTCGAGCTGTACGTCAACAAGATCTACCTGGGCAACCGCGCCTACGGCATCGAAGCCGCATCCCAGGTGTACTACGGCAAGTCGATTCGTGACGCCAGCCTGGCGCAGATGGCGATGATTGCCGGCCTGCCCAAGGCGCCGTCGCGCTTCAACCCCCTGGCCAACCCGGCGCGCAGTAAAGAACGCCGCGACTGGATCCTGGGCCGCATGTACAAGCTGGGCAAGATCGACCAGGCCGCCTATGAAAGTGCGGTGGCCGAGCCGCTGAACGCCAGCTACCACGTGCCGACGCCGGAAGTGAACGCCCCGTATATCGCCGAGATGGCGCGGGCCGAGATGGTCGGCCGCTATGGCAGCGATGCCTATACCGAAGGTTTCCGCGTCACGACCACGGTGTCGAGCGACTTGCAGGAAATCGCGAATACCTCGTTGCATTCCGGCCTGATCACCTACGATCAGCGCCACGGCTATCGCGGCCCTGAGTCGCGCCTGCCGGGCAAGACGCTGAGCGCCTGGACCGCCGAGCTGGGCAAGCAGCGCGCGATCAGCGGCCTGGAGCCGGCCATCGTCATCCAGGTGCAAAAGGATGGCCTGCAGGTACTGACCCGTACCGGCGAAGCCCATGTCGCGTGGGACAGCATGAAATGGGCACGCCCATTCCTGAATACCAACAGCATGGGCCCAATGCCCAAGCAGCCGTCAGACGTGGCGCAGGTGGGTGACCTGATCCGCGTGCAACGCCAGAAAGACGACAGCCTCAAGTTCAGCCAACTCCCCGTGGCCCAGGGCGCCCTGGTGTCCCTCGACCCACAGAACGGCGCAATCCGCTCCCTGGTCGGCGGCTTTGCCTTCGAGCAGAGCAACTACAACCGCGCGACCCAGGCCAAGCGCCAACCGGGTTCGAGCTTCAAGCCGTTCATCTACAGCGCCGCACTGGATAACGGCTACACCGCCGCCAGCCTGGTCAACGACGCGCCGATCGTGTTTGTCGATGACTACCTGGACAAGGTCTGGCGCCCCAAGAACGACACCAACACGTTCCTCGGCCCGATTCGTATCCGCGAGGCGCTGTATAAGTCGCGCAACCTGGTGTCGATCCGCCTGCTGCAGGCGATGGGCGTAGGCAAGACCATCGACTACATCACCCGCTTTGGTTTCGCCAAGTCGGACCTGCCACCCAACTTGTCCCTGGCCCTGGGTACCGCGACCCTCACGCCGATGGAAATCGCCACCGGCTGGAGCACCTTCGCCAACGGCGGCTACAAGATCACGCCCTACCTGATCGACAAGATCGAAAGCCGCAATGGCGATACCCTGTTCACCGCCAACCCGCCACGCGTGCCGGGTGACGTGGTCAACGGCGTGGCAGCCAGCGATGGCATTGCGGCGCCGAGCCACGGTGGTATCACCATCGAGCCGACCCCAGGCACCGCCCCCGTAGCACCGGGCGCCGCCGCCACCGACCCACAGGTACCCGCCGTGGCCGAGCGCGTGGTCGACGGTCGCACCACTTATATCCTCAACAGCATCCTCGAAGACGTGATCAAGAAGGGCACCGGCCGCCGCGCCCTGGCCCTGGGCCGCGCGGATATCGCAGGCAAGACCGGTACGACCAACGAATCCAAAGATGCCTGGTTCTCCGGCTACAACGGCGACTACGTGACCACCGTCTGGACGGGCTTCGACCAACCGGAAAGCCTTGGCCGCCGCGAGTTCGGTGGCACCGTCGCATTGCCGATCTGGATGAGCTACATGGGCGCGGCATTGAAGGACAAACCGCTGCATACCCAACCGGAACCTGAAGGCATCCTGAGCCTGCGGATCGACCCGGTGAGTGGCCGTGCGGCATCGCCGAGCACCCCGAATGCGTACTTCGAGCTGTTCAAGAGCGAAGACACCCCGCCCTCGGTCAACGAGCTGGGCAATGGCGTTGCACCGGGCAGCCCGCTGCCGGCGGATGAGGCAGCGCCGATCGATTTATTCTGACCTGGGCCTCAGCCTACGCAGAACCCAATGTGGGAGGGGGCTTGCCCCTGATAGCCGTGGACCAGCCAGCTCATCGAGTGACTGACACACCGCCATCGGGGGCAAGCCCCCTCCCACATTTTGGCCTTCAAAAATCTTCAGATAACGGTCACCCAACAAAAAGCCCCGACTCGTGAGAGCCGGGGCTTTTTGTTGGTGCGCTACAACGGCTTAGCCGTTGAACACATCATCCACGCTTTGCAGCGGGTAGTTCTTCGGATACGGCAGGGTCGCCACACCGGTCTCGATGGCGGCTTTAGCCACGGCATCGGAGATCACGGTGATCAAGCGCTTATCCATTGGTTTCGGGATGATGTACTCACGGCCGAATTCCAGCTTGGCGCCACCGTAGGCATCGCACACATCCTGAGGGACTGGCAGCTTGGCCAGTTCACGCAGGGCGTTTGCAGCAGCCACTTTCATTTCTTCGTTGATACGCTTGGCGCGAACGTCCAAGGCACCACGGAAGATGAACGGGAAGCCCAGTACGTTGTTGACCTGGTTCGGGTAATCGGAACGGCCGGTGGCCATGATCACGTCGTCGCGGGTGGCGTGAGCCAGCTCCGGGGCGATTTCCGGGTCCGGGTTGGAGCAGGCGAACACGATCGGGTTGGCCGCCATGGCCTTCAGGCCTTCAGCGCTCAGCAGGTTCGGGCCGGACAGGCCGACGAACACGTCGGCACCGTCAAGGGCCTCAGCCAAGGTGCGCTTGGAGGACGGGTGGGCAAACATCGCCTTGTACTGGTTCAGGTCGGTACGCTCGGACTGGATCACGCCCTTGCTGTCGACCATGTAGATGTTTTCCAGCTTGGCGCCCATGCTGACGATCAGCTTCATGCAGGAGATGGCCGCAGCGCCAGCACCCAGGCAGACGATCTTGGCGTCAGCCAGGGTTTTGCCAGCGATTTCCAGGGCGTTGATCATGCCGGCCGCGGTAACGATCGCGGTGCCGTGCTGGTCATCGTGGAATACCGGAATGTCGCACTGCTCGATCAGGGCCTTCTCGATCTCGAAGCACTCAGGTGCCTTGATATCTTCCAGGTTGATGCCACCGAAGGTGATGGAAATGCGCTTAACGGTGTCGATGAAAGCCTGCGGGCTTTCGGAATCGACTTCGATGTCGAAAACGTCGATGCCGGCAAAGCGCTTGAACAGCACGCCTTTACCTTCCATGACTGGCTTGGAGGCCAATGGGCCGAGGTTACCCAGGCCAAGGATCGCGGTGCCATCGGAAATCACTGCAACCAGGTTGCCTTTGCCGGTGTACTTGTAGGCCAGCTCAGGGTCGCGGGCGATTTCACGTACGGGCTCGGCAACGCCAGGGCTGTAGGCCAGCGACAGGTCGCGGGCAGTGGCAGTGGCCTTGGTGAGCTCTACACTCAGCTTTCCTGGACGAGGATGGGCATGATATTCGAGAGCGGCAGTTTTCAAATCAGACATATCGGCATTCCGCTTTTACTGTTGGTCGACGGACCGCCGAGGATACTCGTGTCGCAAAGTCCCTACAAGACTGGGCAGTCACCGGTGTCAAGGGCCCTGCACTAAGACTTTCGGCCAAGAGCCACGGGATACAAGGGCTTAACTGTTCACAATCGACACAAAAAATGTCTACAATTTTTTCTCAAGGCGTGGTTTTCAACATGCCGGGGGCGGTCAGTGGCAGGAGCCAACGGGCCTGTCCACTTTTCAGGCCGCCACGTCGCGCACGATCCTGTACCCAGCCACGCGCCTCGATCGAGCGGCCTTGCAGACCATCGAGCAGCACCGTGTCGAATTGACTGATCAAATCGGGCGCAATGCGTAATACCAGCGCCCCTTGCAATTCAATCCAGATTCCGCCGCGATTGCGCTCTATCCTGCTGACCCGGCCGCCGACCACGGCAAACCCGGAACGCTTGAGCTGCTCCGCGCTTTGCACCGGCGATTGGCGCCACACCCCCAGGCGTGCCTGGCGAGCGCTGTCTTCCGCCGCCTGCTGACAGGTGACAAGGTCGACATTCGGCGCCACGCCCACCTGGAAACCCAGGCCGTCGGCCAGCAGTTGTGCCTCCAGGTTCTCGCCGTTGGCACCGTAGAGGTGGGCCAGCGTGCGACCATAATGATCCTTGCGCTCACGCCCCGGCACCAGGCCCACGCGCCCCTCACTGGCGTCCACCAGTGTCTGCAGGCGCAGGCGGGCGGCAACGGCAAAAGGTTCGTCGGGGCGGCCCTTCTTACCGATTTCCGGCGCGTTGAGGCCGATCATACGCACGCTGCGGCCATCCTTGAGGCGCACCGTGTCGCCATCCACCACGCGCTGCACGTCTACGCGCGCCAGGGCCGCCGGTGCGGGGCAGAACACCTGGGCCTGGGCCGCCGACAGCCAAATCCCAGGCACAAAAAAGGCGCCCACAAGGGACGCCTTTTTCAACAGCTGGCAAAAGCCCATAAGGCCCTTGAGCCTTACTCTGCTGGAGTAGCAGCAGGCTTCTTGCCGAAAGCACCAAAGCGATCTGCGAAGCGCTGTACACGGCCGCCGGTGTCCAGAGTTTTCTGCTTACCGGTGTAGAACGGGTGGCACTCGTTGCATACGTCAGTACCCAGTGGCTTGCACAGGTTCGAGCGAGTTTCGAACTTGTTGCCGCAGCTGCAGGTTACTTCGATGGTTT
Source organism: Pseudomonas fluorescens (assembly GCF_001708445.1). Taxonomy (NCBI): domain Bacteria; kingdom Pseudomonadati; phylum Pseudomonadota; class Gammaproteobacteria; order Pseudomonadales; family Pseudomonadaceae; genus Pseudomonas; species Pseudomonas fluorescens. Next base: position 333,665 of record NZ_CP015637.1, read on the forward strand.
CGTACGCTGGATGGATATCGGCTTTCATGGTGACTTCCTCGGGCTAGCGTGCCGCCACTCGACACTATTGTCGAATACCGCACGTAATTAGGCCGCGGATTCTACCAGACCTTTTTAAACGCGCAAGCGTCGACGCCCGTCGCCGGTAAAGATAAAAGCGCCTTTCATCAGAAAACAACGGCATAGCCTGGCCCTTGCGGGAGCGCTCTGGCTCGCGATGCAGGCACCGCAGTGCTGCATGCTCACCGCCGGTCTGCTAGTCTCCCGCCCCTGCGCCACCGCCTGCCCTTATAGATGAGACCCCCCGCGTGCCCGACGCCATCCTGCGCCTCGCCCTGCCCTCGCCCCTGCGCCGCCTGTTCGACTACCGGGCCCCGGCCGGTGTGCTGCGCGCGCAGTTGCAGCCGGGCATGCGCGTGCGCGTGCCGTTTGGCCGCAGGGAGATGATCGGCATCCTGGTGGAAGTCGCCGACCACAGCGAAGTGCCCGCCGAAAAACTCAAGCCCGCCGTGGCCATCCTTGATGCCACGGCGCCTCTGCCGCCCGCGCTGTTCAAACTGTGCCTGTGGACCGCCCAGTATTACCAGCACAGCCTGGGCGACACATTGAGCTGGGCGCTGCCCGTACTGCTGCGCCAGGGCGAGCCGGCCGAGGCGCGCCAGGAGCGCTTCTGGTCGATGGTGCCCGGCGCGCGCCTTGACGACCCACGCATCGCCCGTGCCCCGCGCCAGCGTGAAGCCCTCGCCACCCTGGCCCAGCACCCCCATGGCGTCGCGCATCAGCTATTAAGCAAACTGATGCTGAGCAAAGACAGCCTCGACCTGCTGCTGGCCAAGGGCCTGGTGCAAGTGGAAATCCGCAAGCACGCCCCCGACCCACGCCACGAACACTGGCTGGCCCAGCCGGAATTGCCGCTCAACCCCGAACAACGCGCCGCGTACGAAGCCATTCGCGCCGGTTTCGACTGTTTCCACGCATTCCTGCTGGCCGGTGTCACCGGCAGCGGCAAGACCGAAGTCTATTTGCAGCTGATCCGCGAAACCCTGCAAGCCGGCAAGCAGGCGCTGGTGCTGATCCCCGAAATCAACCTGGGCCCGCAGACCCTGGCGCGTTTCGAGCAACGCTTCAACGCGCGTATCGCCCTGGTGCATTCGGCGGTCAACGACCGGGAGCGCCTGGAGTCCTGGCTGGCGGCGCGGGACGGCGAAGCAGACATCATTATCGGCACCCGTTCGGCGCTGTTCACGCCGATGAAAAATCCCGGGCTGATCATCATCGACGAGGAGCACGACGGCTCCTATAAACAGCAGGAAGGCCTGCGCTACCACGCCCGCGACCTGGCGCTGGTGCGCGCCCGCCAGGAAGACATCCCGATCGTGCTGGGTTCAGCCACGCCGTCCCTGGAAAGCCTGCACAACGCCTACACCGGTCGTTATGGACTGCTGCGCTTGAATGAACGGGCCGGCGGCGCCAAACAGCCCCGCTTCCTGCGCCTGGACGTGAAAAGCCGACCGCTGGACAGCGGGATTTCCGGCCCGATGCAGCAGGCCATCGGCCAGACCCTCGCTGCCGGCCAGCAAGTCCTGGTGTTTCTCAACCGCCGTGGCTTTGCGCCGACGCTGCTGTGCCATGACTGCGGCTGGATGTCCGAGTGCGAGCGCTGCGATGCGCGCATGACCGTCCACCAGCGCCATGGCGAACTACGCTGCCACCACTGCGGCCATGTGGAGCGCGTGCCACGCCACTGCCCGCAGTGCGGCAAGGTCGACCTGCGCCCGGTGGGTGCCGGCACTGAGCGCGCCGAAGAGCGCCTGGGCATTCTGTTCCCGGACTACCCGGTACTGCGGGTCGATCGCGACAGCACCTCGCGCAAAGACGCGATGAACCAACTGTTCGCCACGATCCAGAAAGGCCAGCCGTGCATCCTGGTGGGCACGCAGATGCTTGCCAAAGGCCATCACTTTCCCCGGGTGACCCTGGTATCGATCCTGGATGCCGATGGTGGCCTGTTTTCCGGCGATTTCCGCGCCAGCGAGCGCATGGCACAACTGATCGTGCAGGTCGCCGGGCGCGCCGGGCGGGCCGAGGAGCCGGGCAAGGTGATCATCCAGACACACCTGGCCGACCATCCACTGCTGATTCAACTGACAGAACAAGGCTACTTCGCCTTCGCCGAGCAGGCGCTGAGTGAACGCCGCTCCGCTGGCCTGCCGCCCTTTGCGCACCTGGCGTTGCTGCGCGCCGAAGCCCACAAGCCGGGGCAGGCCGAAGGTTTTCTGGATGAAGCGTGCAGCGCTGCCGAACGCTTGCTCGGCGAACTGGGCCTGGGCGGCATCGAATTGCTCGGCCCCGTGCCCGCCCCCATGGAGCGCCGCGCCGGACGTTATCGCGCTCAACTACTCCTGCAAGCCACCTCCCGCGCGCCCCTGCACCGGCTATTAAGTAGCTGGTTACTTGCGCTGGAGCAAATGCCCAGCGGCCGCCAGGTGCGATGGTCACTGGATGTAGACCCGGTAGATTTGTATTAAGCCTGGCCATAGGTCCTGCGAAGGTTGGCAAGCCCGCCCTCGCCACGGATAATGCCCAGTTTTTCCACCTGCGCATCGCGCACCGCCGCTTGCGGTCGAAAGAGAACACCATGAAAGACACCATTCGCCAGCTGATCCAACAAGCCCTCACCCAACTCGTCAATGAAGGTGTGTTGCCTGAAGGCCTGACGCCGGCGATCCAGGTGGAAAACACCCGCGACAAGACCCACGGTGACTTCGCCAGCAACATTGCCATGATGCTGTCCAAGCCCGCCGGCATGAAGCCGCGCGACCTGGCAGAGAAAATCATCGCCGCGCTGCCCGCCGACCCACAGGTGAGCAAGGCCGAAATCGCTGGCCCAGGCTTTATCAATATCTTCCAGAACACCCAGGCCCTGGCCTCGCGCCTCGACGCCGCGCTGGCCGATGCCAGGATCGGCACGCGCAAAGCGGGTGATACCCAGCGTGTGGTCATTGACCTGTCGGCGCCGAACCTGGCCAAGGAGATGCACGTGGGTCACCTGCGTTCGACCATCATCGGCGACGGCGTGGCGCGGGTACTGGAGTTCCTCGGTGACACCGTGATCCGCCAGAACCATGTGGGCGACTGGGGCACCCAGTTCGGCATGTTGATGGCCTACCTGCAGGAAAACCCGATCACCAGCAACGAGCTGTCGGACCTGGAGAACTTCTACCGCGCCGCGAAGAAGCGCTTCGACGAATCCGAAGAGTTCGCCGACCGTGCCCGTGGCCTGGTGGTCAAGCTGCAAGCCGGCGACAAGGAATGCCTGGAACTGTGGAGCCGCTTCCGCGATATCTCGCTGGCCCACTGCCAACACCTCTACGAACTGCTCAACGTCAAGCTGACCATGGCCGACGTGATGGGCGAAAGCGCCTACAACGACGACCTGATCAACGTGGTCAACGACCTCAAGGCCAAGGGCCTGCTGGTCGAGAGCAATGGCGCACAGTGCGTGTTCCTCGAAGAATTCAAGACCGCCGATGGCGAGCCGCTGCCGGTGATCATCGTCAAGGCCGATGGCGGCTATCTCTACGCCACCACTGACCTGGCCGCCGTGCGCTACCGCAGCGGCGTGCTAAAGGCGGATCGTGCGCTGTATTTCGTCGACCAGCGCCAGGCCCTGCACTTCCAGCAGGTGTTCGAAGTGGCGCGCCGCGCCGGTTTCGTCACCCACCCGATGCACATGGAACACATGGGCTTCGGCACCATGAACGGCGCCGATGGCCGCCCGTTCAAGACACGCGACGGCGGCACCGTGAAGCTGATCGACCTGCTGACCGAAGCCCAGGAACGCGCCTACACCCTGGTGAAGGAAAAGAACCCGGAGCTGGCCGAGGCCGATCTGCGCAACATCGCCCGTGTGGTGGGCATAGACGCGGTGAAATATGCCGACCTGTCCAAGCATCGCACCAGCGACTACAGCTTCAACTTTGAACTGATGCTCAACTTCGAAGGCAACACCGCGCCGTACCTGCTGTACGCCTACACCCGCGTGGCCGGGGTGTTCCGCAAGCTGGGCAAGGATTTCAGCGAAGTGCAAGGGCAGATCGTGCTGGAAGCCCCCCAGGAACAGGAGCTGGGCGCCAAGCTGGCGCAATTCGGCGAAGTGCTGAACAGCGTCGGCGAGAAAGGCACGCCGCATATCCTGTGCACCTATTTGTACGAAGTAGCCGGGTTGTTCTCCAGCTTCTACGAGAACTGCCCGATCCTCAGCGCCGACGACGAAGCCCACAAGCAAAGTCGCCTGCGCCTCGCCGCACTGGCTGGACGGACCCTCAAGCAAGGCCTGGAACTGTTAGGCCTGGAAACCCTGGAGCGTATGTAAGTTGGCCGCCAAGAAAAAACCTGCCCCCAAGCGCGGCGCCAGCCGCTACCAGGCACCGGCAAAGAAGCCCATTCCGGGCTGGCTGTGGATGGCCATCGGCCTCACGGTCGGCGCGTTTATCGTGTTCCTGATGAAGCTGGACCCAGGCCAGGGCGATGACGTCAAACGCGTCAAGCAGGAGCAGCAAAAAGCCACGAAAATCGCCGAGGCCAACAAGACCACGCCAAGTCCGACCGCACCGGTGAAGCCGAAATACGACTTCTATACGTTGCTGCCGGAATCGGAAGTGATCGTGCCGCCTGACGCCGTGCCGGAAAAAACCCTGCCGACGCCACAAGTGCCGACCACCCCGGTAACCCCGGCGGAAGCGGCGAAAATCGACACCGCCCGGGCCCAGGCCGCGCTGGCCGGGATCACCCCGCCGCCAGCACCACCGGTTGCGGAGACCAAGGCAGCGCCGGTGACCAAGTTCTTCCTGCAAGCGGGCTCCTTCCCGAAACAGGCGGATGCGGATCGTGTGCGTGCGCAGATCATCCTGCTGGGACAGTCGGTGACGGTAGAGTCCGGCACTGTGAAAGATGCGACCTGGTATCGCGTACTGGTGGGGCCGTTCAGCAACCGCGAACAGCTGACCGTGGCGCAGAAACAATTGGCGGGCGCGGGCTTTAGCAACCTGTTGTTACAACAACGCCAGAGCCGCTGATTCAAGCTCAACACCGATCAAAATGTGGGAGGGGGCTTGCCCCCGATAGCGGAGTGTCAGTCAATCAATCTGGTGACTGATACTCCGCCATCGGGGGCAAGCCCCCTCCCACATTGGTTCTTGGGTGTTCTCGAAAGTGTGTCAGACCGATAAACGCCACTCGTCCGCCATAAACCCCTACGGTTGAAATCCCCCCCGCCACCCCCATATGAGTTTCCATCCGGGCATTTTCGCCCCGCTGCGTGGAGACTCTCCCCTTGACCACCATCGTTTCAGTACGTCGCCACGGCAAAGTCGTCATGGGTGGCGACGGCCAGGTTTCCCTGGGCAATACCGTGATGAAAGGCAACGCGAAAAAAGTGCGTCGCCTGTACCACGGCCAGGTGCTCGCCGGTTTCGCCGGTGCCACCGCCGACGCCTTCACCCTGTTCGAGCGTTTTGAAGGCCAACTGGAAAAACACCAGGGCCACCTCGTCCGTGCCGCCGTCGAGCTCGCCAAAGAATGGCGTACCGATCGCTCCCTCAGCCGTCTCGAGGCCATGCTGGCCGTCGCGAACAAAGACGCGTCGCTGATCATCACCGGCAATGGCGATGTGGTTGAGCCTGAACATGGCCTGATCGCCATGGGATCCGGCGGTGGCTACGCCCAGGCGGCGGCCAGCGCGCTGTTGAAGAAAACCGACTTGTCGGCCCGCGAAATCGTCGAGACCGCCCTGGGCATCGCGGGCGATATCTGCGTATTCACCAACCACAACTTCACCATTGAGGAGCAGGACCTCGCCGAGTAAGCCGTAGGCTTATTCCCGCTTGAGGGCCGCACACACTATGTCCATGACTCCCCGCGAAATCGTCCATGAACTCAATCGCCATATCATCGGCCAGGACGATGCCAAGCGCGCCGTTGCCATTGCGCTGCGTAACCGCTGGCGCCGCATGCAACTGCCCGAAGAACTGCGCGTTGAAGTAACGCCGAAGAACATCCTGATGATCGGCCCGACCGGCGTCGGTAAAACCGAAATCGCCCGGCGCCTGGCCAAACTGGCCAATGCACCGTTCATCAAGGTCGAAGCGACCAAGTTCACCGAAGTCGGCTATGTAGGCCGCGATGTCGAGTCGATCATCCGCGACCTGGCCGACGCGGCCCTGAAGCTGCTGCGCGAGCAGGAAATGACCAAGGTCAGCCTGCGCGCCGAAGACGCCGCCGAAGAACGCATCCTCGATGCCCTGTTGCCGCCGGCACGCATGGGCTTCAACGAAGACGCCGCACCGGCCTCGGACTCCAACACCCGCCAGCTGTTCCGCAAGCGCCTGCGCGAAGGCCAGTTGAACGACAAGGAAATCGAGATCGAAATCGCCGAAGTGTCCGGCGTCGACATCTCCGCGCCGCCTGGCATGGAAGAAATGACCAGCCAGTTGCAGAACCTGTTCGCCAACATGGGCAAGGGCAAGAAGAAAAGCCGCAAGCTCAAGGTGAAAGAAGCGCTGAAGCTGGTACGCGACGAAGAAGCCGGGCGCCTGGTCAATGAGGAAGAGCTCAAGGCCAAGGCCCTGGAAGCGGTCGAGCAGCATGGCATCGTGTTTATCGACGAGATCGACAAGGTCGCCAAGCGCGGTAACTCCGGCGGCGTCGATGTGTCCCGTGAAGGCGTACAGCGCGACCTGCTGCCGCTGATCGAAGGCTGCACCGTGAACACCAAGCTGGGCATGGTCAAGACCGACCACATCCTGTTTATCGCCTCCGGTGCATTCCACCTGAGCAAGCCAAGCGACCTGGTGCCGGAGCTGCAAGGCCGCCTGCCGATTCGCGTGGAACTCAAGGCGCTGACCCCAGGCGACTTCGAGCGCATCCTCAGCGAGCCGCATGCATCGCTCACCGAGCAGTACTGTGAGCTGCTGAAAACCGAAGGCTTGGGCATCGAGTTCCTGCCGGACGGTATCAAGCGCCTGGCGGAGATCGCTTGGCAGGTCAACGAGAAGACCGAGAATATCGGTGCTCGTCGCCTGCACACCTTGCTGGAGCGCCTGCTTGAGGAAGTGTCCTTCAGCGCCGGTGACCTGGCCGGTGCGCAGAATGGCGAAACGATCAAGATCGATGCCGACTACGTCAACAGCCACCTGGGTGAATTGGCGCAGAACGAAGATCTGTCTCGTTATATCCTGTAAGCCATATACAGGATCGCTTTGCTTTCATGTGGGAGGGGGCTTGCCCCCGATAGCGGTCTGTCAGAAAGATGTATGCCTGACTGACCACTGCTATCGGGGGCAAGCCCCCTCCCACATTTTGAGCCGGTTTATTCAGGATCATCATCAATGTCCAAATTTCCTACTGCTGTAAACCTGCACAAAACCTCCAACACCCTCGGCCTCACCTACGGGCCCGATGAGGCCTACCGGTTGCCCGCCGAATTCCTACGGGTTCACTCGCCTTCCGCCGAGGTCCAGGGCCACGGCAAACCCATCCTGCAATTCGGCAAGCTCAACGTGCGCTTGAGCAAGGTCGAACCGGCCGGCCAGTACGCACTGAAATTGACCTTCGACGACGGACATGACAGCGGACTGTTCACCTGGGACTACCTCTACCAATTGGCCGTGCGTCAGGACGCACTGTGGGCTGACTACCTTGCCGAGCTCAAGGCAGCCGGCAAAACCCGCGACCCGAGTCAGTCGGTCGTACGGCTGATGCTCTAGCCCAGGCTTCTTGCTCTTTAGAGGGCATTTTCTAATTTCATCTGCTTGAATGCCCTGTCGCGTGGCCAACGATTGGCCCGCTTGCGAAAAAAATTAAACTCGGGTAACCAATGGAACTGGCAAGTTCCCTGCATTTGACGATGCGGTATCAACGGTCACCCGAGTCGCAGTACCTGGCTTGTGTTGTGTATCGAAAACTGGTGCGCAGCGGTACCCGGTACTCGTCTTTCGGACAATGGAGCGTCGTAGATGAGTAACAAGAATAACGATGACTTGAAACGCCAGGCCTCGGAAAACACCCTGGGGCTCAACCCGATCATCGCGTTACGTAAAAAGGATTTACTGGCCTCGGCCAAGATGGTGCTGACCCAAGCCATCAAGCAGCCGTTGCACAGCGTCAAGCACGTCGCCCATTTTGGCGTTGAATTGAAGAACGTGATGTTCGGCAAATCGCAGCTGCAACCCGAAAACGATGACCGTCGCTTTCACGACCCGGCCTGGAGCCAGAACCCGCTGTACAAACGCTACCTGCAAACCTACCTGGCGTGGCGCAAGGAACTGCACGACTGGATCGGCGACAGCAACCTGTCGGAACAGGACATCAGTCGCGGCCACTTCGTGATCAACCTGATGACCGAAGCCATGGCCCCCACCAACAGCGCGGCCAACCCGGCGGCAATCAAGCGCTTCTTCGAAACCGGCGGCAAGAGCCTGCTCGATGGCCTGTCCCACCTGGCCAAGGACATGGTGCATAACGGCGGCATGCCGAGCCAGGTCAACATGGGCGCCTTTGAAGTCGGCAAGAGCCTGGGCACCACCGAAGGCGCGGTAGTGTTTCGCAATGACGTACTGGAGCTGATCCAGTACAAGCCGATCACCGAGCAGGTGCATGAGCGCCCGTTGCTGGTGGTGCCGCCGCAGATCAACAAATTCTATGTGTTCGACCTGAGCCCGGATAAGAGTCTGGCGCGCTTCTGCCTGCGCAATGGCCAGCAGACCTTTATCGTCAGTTGGCGCAACCCGACCAAGGCCCAGCGCGAGTGGGGCCTGTCCACCTACATCGAGGCGCTCAAGGAAGCGGTGGACGTGGTCACGGCGATTACCGGCAGCAAAGACATCAACATGCTCGGCGCCTGCTCCGGCGGCATCACCTGCACCGCCCTGCTGGGCCACTACGCCGCGCTGGGTGAGAAGAAGGTCAACGCCCTGACCCTGCTGGTGAGCGTGCTGGACACCACCCTGGACACCCAGGTGGCGCTGTTCGTCGACGAGCAGACCCTGGAAGCGGCCAAGCGCCACTCCTACCAGGCCGGTGTGCTGGAAGGCCGCGACATGGCCAAGGTGTTTGCCTGGATGCGCCCCAACGACCTGATCTGGAACTATTGGGTCAATAACTACCTGTTGGGCAACGAGCCGCCGGTGTTCGACATCCTGTTCTGGAACAACGACACCACGCGCTTGCCCGCCGCGTTCCACGGCGATCTGATCGAATTGTTCAAGAACAACCCACTGGTACGCGCCAACGCCCTGGAAGTGTGCGGTACACCGATCGACCTCAAGCAGGTCACCGCCGACATCTACTCCCTGGCCGGCACCAACGACCACATCACGCCGTGGCAGTCCTGCTACAAGTCGGCGCAGCTGTTTGGCGGCAAAGTAGAGTTCGTGCTGTCCAGCAGCGGGCATATCCAGAGCATCCTCAACCCACCGGGCAACCCCAAGGCACGCTACCAGACCAGCGACAGCCTGGCGGGCAAGCCGCTTGAATGGCAGGAGAATGCGACCAAGCACACTGACTCGTGGTGGCTGCATTGGCAGGCGTGGCAGGCGGAAAGAGCGGGCAAGCTGAAGAAGGCTCCGACAACATTAGGCAATAAAACCTACGCCGCAGCAGAGGCGGCGCCAGGCACCTATGTGCACGAACGCTAGATTGAAATGCGTTCAAATGTGGGAGGGGGGCTTGCCCCCGATAGCGGTGGACCAGTTGATCCTGTGGTGACTGATACACCGCCATCGGGGGCTAGCCCCCTCCCACACTGACCTCACTCGGACTGCAATACTTCACAGGGCTTGAGCATGCCGCAACCGTTCATCTTCCGTACCATCGACCTGGATGGCCAGACCATCCGCACGGCGGTACGCCCGGGCAAGCCCCACTTGACACCGTTGCTGATCTTCAACGGCATCGGCGCCAACCTTGAGCTGGTGTTTCCGTTCGTCCAGGCCCTGGACCCGGACCTGGAAGTGATTGCCTTCGATGTGCCAGGGGTGGGCGGTTCGTCCACGCCCAAACGGCCGTATCGTTTCCCTGGCCTGGCCAAGCTCACCGCGCGCATGCTCGATTACCTGGATTATGGCCAGGTGAATGTGGTGGGTGTGTCCTGGGGCGGCGCACTGGCGCAGCAATTTGCCTATGACTACCCGGAGCGTTGCAAGAAGCTGATCCTCGCTGCCACCGCCGCCGGTGCGGTGATGGTGCCGGGCAAGCCGAAAGTGTTGTGGCTGATGGCCAGCCCCCGGCGGTATATCCAACCGTCCCACGTGGTGCGCATTGCGCCGATGATTTATGGCGGCTCGTTCCGCCGCGACTCGAAACTGGCCGCCGAGCACGCCAGCAAAGTGCGCTCGGCCGGCAAGCTGGGCTACTACTGGCAACTGTTCGCGGGGCTGGGCTGGACCAGCATCCACTGGCTGCACAAGATCCGCCAGCCGACCCTGGTGCTGGCCGGGGACGACGACCCGCTGATCCCGCTGGTCAACATGCGCATGCTGGCCTGGCGCATTCCCAACGCACAGTTGCACATCATCGATGACGGCCACCTGTTCCTGATCACCCGGGCTGAAGCCGTGGCACCGATCATCATGAAATTTCTCGAGGAGGAGCGCATGCGGGCCGTGATTCACCCGCGACCAGCGGTGTAAGGACCACACCGCCGCGCAACTTGCCGAGAACCGACTATGGTTCTGAATTGGCGTGCCTGTTGATGGCTTGACGAAGGAGTGTTGGCTCATGCGAGAAAGACCCGTGACGAACCCGGCGCCCACCCCCGCCGCGTTCATCAACGCGCAAAACGCGATCACCGGCCTGCACGGTCGGGATTTGCTGTCGACCCTGCGCAGCGTTGCCGCCCACGGTTGGCGTAACCCCCTGCATACCGCCCGTCACGCCCTGGCCCTGGGCGGTCAGTTGGGGCGCGTGCTGCTGGGTGAGACCGTGCATGAGCCCAACCCGCGCGACAGCCGCTTCACGGACCCGACCTGGACGCTCAACCCCTTCTACCGGCGCAGCCTGCAGGCCTATCTGAGTTGGCAGAAAGAAGTCCGCCACTGGATCGACGACAGCACCCTGAGCAGCGACGACCGGGCCCGTGCGCACTTTGCCTTCTCGCTGCTCAACGACGCCGTCTCCCCCTCCAACACCCTGCTCAACCCGCTGGCCGTCAAGGAGTTGCTCAACTCCGGCGGCAACAGCGTGGTGCGCGGCGTGAGCAACCTGCTCGACGACCTGCTGCACAACAACGGCCTGCCGCGCCAGGTGACCAAGCAGGCGTTCGAAGTCGGCAAGACCGTGGCCACGACCCCAGGCTCGGTGGTGTTTCGCAATGAGCTGCTGGAGCTGATCCAGTACAAACCCATGAGCGAAAAACAGTACGCCAAGCCGCTGCTGATCGTGCCGCCGCAAATCAACAAGTACTACATTTTCGACCTGAGCCCGGCCAACAGCTTTGTGCAATACGCACTGAAGAACAGCCTGCAAACCTTTATCGTCAGTTGGCGCAACCCGGATGTGCGTCATCGCGAATGGGGCTTGTCCACGTATGTGGCGGCGCTGGAGGAAGCGCTCAACGTCTGCCGGGCCATCACCGGTGCCCGCGAAGTCAACCTGATGGGCGCCTGCGCCGGGGGCCTGACCATTGCCGCCCTGCAAGGCCATTTGCAGGCCAAGCGCCAGTTGCGGCGCATCTCCAGCGCCAGCTACCTGGTGAGCCTGCTGGACAGCCAGATTGACAGCCCCGCCACCCTGTTCGCCGACGAACAAACCCTCGAAGCCGCCAAGCGCCGTTCCTACCAGCAAGGCGTGCTCGAGGGCCGCGACATGGCCAAGGTGTTCGCCTGGATGCGTCCCAACGACCTGATCTGGAACTACTGGATCAATAATTACCTGCTGGGCAAGGAACCGCCGGCCTTCGACATCCTGTATTGGAACAACGACAACACGCGCCTGCCCGCCGCACTGCATGGCGACCTGCTGGACTTCTTCAAGCACAACCCCCTGAGCCACCCCGGTGGCCTGGAGGTATGCGGCACGCCTATCGATTTGCAGAAGGTCACGGTGGACAGCTTCAGCGTGGCCGGGATCAACGACCACATCACGCCGTGGGACGCGGTGTACCGCTCCACCCAGTTGCTCGGCGGCGACCGGCGCTTCGTGCTGTCCAACAGCGGGCATATCCAGAGCATCCTCAACCCGCCGGGTAACCCCAAGGCCAACTATGTCGAGAACCCCAAGCTGAGCAGCGACCCACGGGCCTGGTACTACGACGCCAATCACGTCGAGGGCAGTTGGTGGCCGCAGTGGCTGGAGTGGATCCAGCAACGCTCAGGCGTACAGCGCGAAACCCTCACCGCCCTGGGCAACCAGAATTACCCACCGATGGAAGCGGCGCCGGGCACTTACGTGCGCGTGCGCTGAGCTCAACGATCACATTAAGAAGACTGGATGAAGACCCGCGACCGTATCCTTGAATGCGCCCTGCAGCTGTTCAACCAGAAGGGCGAACCGAACGTGTCGACCATGGAGGTGGCCAATGAAATGGGGATCAGCCCCGGCAACCTCTACTACCACTTCCATGGCAAGGAGCCACTGGTGCTCGGGTTGTTCGAGCGCTTCCAGAGTGAGCTGATGCCCCTGCTCGACCCACCGGCAGACGCCCAACTGGAAGCCGAGGACTATTGGCTGTTCCTGCACTTGATCATCGAGCATATGGCTCACTACCGGTTTTTGTTCCAGGATCTGTCAAACCTGGCGGGGCGCCTGCCGAAACTGGCCAAGGGCATTCGCAACCTGCTCACCGCGCTCAAGCGCACCCTTGCATCGCTGCTTGCGCACTTGAAGGCTGCGGGGCAATTGGTCAGCGATACCCAGGCGCTGGGGCAATTAGTGGAACAGATCACCATGACCCTGCTGTTCTCCCTGGACTATCAACGGATTCTCGATCGTGAAGGGGAGGTACGGGTGGTGATATATCAAATCATGATGCTGGTGGCCCCCCATCTGCTGCTACCGACACGACAGGCGACCGAGCGGTTGGCGCTGCGTTATCTGGAGGATGCGGTTTAACGGAGTGTCCAATACGGTCAGCCAAACTCCCCGAACTGCTGGGTAAACCTGAACAGTTCGCTGTCGCTCTTGATGCCCAACTTTCGATACGCCGATTGTTTTTGTGTACTGATCGTACTGACGCTGCGCGAGAACTTTGCCGCGATTGAATTCACAGACATCCCATCCAGAAAACACCGCAGAACTTCCTGCTCTTTTGGCGTAAGGCAGGCGTTCAACCATGACGAAGTTGAAAACTCCATGTTCGACGGTTTATGGGCAACATCAATAAGTGATTGCATACCCTGCAACGCTGGCATCATGCAGGGGTGCAGATAAATACGCCCCTGGGCCACCGTTCGAATCGCCGTAACCAACTCGCTCATGTTCTGGGTTTTGCCCAGTACCCCCCAACAACCTGCCTTCAAAGACATTGAAACAGTGGCGGGCGTGTAGTGCGAACATACAATCAAGGGCCTGCACTGGCGAAAACGTCGGTTCAACGTCTGGATCAAACTGAGGCCGTCGATTTCCGACGGTGCCAGAATAAAGTCCATGACCACCACATCCGCCGGCCGCAGGGTCAGCGCCTCCAATAATTGCTTCCCCGTGCCGAAGGAGCCGATCACACTGAGGTCGGCCTCTTTTCTCAAGCCCAACTCGATCCCCTGCCGAACCATCTCATGATCATCCAACAGAACGACGGTATATGGATTGGAACTTGAAGTCGGCATAAAGATACCCGCATGAATAAATGCAGCATCGAACCCACAATCACCCATTGTTTCTAGCCCGGTATAGCCCAGCCATGCACAGGGTTCAATACAGGCACGCAATAAGCCCCGCCACTTCCTACAGAAACAACTGAAAGAATATTCCCAATAGAACAGTAAAAAACCAAATTACAGCCGAAAAAAAATTTAACTAAAACAGCATGCTTTCGAACAATTTCGAACTAAAACTCGTCACGCTTCTATAGAAGTCATTCACGTTTAGATACAAATTACAGCCACCCGCCACTCAACACATGCTGTGTTTCAACCCGTGGCTGGCAACACCTGTCATTCATCAGTGGAAATGTCATGAACGTAAATGTTTTATCTACTGTCGCGGCCGCATTGGCCTTGACTGTTGCTGTATCACACTGCGCGCACGCTGCAGATGGCGTTATGAACTTCAGCGGCCTGGTCACCGATGTGACTTGCACGGTCGAGGGTGCGGCACCGGGCACCGGGGCTGTGGTCAAGGACGTCAACCTGGGCGGGGTTTCTGCCGCGCGCTTGGCGAAACCGGGTGATCGCGCCAACCTCACAGGCTTCACCATTCGCATTGGCGCGCCTGGCGAAGGCAGCTGCACCAACGGTCGCACCGCCATGGTTGCATTCGATCCCACCAGCCCCGCCATTGATGTGGCGACCGGCCGTTTGAACATCGATGGCCATGATGACCCGTCCGACACAACCAATGCCAAGAACGTACAGGTTGAAGTGACTAAACGCGATGGCTCGCCCCTGAACGTATACACCGAAAAATCTGAAGGCGTGGTAATCGCCGACAACCAGGCATTGATCCCACTGGCCGCACAAATGTATGCCAGCGGCGCGTCCACTGAAGGTACGGTCAAGACTCGGGTCGGCTTTACGATCGTGTACGCCGATTAAGGTGTGTAGACAACGGACCTGCAGCCGTCAGGCAGGTCCTCCCCTGACCCGAAGAGACCTCTGACACCATGAAAAGAATGGTCTGCCTCGCATTTGTAGCCTGTGGATTTGGGTTGCTCCCACCGCTGGCGCCCCCAGCCCATGCCGGCGTGATTATTTACGGTACCCGCGTGATCTTCCCGGCGGAACAACGAGAGGTCGTCGTGCGCCTGGAAAACAAGGGAGACCGTCCGGCGCTGGTGCAATCCTGGCTGGATACGGGCAATCCACACTCAACACCGAGCACAACGCAAACGCCGTTCACCCTTTCGCCGCCGATCTTCCGCATTGAGCCGCATCAGCAACAGGCGTTGCGCCTACGCTACTCCGGCGAACCAGCACCTGCCGATCGCGAAAGCCTGTACTGGCTGAATGTGCTGGAAGTACCGCCGCGCACCGCCAATACCGAACAAAACAACCAGATCGAACTGGCGTTCCGTACCCGCGTGCGCGTGTTCCTGCGGCCCGATGCATTGCCCTACCCGGTGAGCAGCGCCCCATCAAAACTGCAATGGGCACTGGTGGCCCACGAGCAGGGCTATGCGCTGCAAGCGACCAACCTGACGCCCTACCATATCTCCTTGACCTCGGTTGACTTGCTGAGCGGCGGCAAACGCTTCAGCAAAGCGGCAAACAAGGATGCCAACGATGGCCTGCTCATGCCGGCCGGTGACATCAAATTGTTTGCACTGCCGCTGCTGCGCAGTCGCCCCAACGATGTGGCAGAAGTCGAGTTCACCAGCGTCAGTGACTTCGGTGCCCGCGTGCGCCACTCGGCCCCCCTTGCCCCTCCAGCCGCCAGATGAATACCCAGATGAACGCGCGCTCCATTTCATACTTGTCAGTCAAGTTCATGGCCTTGGTTTTCGTGCTGTCGGGCAGCACTGCCGCACACGCGAGTGTTGTCATCGACAACACCCGTATTGTCTACCCGCAGCACGCCAAGGAGGTGACGGTCAGGCTTGAAAGCAAGAATCAGGCACCGGTGTTGATCCAGGCCTGGCTGGACAAGGGCGACGAGCACTCGACACCGGACCTGACCGGCATTCCTTTTATTGCCACCCCTCCCATTTTTCGTATGGAGCCAGGCAAACAACAGGTCATGCGCCTGGCGTATACGGGAGAGGCCTTGCCGTCGGCCCAGGAAAGCCTGTTTTGGTTCAATGTGCTCGAGGTACCCGCCCAATCGCAAGGCCCCGAACACAGCAACCAGTTGCAGCTCGCCTTCCGCTCTCGGATCAAGCTGTTTTTCCGTCCGCCCAACCTGCCTTACGGCGCCGACGCCGCACCCGGAAAACTGCAATGGCGTCGCGAATTGACCGAGCAAGGCCAAGTCCTGGAAGTCTATAACCCCACGCCTTACTACGTGACATTCGAACAGGTCCAACTGCTCGAGGCCCAGCACGGCCCTACCCACCAGGCCTCCACCTCAGGCACCGCGAATATGGTGATGCCCGGCGGTCGCAGCCGTTTTGAACTGCCCAACCTCAAGTCGCCGCCAGGCAACGCGGCAACCGTGGAGTTTCAGACGCTGGATGACTTCGGAGTAACGGTCTCTCACCGCGCCAAGGTCTCCACATGACCACCTGACGCCGCCGCCTCACGAGCCGCCATCGCCTGGAGGGTCACGCAGCTCACTTCATTACCTACGTTCGGTTGATGCCCATTGTTCAGGGCAGGGCTTCCCTTTGCCCACATTCGGACAGCACCTTTTTTGAGAATGCCAAACATGAGTTTGAACACGCCCGCCAGGGTGAGCAACGGGTCCCTGATACGTCGTCGATTACCGTTCATGGCGCGTGGCCTGATACTGCTGACCAGCGCTCACGCCTGGGGTGCAGGCGCTGTCGAGAATGTCGAATTCAACCCCGCCTTCTTCCCGGATGCCGTCAGAGGCCGACAGGTTGATATTTCAAAGTTCAGCCAGGGCAACGTTGTTCTGCCCGGAAGCTACCGCATCGATATTTATCTGAACGGTCAGTGGATCGGGCGGGAAACCCTGTCATTCGTTGCGGTGCAAGGCCGAGACTCTGCACAAATGTGCCTGGAGCGCGAAGCGCTTCTGCGGTTTGGAATCCAGGTGGATGCGCCGCACAATCAACCCACCGAACCCGCTCAAGCACCGCGTCGTACCTTTGCCAGCTGCGATGATATTTCGTCCTACCTGCCGGGCAGCAGCAGCCAGTTCGACGCCGGCGAAAACCGCCTGGCGCTGCAGGTTCCGCAGATCTACCTGGCGCGCAAGGCGCGGGGCTATGTCGACCCACAACATTGGGACAGTGGGATCGACGCCGCCTTTGTACGCTACAACGCCAACACGTTTGTGACCCGTACGAATGGCCGCTCGCTCGACTCCCAGTACCTGGGGCTGAACACCGGGCTCAACCTGGGCGATTGGCACTGGCGTCATAACGCCAGCTTCAACCGCACCGACTCCACTTCGAAGTACCAAAGCAGTGCCACCTATGTGCAGCGGGAACTGAGCCCGCTCCAGTCACAGTTGATGATGGGAGAAACCTACACGCCAGGCGATCTGTTCGACAGTGTGCGCCTGCGGGGGATCAGCCTGTTCAGCGATGATCGGATGCTGCCGGACTCCCAGACAGGTTTTGCGCCGGTCGTGCGCGGCATCGCCGAGACCAATGCGCGGGTCACGGTGCGCCAGCGCGGCGTGTTGCTGGATGAAGTTTCCGTCGCCCCTGGCCCCTTCGTGCTCAACGACCTGTTTCCCACCGGCTATGGTGGCGATCTGACCGTTACGATCACCGAGGCCGATGGTCGTCAACGCGAGTTCATCGTTCCGTTCGCCGCCAACGCCAACCTGCTGCGTACGGGCTATCACCGTTACGCACTGAGTGTCGGCCAGTTGGATGAAATTGGCCTGCGCCACCCACCCAAGCTGATGCAAGCCACTTACCAACATGGCCTCAGCAACCTGCTGACCGGCTATACCGGCGCGGTGCTGGGCGAAGACTACCGGTCCCATTTGTTGGGTACAGCGTTCAATACCCCGTTTGGCGCGCTGTCCATTGACCTGACCCATTCGAATGCAACGTTGCCGGGCCACGGGTCCCGTGACGGACGAAGCGTGCAGTTGCGCTACAGCAAGAACTTCACCGAGACCGGCACCCACTTTGCCCTCGGCGCCTATCGCTACTCCACCGAAGGTTTCCTGAGCGCTGCCGATGCCGCCCGGGTTCGCGACCTGGCCATAGACGGAGGCAACCTGGAGCACGTATCGCGTTTGCGCGACAGGATGGACATCAGCCTCAATCAAAGCCTGGGCAACGGATCGATATACCTTACCGGCTCGTCGCAGAACTATTGGAACCGCAAAAGCGGCAACTTGACGTTCACCACGGGGTACACGGGCAGTTGGAAGGGCCTGCACTACACCGTCAGCGCCCAGCGCACCAAGGACTTACTCAGTGAGCGGATCGACCAGCAATTGGAGCTGACCCTGAGCCTGCCCTTG
The DNA here is from genome assembly GCF_001708445.1 of Pseudomonas fluorescens. Classification (NCBI taxonomy): domain Bacteria; kingdom Pseudomonadati; phylum Pseudomonadota; class Gammaproteobacteria; order Pseudomonadales; family Pseudomonadaceae; genus Pseudomonas; species Pseudomonas fluorescens. The sequence continues at coordinate 351,926 of NZ_CP015637.1, forward strand.
GGCAGCCGCGCACGCACACCGACCTTGACCACCACCGCGTATCGCGGCAACCAAGGCGACGGCGAGCGGTTGAGCCTGGGCGGCACTCTGGGTGAGCGCAACGAGTTCACCTACGGGATAGGGGCCAGCCGGGTACAGGGTGCCAGTACGGCGACGAGCGCTGACGCGAAGTACCAGACCAGCCAGGGGGTGGTGTCCGCCGGTTTCGGGCAGGGCAACACCTACCGCGCGATGTCGCTCGGCATGACCGGCGGTATCGTTGCCCATGCAGAGGGCGTGACTTTCGCTCCGGAGCTGGGCGACACCATCGGTGTCGTCCAGGCGCCTGATGCCCAGGGTGCGCGGATCAATGGCAACCACAGCGCCCAGGTCGGCCGGAGCGGCTTTGCCGTGGTGCCCCACCTCACGCCGTATCGACAGAACGCGGTGGAACTCGACCCCAAAGACCTATCGGTGGATGTGGAACTCAAGACCGCTGCGCAAAACGTCGCACCGCGTGCCGGTTCAGTGGTGAAGCTGCAGTTCGCTACCGTCAGCGGTCAAGCCATCTTGATCACGGCACTGCGCGACGATGCCAGCCCACTGCCGTTCGGTTCGGACGTATTCGATGAAGACGGCGCCAGCGTCGGCATTGTCGGCCAGGGCGGTAAAGCCTTTGTGCGAGTGGCGCGTGCGCAGGGGCGGTTAACCGTCAAATGGGGGGGCGATACCGAGGACTCTTGCCGGCTGCAATACCGCCTGGGCACAGGGCCGAAGGCGAATGGCTCAGCGCGTTTGCGCCATCTGGACGCAGGCACTTGCAAAACCCATACGAGCGGTTGATTGGGCGCAAGCCTGCATGTTGCCGCAGCCCCTCTATTTCTCCTAGCGGACTGAAGATGAAACATTCCACCAAACTCGTTTCGACCCTCGCGACCCTTGCGCTGCCAATCGCCGCGCAAGCGGCATGCACCCGGTATCCCGATGCAACGCTGACGCTGAACATGCCGACGACTATCACCGTACCGGACAACCTGCCTGTCGGGAGTGTCATCACCCGCCAGACATTCAGCGGTACGTCAGAAGCCTTTTTTGCCGATTGCGGGCCGACCCTGAGAACAATCATCGGCCGATACCCACGCCAAACAGACCCGGCAACAGGCGCTTATCAAACCGAGGCGCCGGGGGTTGGGCTGCACGTCAGATTGAAATGGGCCGATGGAGGCCCCGCAACCTTTGGGTTACATAGCCAAACAGGCGCGATACCCCCTGGGCGGGTTCCCAGCTTCATCGCCGCAGAGGCCTTGTTCTACAAAACCGGTCCTGTCACAGACGGAACAGTGCCTGGCGGGTTCCTCTGGTCGGACAGATGGGGCAGCGTTCCAGACAAATTCACCCTGATGCTGGGCAACTCGGTTCGCTTTATCAGGCCCGCGGCCACCTGCGACCTGGCAGCCGGCGACGTAAACCGCACGATTACACTTCCCGCCATCAAGGTCAGCGATTTGGACAAGGCCGTCCATGCGGGCGCACACAACTTTGAACTGATCGCCAACTGCAGCAATGCCGCCAACGTCACCTTCCGCTTCAGCGGCACGCCCGCATCGGGGAACAACGCGCTCTTCGCCAATACAGGCACGGCCAAGGGCGTCGCATTGTGGCTGTACTCACGCATCAATGGCGTGCCCCAGAACATCAGCATCAATGGCGAGCGCACGCTGGCGGTTTCCGGCAACCGTGCAGTTTTGCCGCTCGGTGCCGCTTATCACAAAAACGGTACGGTGAGCCAAGGCACGCTGGTGAGTACCGCCACCGTCAACATTACCTACAACTGAAACCCTGAGAACGACCCGATGAAGATCCCACCCCTGCCCCTGCTGCTGGTTATTACGGCGAGCCTTGTCCACATCACGGCCCAGGCCGTAACGACAGGCACCTTGCGTTTTACCGGCCAGGTCAACGCCGGCACCTGTAACCTGGCGGCCGGCGATGTGAACCGCACCATTACGCTGCCAACCGTCAAGATTTCAGACTTCGACAAGAGTGCTTCGGCAGGCTCGCACGACTTCGAAATATCCGCCGACTGCGAATCGGACATCCGCAACGTGGTTTTCCTGTTCGCCGGCACCCCATCCACCGGGAACGCTGCACTGTTTGCCAATACCGGAACGTCGGCCGGCACGGCTCTTTGGCTGGCACATCGTGCGACCTCTGTTGATGCCATCCCTGCCAACGGCACCGCCGCTCAGCGCAGCCGGACGATTGCGACAAGCAACAAAAAAGCCGTCATACCGCTCAACGCGGCCTACTATAAAATCGGTGCGATCACCCAGGGAACCCTGGCCAGCGCGGTGACCGTATCGATCACGTACAACTGATGGCGACTTAAGCGGCTGCGCCCTGGGCAAAAAAAATGCCTGACCTTTGCGGGTCAGGCATTTTTATGTCCCGGAAGAAATCAGGACTGACTGGATGGCGTCGGGGTAACCGGCGCTGCAGTCGGAGCCACAGCTGCGGGCGTCGGTGCGGACACCGAGTTGGCCGTGGAAGCAGTGGATGCAGGTGCACTGGCAGGTTTGGCCGCTACAGCTGGCTTGGGCGCCGCTGGTTTTTTAGCCGCAGCTGGCTTCTTCACGACGGCCGGTTTGGCCGCTGGCTTGGCTGCAGGTTTTGCAGTGGCTGCCTTGGCAACGGGTTTGGCGGCTACGGTTTTAGCTGCTGGCTTGGCGGCGGGTTTAGCAGCTGCCTTGGCTGCAGGTTTAGCTGCTGGCTTGGCAGCCACTTTTGCGGCCACTGGTTTAGCGGCAGGCTTGGCGGCCGGTTTGGCCGCTGCGGTTTTTGCCGCTGGCTTGGCTGCTGGCTTGGCGGCAGCTTTGGCTGGAGCCTTGGCAGCCGGCTTGGCGGCAGCTTTTACCAGAGGCTTGGCAGCGGCTTTCGCGGCGGGCTTGGCAGCAGCGATTTTAGCGGCAGGCTTGGCTGCCGGTTTGGCGGCTGCGGTTTTCACCGGAGTCACTTTGGCGCCGGTGAGCTTTTCGATCTGCTTGGTCAGGGTATCGACCTTGCTATGCAACGCCTTCAATTCCGCTTTGCTTGGCACCCCAAGCCGCGAAATAGCACTGTGGAGGCGTTTATCGAACGTCTCTTCCAACTTGCCCCAAGTGTCAGAAATGCTCGACTTGGCGGAGCCGGCAGTTGCCTTCGCCGCTTCAACTTTTTTACCCACCGTGCTCTTGGTCAACTTCTCGGCTTTCTCGCCGTCTTTAACCAGCGTCTCGAAGAGTTTGCTGCCGTCACTGTCGATCTTCGAGTAAACGCCTAAACCAGCGAGCCAGATTTTGCGGGAATATTCTTCAACTTTCCCGACCCACGAGCTGCCTTCTTTCTGAGTAGTCTTTTTAACAGCCATCCCGATGTCTCCTTAGTGTTTACGCGCGACACGTTCGAGCAATGCCGTCAGCTCTTCGAGCTTAGCAGAGAGTGTCTCCACGTCATGTTTAGTCGCAATGCCGATTCGATTCAAGGCACTTGCAACACGAGTATCAAAAGCTTTTTCAACTTTATCCAGCTGAACTTCAACCAGGCCTTTGACGCTGGAGACATTACTCTTTACTTGGTCAATCTGACTATTGGCAGCATCAAGTTGTTCAACTACAACTTTTTTGCCTTTACTTTCAACATGTTGGCCAGTTTTAACCAGCTCTTTGAAGTACTCGCCGCCCTCGCTTCCGACCTTGGCGTAGGCCCCAAGACCTGCCAGCCAGATCTTGCGGGCGTAGCTTTTAACGTCACTCAGGGCAGTGGTCTGAGCGTCGATTTTTTTCTTCAGGATAACTTTGGCCATGGTGCACCTCACGCAGAATAGGGTGGAGGAACGGCCCACAGGAGTTGAGGGCTTGGGCACAAAGTAGGTTGAAAAATTAGAATCGGCACCCTAAGAGCAATCGGATCAGGCCAGGGCTTTATCCAGGGCTTTCTCGATTTCGGACTTGATGGTGCCACTCATGGCCGACATCAACAGGCCCAGTTCCACATCAATACGCAGCGAATCATCCGCCACCCACACCGTGCCTTTAACCCCCGAACGCTTGAGGTTCAAGGTGTCGCCAGACCACGACGGCTCCAGGCCATATTGCTCCTGGAGTTTGCTCGCCAACTTTTCGGCCTTGGCGCGTGCGCCTTCTTTACCCAGGGAATGTGCACGCTCAACGGTAATACGGGCCATTGCGATGACTCCTCTTTATAACGACTGGAACACCCGCCATGCGGCAAAAGGTCTCGGTGGCCCTCTATCTTACCTTCAGCCTTGCCAAGACAAAGCAGGCCTTGGGGATTATCATGTCCCGCATTCTCTTTTGGTGACAGCGATATGACTGATCAGCGCAAAGGCAGCGATGCCGAACCCACCACTCACTTCGGTTTCAAGAACGTCCCGGAAAGCCAGAAAGCGGAAAAAGTCGCTGAGGTGTTCCACTCCGTAGCCGCCAAGTACGACCTGATGAACGATGTGCTCTCGGGTGGCATGCACCGCCTGTGGAAACGCTTCACCATCGAGCTGTCGGGCGTGCGCACCGGCAACCGCGTGCTGGACATCGCCGGCGGCACGGGCGACCTGGCGGCCAAGTTCTCCAAGCTCGTCGGCCCGACCGGCCAGGTGGTGCTGGCAGATATCAATGGCTCGATGCTCAAGGTCGGCCGCGATCGCCTGCTCGACAAAGGCGTGGCCGGCAATATCGAATTCGTCCAGGCCGACGCTGAAAAGCTGCCGTTCCCCGACAACCATTTCGACTGTGTGACCATCGCCTTCGGCCTGCGCAACGTGACCCACAAGGAAGACGCGATCCGCTCGATGCTGCGCGTGCTCAAGCCGGGTGGCCGCCTGCTGGTGCTGGAGTTCTCCAAGCCGACCAACGCGCTGATGTCCAAGGTCTACGACACCTACTCGTTCGCCTTCATGCCGTTGATGGGCAAGCTGATCACCAATGACGCCGAAAGCTATCGCTACCTGGCCGAGTCGATCCGCATGCACCCCGACCAGGAAACCCTGAAGTCGATGATGGTGGAGGCCGGTTTCGACCGCGTGACGTACCACAATATGACGTCGGGCATCGTCGCCTTGCACCGCGGCATCAAGCCCTGATGCTGCTCAAAGGTCTTCTCGCCAGCGTCGAACACGGCCTCAACCGTGTACTGCACCTGGACAGCACCGCCCTGGCACGGCTCGCGCACCTGAACGGCAAGATCATTGCCGTCGACTGCCGCAGCCCTGCCTTGCAGCTGTTTATCCTGCCCAGCGATGAAGGCCTGCTGCTTGCCAGCCACTGGGCTGCCGAGGCCGACTGCACCCTGCGCGCGCCGGCCTCCAGCCTGTTGCATCTGGCGCTGAGCCGTAACAAGACCGCCATCCTGCATGGCCCGGAAGTGGAGCTGGAAGGCGATAGCGCGGTGCTGATGGACCTGGCCGCCGTGCTGCAGGACCTGGAGCTGGACTGGGAATACGAGCTGTCACAATGGATCGGCCCAGTCGCCACCCAACTGATCAGCGGGCACCTGCGCAGCCGCGCACGCTGGTACCAGCAGGGGTTCGCCAGCCTCAACCAGAACCTCGCCGAATACCTGAGCGAAGAATCGCGCACCCTGGTCGGACAACGGGAAGCGCAAGCGCGCTTTCGCGAACTCGACAAGGCCAAAATCGACCTGGAACGCCTTGAGGCACGCTTCGAGCGCCTGAGCCGTTCCCTTGATCCAAGCGATAACGCATGAAGCTGCTCGCCGTCCGCCGTTTGTTTCGTATCCAGCGCGTCGTAATCCGCTACCGCCTCGATGACCTGCTGTTCGCCCTGCCTCTCCCCTGGTTCCTGCTGGCGGTGCGCTATGTGCTGCCGTGGCGCTGGTTCCCGCGCAAGCCGCTGGAACTGAGCCGTGGCGCGCGCCTGCGCCTGGCCCTGCAGGACCTGGGGCCGATCTTTATCAAGTTCGGGCAGATTCTCTCGACCCGCCGCGACCTGCTGCCCGAAGACATCGCCGACGAACTGATGCTGCTGCAAGACCGCGTGCCGCCGTTTGATTCGCAGCAGTCGATGAAGCTGATCGAAGAGCAGCTGGGCAAGAAAATCAGCGACGTGTTCAGCCGCTTCGACGTCGAGCCCCTGGCCTCGGCCTCGGTGGCACAAGTGCATGCCGCGCAACTCAAGACCGGCGAAGAAGTGGTGGTGAAGGTGATCCGTCCGGGCCTCAAGCCGATCATCGGCCAGGACCTGGCATGGCTGTTTATCCTCGCCCGCGCCGCTGAACGCTTTTCTGCCGATGCGCGCCTGCTGCACCCGGTGGACGTGGTCGCCGACTACGAAAAAACCATCTACGACGAGCTCGACCTGCTGCGCGAAGCGGCCAACGCCAGCCAGCTCAAGCGCAATTTCGAAGGTTCGCCGCTGCTGTATGTGCCGCAAGTCTACTGGGACTGGTGCCGCCCGAAAGTGCTGGTAATGGAGCGTATCTACGGCGTGCAGGTCACCGACCTCGCCACCCTGGCCGACCAGCGCACCGACATGAAAATGCTGGCCGAGCGTGGCGTGGAAATTTTCTTCACCCAGGTGTTCCGCGACAGCTTCTTCCATGCCGACATGCACCCAGGCAACATCTTCGTCAGCACCGTCAACCCGTGGAGCCCGCAGTACATCGCGATCGACTGCGGCATCGTCGGCAGCCTGACCCCGGAAGACCAGGATTACCTGGCGCGCAACCTGTTCGCCTTCTTCAAGCGCGACTACCGCCGCGTGGCGCAGTTGCACATCGACTCGGGCTGGGTACCGGCAGAAACCAAGCTCAATGAATTCGAAGCGGCAATCCGTACCGTTTGCGAGCCGATCTTCGAAAAACCGTTAAAAGATATTTCCTTCGGCCAGGTGCTGATGCGCCTGTTCCAGACCGCGCGACGCTTCAATATGGAAGTGCAGCCGCAGCTTGTTCTTTTGCAGAAAACCCTGCTGAACATCGAGGGCCTGGGCCGTCAGCTGTACCCGGACCTCGACTTGTGGAACACCGCACAACCGTTCCTCGAACGCTGGATGCGCGAGCGCGTCAGCCCGAAAACCCTGCTGGGCAACCTGCAAAGCCAGGTCGAACAGCTGCCGCACTTGGCCAATATGACCCGCGACCTGCTGGAGCGCATGTCCCAGCCCCACGCCAAGGACCCGTCGCCACCGTGGCAACAGCGCAAGGATGACTGGTTCCTGCGCTTGCTGGGGGCCGCGCACCTGGTGGGCGGGGTGATGCTGGCCATCGGCGGGCCATTGAACGAGTTGGGCCACTGGCCGGCCGGGATCATGGTCGCCGTGGGTGTTTATCTGATCGTGCGTCGATAGCCGATCCGGTTATACACTGTCGCAAATTGCCGGAGCCGAACGATGAAAGACTGGCTGGACGAGATCAAGTGGGACAGTGACGGCCTGGTGCCGGCCATTGCCCAGGACTACAAGACCGGGCGCGTGCTGATGATGGCCTGGATGAACCGCGAGGCCCTGAGCCTCACTGCCGCCGAGCAGCGCGCCATTTACTGGTCACGTTCGCGTGGCAAACTGTGGCGTAAGGGCGAAGAGTCCGGGCACGTGCAGACCCTGCACGAGATACGCCTCGACTGCGACGCCGACGTGGTGATCCTGATGGTCGAGCAGATCGGCGGCATTGCCTGCCACACCGGCCGCCACAGCTGCTTCTATCGCGTGTTCGAGAACGGCGAATGGAAGGTGGTGGAACCGGTACTCAAAGACCCGCACGCCATTTATTCGGCAGGACACTGAACATGAGCGATACCCTGAACCGTGTGGCCCAGGTGCTGGAAGACCGCAAAGGCGCGGACGCCGACAGCTCGTATGTGGCGAGCCTGTATCACAAGGGCCTGAACAAGATCCTGGAAAAACTCGGCGAAGAATCCGTCGAGACGATCATCGCTGCCAAGGATGCCGAGATCAGCGGCGACTGCAGCGATGTGATCTACGAAACCGCCGACCTGTGGTTCCACAGCCTGGTCATGCTCGCCCAACTGGGGCAGCACCCACAGGCCGTGCTGGATGAACTGGACCGTCGCTTCGGCCTGTCCGGGCATGCCGAAAAGGCCTCGCGCCCGTCCGCCTGAATAACTTTTAACGAGGAATTGCAGCATGGGCATTTTTGACTGGAAACACTGGATCGTCATTCTGGTGGTGGTGGTACTGGTGTTCGGCACCAAGAAACTGAAAAACCTCGGCACTGACGTCGGCGAGTCGATCAAGGGCTTTCGCAAGGCCATGAACGACGACGAAAAACCGGCCGAGCCCGTCGTCAACCCGGTGCCGCCAGCCCAGCCTGTCCACCCGCAGGCCGCCCAGCCGATTACCGAGCGTCGTACCTTCGACGTGCAGGCTGAAAAAGTCGAAGAGCCGACCCGCAAAGACTCGTGAGCACTGACTAATGTTTGGTATCAGCTTCTCTGAACTGCTCCTCGTCGGCCTCGTGGCTTTGCTGGTGCTGGGGCCGGAACGCCTGCCCGGTGCCGCACGCACGGCCGGCCTGTGGATCGGGCGCCTGAAACGCAGTTTCAACGCCATCAAACAGGAAGTTGAACGGGAAATCGGCGCCGATGAAATCCGCCGCCAACTGCACAACGAACATATCCTGTCGTTGGAGCAAGAGGCGCGCAAAATTCTGTCGCCGGTGCAGGAGCCGGCCAAACCGGTGGAGCCTGTGGCCGAGCACAGCATCGCACCCACACCCGCGGCGACCGAAGCCACACCGGTCGCGCCAGGCCCGACCGCTACCCCGACAGAGCCAGCGCCGGCGCCCGTGGCGTCGCCCGCTCCCCATGACCCTACATTGCCGCCGCGAGCCCCATGAGCGCTGATAAACCGGAAAACGACCAGCATATGCCGCTGGTCTCGCACCTCACCGAGCTGCGTACCCGCCTGCTGCGTTGCGTAGCGGCAATCTTCGTGATCTTCGCCGGGCTGTTCGCCTTCACCCAGCAGATCTACACCTTCGTCTCCACGCCCTTGCGCCAGTACCTGCCGGCCGGCGCGACGATGATCGCCACCGATGTGTCGTCGCCGTTCCTGACGCCGTTGAAGCTGACGATGATGGTCTCGCTGTTCCTGGCGATCCCGGTGATCCTGCATCAGATCTGGGGCTTTATCGCACCAGGGCTGTACAAGCATGAGAAGCGCATCGCCGTGCCGTTGCTGGTGTCGAGCATCCTGCTGTTCTATACCGGCATGGCATTCGCCTACTTCCTGGTGTTCCCGCTGATCTTCAAGTTCTTCGCCGCTGCCACCCCCGCTGGCGTGGAGATGATGACCGACATCACCAGCTACCTCGACTTCGTGATGACGTTGTTCTTCGCCTTCGGCGTGGCCTTCGAGATCCCCGTGGCCGTGGTGCTGCTGGTATGGATCGGCGTAGTCGACGTGAAGTACCTGAAGAAGGTCCGCCCGTACGTGATCATCGGCTGCTTCGTGGTCGGCATGATCCTGACGCCGCCGGACATCTTCTCCCAGACCCTGCTGGCGGTGCCGATGTGGATGCTGTTCGAGATTGGCATCCTGTTCAGCGGCCTGATCAGCAAGCGGGGCGAGCACCCGGATGACCAACCCGCCGACGATGACCAGCCGCCAGCGACCCAGCCGTGAACCTGCTGCTGCTGGAGGAGGCCGACTTTATCGCGGCCGACCGGGTGGTGCTGCGTGATCGGCGCCTGGTGCATATGCAGGACGTCCACCGTGTGGCGGTGGGCGACAACCTGCGCGTGGGGCGCATCGGCGGCCTGATGGGCAATGCGCAACTGCTGCGCCTGGACGCCCGTGAGGCCGAGCTGCAAGTCAGCTTCGAGCTGCCGCCCCCGGCCAAACTGCCCCTGACCCTGTTGCTCGCCCTGCCGCGCCCGAAGATGCTGCGTCGGGTGCTGCAAACCGTGGCGGCCATGGGTGTGCCGAAAGTGGTACTGCTCAATAGCTACCGGGTTGAGAAGAGCTTCTGGCAAACCCCGTTCCTGGAGCCTGCGGCGCTTCGCGAGCAACTGATCCTCGGTCTCGAGCAGGCTCGGGACACGGTGCTGCCGGAAATCATCATCGAAAAACGTTTCAAGCCATTCGTCGAAGACCGCCTGCCAGCCATGACGCAAGGCACCCTCGGCCTGATCGGCCACCCCGGCGACTATCCGCCTTGCCCGCGTGCCCTGGACGAGCCGGTCACCCTGGCCATCGGCCCGGAGGGCGGCTGGATTCCCTACGAGGTGGATCTGCTGGCCAAGGCCGGCCTGCAGCCGGTGCAGTTGGGCGCTCGCATCCTGCGCGTGGAAACCGCCGTCACTGCCCTGCTCGCCCGCCTCTTCTAACCACACGACCCTCCCACAGTCGCACCACGGCGCTACAGAATCCCGTTTGCAGGCCGATACCCCCTGAATAAATCTAAGCTTTGCTCCAGGGGAGTTCGCAGCATGTATCGTTGGTTAGCCGAAAAGCTGGGAAATGTCAGCGTCAAAACCAAACTGGGCGTCGGCTTTGGTCTGGTACTGCTGCTGACGCTGGTGATCACCTTCACTGGCTGGACCGGCCTGGGTGATGTGATCAGTCGTGGCGACAAACTGGGGTATATCTCCAGCCTCAATGCCTTGACCAAAGACCTGCGTCTGGCCCGCCTGGACTACGAAATGCGCCGTGGCGAGCAAGGCACCAGCGCTGTCAGCGAGTTGCTGAACCAGCTCGACAGCGGCCTGAAGACCGCCCGCACCCTGATCGAACAACCGGCCGACGTCGCCCTGATCGACGAGCAACTGGCGGCCGTGGAGCAGTACAAGCGGGCCTTCAACGACATGGCACAAGCCGGTGCCAATCGCGAAAACGCGCGCAGCAAGTTGGGCGATACCGCCGACAATGCCGTGCTCAAGATAGGCGAAGTCGAAAAATCCCTGCTGCAAGGCGACAGCGTCACCCAGTTCAACAACGTGGTCAGCCTGAGCAAGCTGATCCAGCAAGCGCGCTTCCAAGTGCGCGGCTACACCTACAGCGCCAAGGTCGAAGCCGAGCAACCGGCCCTTGATGCCATCGACAACGCCCTGAAAAAAATCACCGAGCTGGAAGGCCAACTGCCGGCCAACTACCAGGCCAACCTGCAACAGGCCAGCGTTTCGCTGCAAGCCTATCGCGCGGCCGTCAGCCAGTACCGTGACTCCCAGGTGGCCAGCGCGGCAGCACTCAAGGCCATGGGTGCCCAGGGCGATATCCTGCTCAGCCATAGCGAAAAACTCACGGCCTCCCAGACCGTGGTGCGTGACACCGACGCTGCACAAGCCAAGTACCTGTTGCTGCTGGCCACCGTGCTGGCGTTGATCTTCGGCCTGGTCGCCGCCTGGGCCATTACCCGCCAGATCATCATCCCGCTGAGCCAGACCCTCAAGTTGGCCGAGCGCGTCGCCTCGGGCGACCTGAGCCAAAACCTGACGTCGGAGCGCCAGGACGAACTCGGCCAACTGCAACGCGCCATGCAAAGCATGACCGTCGGCTTGCGCGAATTGATCGGCGGCATCAGCGAAGGCGTCACCCAGATTGCCAGCGCTGCCGAGCAGCTCTCGGCCGTCACCGAGCAAACCAGCGCCGGGGTCAACAGCCAGAAAGTCGAGACGGACCAGGTGGCCACGGCCATGAACGAAATGGCGGCCACTGTGCAGGAAGTCGCCCGCAACGCGGAAGAAGCCTCCGAAGCCGCCGTAGCCGCCGACCAGCAGGCCCGCGAAGGCGACAAGGTAGTCGGTGAAGCCATCGCCCAGATCGAGCGCCTGGCTACGGAGGTCGGTAATTCCACGGTGGCCATGGGCGATCTGAAGCGCGAAAGCGACAAGATCGGCAGCGTGCTCGACGTGATCAAGTCGGTGGCCCAGCAAACCAACCTGCTGGCCCTGAACGCCGCCATTGAAGCCGCGCGCGCCGGCGAGGCCGGGCGTGGTTTTGCGGTGGTGGCCGATGAGGTACGCAGCCTGGCCCAACGCACCCAGAAGTCCACCGAAGAGATCGAAGAACTGATCGTCGGCCTGCAAAGCGGCACCCAGCAAGTGGCGACCATCATGGACAACAGCCGTGGGCTCACCGACAGCAGTGTCGAGCTGACCCGCCGGGCCGGCAGCGCCCTGGCGAGCATCACTCGCACCGTGTCGACCATCCAGACGATGAACTCACAGATCGCCACGGCGGCCGAGCAACAAAGCGCGGTGGCCGAGGAGATCAACCGCAGCGTACTGAACGTGCGCGATGTGTCCGAGCAGACCTCCGCCGCCAGTGAAGAAACGGCCGCGTCCAGTGCCGAACTCGCGCGCCTGGGTAACTACCTGCAAACCCTGGTCGGACGCTTCCGCATCTGAGCGGTCGTGCGCGGCGCCCCCTCCAGGTCGCCGCCACACGACTACTTGTGAAATTTCCTACGCAGTTATCAGCCCGCCATCACCTCGAATCGTTTTAGCGTTTCTAACGAAGCGTTTATTCCGATTCGGAGGTTCACCATGTTTCCTCGGCTGATCCGCTTGCTGGCCAATGCCAGCGTCCGCCTCAAGCTCGCCCTGGGGTTCGGCCAAGTGCTGATCCTCAGCCTCATCATCGCCGCAACCGGCTGGCAAGCCTTGAATGCCGCGCTTTTCCGCTCAGCCAACCTGACGGTCCTGGGCCAACTCACTGCGGCCGCCGAAGCGGTGCGCGCCGACCGTATCGTGTATCGAACCCTCACGGACACTGCCAGCCTCGACGCCATGAACACGCGGATCGAGCAAATCGGCCAACACCTGAGTTATCTGGCAAACCATCTGCTCGCCCCGGCCGACTTGCAGCGCATTCAGGAAGCGGAGCGCCTGGTGATCGGCTTCAAGACCGGCCTGGCAGAGCTACCGCCCCTGATCGAACGGCGAGAAGCCACCCACACCTCCCTGCATCAGTCCAGCCTCCAGGCCAGCGATACCCTCACCCAAGTGGCCAGCGACCTGCCCGACCAGAATGACCAGCAGGCCCTCGACACCATCGAGAACCTGCGCCAGGCCATGGCACGGGCCGAGGATCGCGCCCAGGCGCCTGCCTGGGCCGCCGATTCACTGGATGCGTACGCCGAAGGGGTGGGCCGGACCCTCGACACCCTGGACGTCACGCATGCGGCCGTGACCAGCCTGCCCGTGGACTCGGCCTTGCTCAAGACAGACGTGGCCGCCTATCGCGCGCAGTTGATCAAACTCAAGGAGGCCCAAGTGGCCACGGAGACGGTCCAGGACCGGCTTGAACACCTGCTCAACCAATTGCTCGAACAAAGCGAACAGGTGATAGAGGCCCAGACCTTCAAACGCGACAAAGAGGCGGACAATACACGCCGCCTGCTGATCAGCGTGACCCTCGGCGCCTTGTTACTAGGCTCGCTGGCCGCCTGGGGGATCGCTCGACAAATTGCCGTCCCCCTGCGTCAGGTACTGATCACCGCCAATTGCATCGCCGAGGGCGACCTGCGCCACACCGCCGAGGTGGAGCGCCGGGATGAACTGGGCCAGTTGCAGCACAGCATCGGGCAGATGACCCGTAACCTGCGCCACCTGATCAGCGGCATTGGTGACAGCGCCCGACAGATTGCCAGCGCGGCCGGGCAACTGTCCGCCGTGACCGAGCAGTCCCGGACCGGCGTGAACCACCAGAAAGTTGAAACCGACCAGGTCGCCACCGCCATGAACGAAATGCTCGCCACGGCCCAGGAGGTCGCACGGCATGCCGAACAAGCCTCGCTCGCGGCCATCGAGGCAGACCACCAGGCCCACGCAGGCGACAAAGTGGTTGCGCAGGTGATCGAACAAATCGGCCAACTGGCCGATGAAATGGCGCTCTCCAGTCGAGCGATGCTGACGCTGCAGCAGGAAAGCAGCAAGATCGGCAGTGTGCTGGATGTGATCAAGTCGGTGTCCCAACAGACCAACCTGCTGGCGTTGAACGCGGCGATCGAAGCGGCACGTGCGGGCAATGCCGGTGAAGGGTTCGCCGTGGTGGCCGATGAAGTACGCAGCCTGGCCCAGCGCACCCAGGCGTCGGCAGAGGAAATCGAAGGGCTGATCCTTGGCCTGAACAACGGCACCCGGCAGGTGGCAGACATCATGGACAGCAGCCGCAACTTGACCGATTTCAGCGTTGGCCTGAGCCGCGATGCGGGCGACGCGCTGGCGGCCATCGCGCGCACGGTATCGGTGATCCAGGAAATGAACCCACAGATAGCCGCCGCCGCCGAGGAGCAAAGCGCGGTGGCCGAGGAGATCAATCGCAGCGTATTGAAGGTACGGGACGTGACCGAACAAGCCGCCGCCGCCAGTGAGGAAACGGCGGCGGCGAGCGTTCAGTTGACGCGGCTGAGCCTGGATTTGCAGGCGTTGGTCGGCAAGTTCAAGCTCTGAGGTTCACGGCACGCGTGGTGAGTGAGCGTGCTCGCCCACCACACAGAGCCCTTTCCCCAAGAACCATCAGCGCTACAACACCTGGCGCAGGAACGCCTGGGCACGCGGGTCTTTCGGCGCGTCGAAGAACTGCGCCGGTGATGCATCTTCGAGCAACTTGCCGTGGTCGAAGAACAACACACGGTCTGCCACTTCACGGGCAAAGCCCATTTCATGGGTGACGCAAACCATGGTCATGCCTTCCAGGGCCAGGGTCTTCATCACGTCCAGCACTTCGCCGACCATTTCCGGGTCGAGGGCCGAGGTGGGCTCATCGAACAGCATCACCTTGGGTTCCATCGCCAGGGCACGGGCGATCGCCACCCGCTGCTGCTGGCCGCCGGACAGGCGCGACGGAAATTCATTGGCCTTTTGCGCGATGCCGACCTTTTCCAGGAGTGCCAGGGCCTTGGCTTCGCGTTCCTTCTTGCCGCGCTTACGCACGACTTTTTGCGCCAGGCAGAGGTTTTCCAGCACCGTCATGTGCGGGAACAGGTTGAAGTGCTGGAACACCATGCCGACTTCACGCCGATAGGCATTCACGTCGGTTTTCGGGTCGGCCAGTTGCAGGCCATCGATGCTGACCGAGCCCGAATCGAACTCTTCCAGACCATTGAGGCACCGCAGGAACGTGGACTTGCCCGAGCCTGACGGGCCAATCACCACCAGCACTTCGCCCTTGGCCACCTGAGTGGTCACATGGTCCACCGCGCGCACCACATGGCCACGGGTGTCGAAGACTTTTACCAGATCGCGGACTTCAATCACTTTGTGCGAGCCTCCGCTCAAGCCGGCTGGCCATTTTCGACAGCGGCAGGTTGATCAGCAGGTACAGGCCTGCGACGCAGAACAAGATTTCAAACGGCGAGAACGAGGTGGTGATCACTTCGCGCCCGCTCTTGAGCAGCTCGGTAATCGCGATCACCGAGACCAGCGAGGTGTCTTTCACCAGGCTGATAAATTGCCCGGCCAGCGGCGGCAGCACGCGCTTGAAGGCCTGCGGCAGCACCACATGGCGCATCGACTGGCTGGCGCTCAGGCCCAGGGAGCGAGCCGCCTCGTTCTGGCCACGGGTAATGGACTGCACCCCGGCGCGGACGATTTCCGCCACATAGGCACCCGTGAACAGCGACAGCGCGGCGATCCCGGCGAATTCCCGGGACAGGTTGAGCACCGTGCCGATAAAGAAATAGAAAATGAAGATCTGCACCAATAGCGGCGTACCGCGCACCAGTTCGACGTAGATCGTCGACAGATCGCGCAGGGTCGGATTATTGGACAGCCGGCATAAACCGGTGGCAAGGCCAATCGCAAGGCCGAGAATCCCGGACACCACCGACAGCCACAACGTGGTCCACAAGCCCCACATCAAAGGGCCCAACGCCCAATGGCGGTTAACCCCGATGACATCGCCTTCGGCCACATCATCGCCGCGCGCCACTTGCAGGCTGTTGCCGGCCACACTCACGCGTTGTTCGACGCCGGCATCGTTGCGCAGGGTGACTTCGGCCACATCGCCTTTGCGCACCAGTTCAACGACGGTGGAAATGTCTGCGGCGCGCTGGGACTCTTCGGCCTGGTAGGCGAAGTATTGCGGTACACGGTTCCAGCGCCATTCGTAGGACATCAGCGAGGTGGCGTAGTACAAGGCGCCCGCCAGGCCGACCAGCACGACCACGGTCAGCAGATGCCAGGGCCATTGGGCTTTTTTCTGTTTCATTACTCAACATCCAAAAGAATCGGGGTACGCGCACCTGATGTGGCAAGCGGGCTTGCTCTGTGGCGAGCGGGCTTACTGTGCTGAGCGGGCTTGCTGTGGCGAGCGGGCTTGATGTGGCGAGCGGGCTTGTTGTGGCGAGCGGGCTTGCCCCGCGTTGGGCTGCGAAGCAGCCCCACTAAGATCACCGCGCTGTTTCAGATGGACCGTGGCCTGAGGTTTTTGGGGCTGCTTCGCAGCCCAACGCGGGGCAAGCCCGCTCGCCACAGCAAGCCCGCTCACCACATCAAGCCGTCTCACCACATCAAGCCGCCTCACCACAGCAAGCCGTCTCACCACAGCAAGCCCGCTCACCACATCAAGCCGTCGCACCAAAGCACTACAGCGTTATTCCATGTCCTTGAGCCATTCGGAGCTCTTGAACCACTTGTCATGGATGCGATCGTAGGTGCCGTCGTTCTTGATCTGGTGCAGGAAGTTGTTGATGAAGTTGATGCTGTCGTAGTCGCCCTTCTTCAGACCGAACGCCAGCGGTTCGAAGGTGAAGGGTTCTTCCAGGAACACCAGCTTGCCGTTGCCGACTTTTTTCTCGGCAACGACGTTGTACGGGGCGTCATACACGAAGGCATCGGCCTTGCCATTGACGACGTCCAGCACACCTTCCTGCTCGTTGTCATAGCCGTGGTACTTGGCCTTGGAGATCAGCTTCTTGGCAACCATCTCGCCGGTGGTGCCGAGCTTGGAGGTCAGGCGGTATTTCTCGTCATTCAAGTCTTTGTAGGACTTGATGGTGCCTTCCAGCTCCTTGCGAATCAGCAGGGTCTGGCCCACCACGATGAAGGGTTCGCTGAAGTTCAGGCGCAGGTTGCGTTCCTGGGTCAGGGTCATGCCGCTGCCGATCATGTCGAACTTGCCGGTCAGGAACGCCGGGATGATGCCGTCGTAGCCAGTGGACACCAGCTCCAGCTTGACGCCCATGGACTTGGCCATGGCCTTGAGAATGTCGACTTCGAAACCAATGATTTCACCGCGCTTGTCGGTCATTTCGAACGGCATGTAGGTCGGGTCCATGCCGACTTTCAACGTGCCGCGCTTGACCGCATCATCGATCGCGCCGGCCTGGGCCGCATTGGCCGCGACCAGCGCGGTGACGCCGAGCAGCAGCATCGAAAGATACTTTTTCATCATCAAGTCCCCTGAACCATTCTTATGAGGTCGGCGCGCAAAAGGGCTGCACCATTTCGGGGTGCGATCCTAACCCACTCGATGCCTGTCACAAAGGTTTCACCGGGATTTGTTGTCGGGGTATGTCAGAAACGCCCTACAACGGTGCAGCAAAGCGCAGAGGCAGACACTTCGCCACCTGGCAATAGCCATTGATTGATGTGTAAGCAGTTATGACTTCAGTAGACTTCCGCCATCCAGGCGGTGTCCTTGAACCACTTGTCATACAGACGATCGTAGGTCCCGTCCTGGGCCACCTGGTTCAGGAAATGGTTGATCCAATTGAGGCTGTCGTAATCGCCTTTTTTCAGGCCGAACGCCAGTGGCTCATAGGTGAAAGGCTGCTCCAGGGCCAACAGCGAGCTGTTTTCGGGCTTGGCGATGGCGATCAGGTTGTAAGGCGCATCGTGGATAAAAGCGTCGGCCTTGCCCTCTACCACCTGACGCACGCCTTCTTCCGGCGTCGGGAACGTGCGTAACCGCGCCGCTCCAAGGAATCGCCTGGCGGCCAACTCACCGGTCGTCCCCTCGATGGCGACGACTCGATAACCGGCATCATCCAGGTCTTCGATACTGCTGACCTTGCCGGCAAGGTCGGGATGCAGCAACACGGTCTGGCCGACAATGATGAAAGAGTCGCTGAAGTTCAATTTCAGGTTGCGCTGCTGGGTCACCGTCATGCCGCTGCCGA